>NZ_CP062005.1:1255660-1569575 GCF_014840935.1 Halomonas sp. YLGW01 | reverse complement strand
GGCATCCAGCAGCGCCCCGTGCAGCACGCGGTGGCCATTGTCGATCTGGTATCGCTTGCACAGGGCATCCAGGCTATTGCGCTGCCCGGGGTGCATCTTGCGCGCCATGACCAGCGTATCGAGGATTCGGCAATGCTCGGCCACTGGCCCCAGCGAGGAGCCACGCTTGGCGTTGAGCAGCGACAGCTCGTGATCGATGAAGCCCACATCGAAGGGTGCGTTGTGAATCACCAGTTCGGCGCCCTCGATGAAGGCCCAGAACTCATCTGCGATGGCAGCAAACACCGGCTCGTCGGCGACACGCTCGTTGGTGATGCCGTGAATGCCGATCGCCTCTTCCTCGATCGCCCGCTCCGGATTGATGAACTGATGATAGGTCCGCCCGGTCAGGCGCCGATTGATCATCTCCACGCCCCCGATCTCGATCAGGCGGTGGCCATCCCGCGGATCGATGCCGGTCGTCTCGGTATCCAGAATGATCTGACGCATGATATCTCTCTAATGTAGGGGCGAACTTGAAGGCCAGCGGCAGAGGGCTGACAGGATAGAAAAAGAGGTCGCACGGAGTCTGTGATGAATAAGGCCGAAACGCTGGTGATCGTCGTCAGGCGCGGGCGGCCTGGTGCTCGTCGATGGCCTCGTTGGCCAGGGCATCCGCGGCCTCGTTGCCGGGATGGCCGCTGTGGCCCTTGACCCAGTGCCAGGCGATACGGTGTCGATGCGTCTCTTCCAGCAATTCCTGCCAGAGCTCGGCGTTCTTCACCGGCTGACGCGACGCCGTCTTCCAGCCGCGCTTCTGCCAACCATGGATCCACTCGGTGATGCCCTTGCGGAGGTACTGGGAGTCGGTCCAGAGCGCCACCTCACACTCGCGCTTAAGCTCACGCAAAGCCATGATCGCCGCCATCAGCTCCATGCGGTTGTTGGTGGTTCTGGCCTCGAATCCCTTGAGCCGTTTCTCGTGATCACCGCTCTGCAACAGCGCCCCCCACCCCCCGGGGCCGGGGTTTCCGCGGCAGGCTCCATCGGTATAGATCGTCACGCTCGGCAATGCGGTGTCAGTCACCCTCGGTCATCCTGTCGGGTTGTCGCGCCAGCCCGGTCGCCCGACCCACGGTTGCGGCGCCGAGCGAGGAGCCCAGCGTCAGTCGCGGTCGCTGGACATTCGCCAGCCGAGAACGGCGGCGGGCACGTATCATGAACGTATCCCCGAGCGGCAGGTTATAGCGGCGGCCCAGGGCCTCGAGGCCGGTATTGCGAGGTGCGCTGCCCGGCCAGTGAAAACCGCAGTAGTCTACCCGCTCGATCTCGAAGTCGACAAATGCCAGCCAGTCCTTGAGCCTCCCCGGCGTGCGCCACTGCCCGCGCCAGGGCAACTGCCGTCGCCTGTTCGGCAACACTCGGTTCCAGCCTGACACGCCCTGTGGCGCCCAACCGAAGATCAGGAGACGCCCATCATCCGCCGTGACCCGGGCCGCTTCCTGAAGGACATGATGAGGATCGTCCACCACTTCCAGCAGATGATGGACCAGCACCAGCGACAGCGCCTCGTCCGGAAGCGGCAACTGATCCGGCGCGCACACCAGCGTCGCCGGCTGATCGGCCAGCTCTCGCGTCGGTGACCACTGCATGGCATGGGTGATCGGGCACATGTCCGTGAGCCTTGGGGCCATGCCCAGCTCCAGGCTGTGAGTACCGAACAGGCGCTCGCACACCGGCCCCAGGCAGGCACGCTCGGCGGCCCAATGGGCTCGGCCATCCGCGCTGGACCAGTAGCGGCGGGCCTCTCGGACCAGAGTAGCCAAGGCTATCGGGTCGGATGAATTTGACACGCTATGTCGAAGCCTCCAAAGTGTTGCCCATTTGTGGCGACCGCCATCCCGCTCAAGTCTCGGATGGCCTGTCAAAAAGGCGCCAGATCCATCGGATCATCGCGATTTTGCCCGTGACCCTGACCGATCTGAAGCTTCGTTGACACCGTTAACAGGCATCGCTCTCGAGTAGTCTTGTCAGGAATTATGGCAGATACGCCATGACGGTACCGTCATGGCGCAATCAGGATGATGACGAACAGCGCTGATCCCTGGCCGGCTCATGCAAGATGGCGACCCTCGCCCTCACCATGCGCGTCAGGCTCCCTGTTCGCAACTGCTGAGCACAACATAGCAGCACGAGCCGCCTGAATTGATGCAGCCATATTCGAGGACCTATTCCATGCTGAGCGTGACACCGATCCCGGCCTTCAACGACAACTACATTTGGCTCCTTCGCCAGGACACCAGCGACAAGGTAGCCGTTGTCGACCCGGGCGATGCGGCGCCGGTAATCGAAACCCTGGAGCGCGAGGGCCTGACCCTCGCCACCATCCTGATCACCCATCATCATCCGGACCATACCGGCGGCCTGCCCGAGCTGATCCAGCGCTACCGTCCTCGCGTCATCGGCCCGGATAACCCGCGCATCGACGGCATCGACGAGCGGCTTAGTGATGGGGACGAATGCCTGGTGATGGGGCGTCGCTTCGAGGTGATGGCGGTTCCCGGCCACACCTTGGATCACATCGCCTTCTTTGCCGCCGGCGTCCCTCCCCTGCTGTTGTGCGGCGACACCCTATTCTCCGGCGGCTGCGGTCGCATGTTCGAGGGCACCGCCGAGCAGATGCATGCCTCGCTGTCGCGCCTGTCCGCCTTGCCCGGCGACACGCTGGTGTTCGCCGCTCACGAATACACCCTAGCCAACCTGCGTTTCGCCAAGGCAGCCGATCCCGACAATGCCCTGCTGGATGCCTACCAGCGTGACTGCCAGCGGGCGCGAGAGCTGGAGCGCCCGACGCTGCCCAGCAACATGGCCCGCGAGCTGCAGATCAACCCGTTCCTGCGCAGCGACCAGCCCGGCGTTCAGCGGGCCGCTGCCACCCAGGGCGATGCCGACACGCCGCTCGCCACCTTCGCCACCCTTCGCGCCTGGAAGGATGCGTTCTGACGCATCCCGGCCCCGACCCATCAGCCCCTGGACGCTTCACCACTGCGCCCACGAGGACGCCTAGCTCTATGTCAACCTACATCACCGCACGTCGCCGGGCCATTGGCCTGGCCGGCACCCTTATCATTAGCAGCCTGACCCTGGCCGCCGTAGCCGCCAAGGCCAGCACCTATCATCCTGGCCAGAGCCCGCGCACCGACGACGACCGCCCGACAACCCTCAAGGCCAATGAGCAGCCGGCAATGCACTTCTGGGATGCGCTGGTCCTGGAGCCTCAAGGATTCTGGGACATCCTGCGCCAGCGCTTCGCCTGGCAGGACGAGATCGATCATCCCCGCGTTCAGGAGTGGATCGACCATTATCAGGCGCACCCCGAGAGCATTGCCGATATCATCGAGCGCTCACGCCCCTGGATGCACTGGATTACCAGTCGTGTCGAAGCACGAGGCCTGCCCGGCGAGATCGCCCTGCTGCCCTTCATCGAAAGCGCCTTCGATACCCGGGCGCGCAGCCATCGCGGCGCCTCCGGGCTATGGCAGTTCATGCCGCGCACCGGTGATGCCCTGGGGCTGACTCGCACTCGGGGTTATGACGGCCGCCTCGACGTGGTCGCCGCCACCGAGGCGGCGCTCGACTACCTCGAGGGACAGGCCGATCAGTGGTACGAGGGCGACATGGAGCTGTCGCTGGCGGCCTATAACGCCGGTGCCGGCACCGTCAACAGGGCACGCCGCGCCGCCGCGAGCCGCGGCGAACCCACCGATTACTGGCACCTGCGCCTGCCGGGCGAGACCATGGACTATGTCCCCAAGCTGCTGGCGATCTCGGCGATCATCAATGATCCCGAGCGCTATGCGCTGTCGCTACCGACCATCGACAACACCCCTGCCGTCGCCGCAGTGGAGGTCGATGTCCCCCTGAGCCTCGAGCGCCTGGCCGAGATGGCGGACGTCAGCCCGCGTCGACTCGCGGCACTCAATCCCGGCCACCTGGATGGCTTCGCGGACCCGGCCTACACCCCGGAACTGGTGGTGCCGGCCGATGCCAAGGACACCCTGCTGGCCAACCTGGATAATGTCTCTACCGGAGCCGTGCGCTACGTGGTGCGCAGTGGCGACAACCTCTCGGTCATCGCCGACCAGCACAACGTCAGCCTGGCATCCCTTCGCCAGCGAAATGGCCTCAGCGGCGACATGATTCGCGCCGGTCAGACGCTCTACATCCCCGACCAGACCATCCTCGCCTCCAACGGCTAGGGCGCCCGAGGCGAATTTACGACCTTTCCCCGGCGTCAGCGGTCGGCAGAGTTTACAAGTCACGCATGGGCTGACACCTTATCCGCTGGGCTCGGGTCACCAGACCCGTAGCCGCCTGACCGGATTCAAGGACGTCACCGATGATCACTGCCTCTCTGCCTCTCCGCGCCCACTCGAGCAGCGGTCGCTCGATGGGCCCATGGCTCGCCGCCGTCGCCCTGCTCTTGCCCGCTTTTGCCCAGGCGTCCTCTCCGGTCGCCACAGTGCATGGCCTGGCGCTCTATGGTGAGCCTGCTCTGCCGGAAGACTTTAGCCACTTCCCCTACGTCAATCCCGCCGCCCCCAAGGGCGGAAGCCTGCTGCGGGCGGCGATCGGCGGCAGTTTCGATTCCACCAACCCCTTCATCGTGCGTGGCACCGCCGCCGCCGACCTGAGCCAGATCTACGACACCCTGCTCCAGGGCAACCCCGACGAGACCTTTTCGAGTTATGGCCTCTTGGCAGAGGGCATGCGACTGGACCCGGAGCGACGCTGGATCGAGTTCGACCTGCGCCCCGAGGCCCGCTTCCACGACGGTGAGCCGGTCGAGGCCAGCGACGTGGTGTTCAGCTTCGAGACCCTGACCGAACAGGGACAGCCCTTCTATGCGGCCTACTACGCGGACGTCACCGAGGTCCGGGCGCTGGATGACGACACCGTCCGCTTCGAGTTCGCCCCGAACAACTCCCGGGAGCTGCCGCTGATCATCGGTCAGCTGCCGATCCTGCCCGAGCACTACTGGGCAGAGCGCGACTTCACCGCCACGACGCTGGACCCTCTGCTGGGCTCCGGGCCCTATCGCATCAGCGAGGTGCAGCCAGGCCGACGCATCGTCTATGCGCGGGTCGAGGACTATTGGGGCAAGGACCTGCCGGTCAATCAGGGCCGCCACAATATCGACGAGCTGGTCTATGACTACTATCGGGATCAGACCGTGGCCCTGGAAGCCTTCAAGGCCGGCAATCTGGACATGCGGATCGAATCCAGCGCCCGCCAATGGGCCACCGCCTATGACTTCCCGGCCGCCGAAAACGGCCTGGTCAAGCAATTGAACATTCCCGACGGCCAGCCCTCCGGTATGCAGGCCTATGTGATGAACCTGCGCCGCGAGACCTTCCAGGACCCACAGGTGCGCGAGGCCATCAACCTGGCCTTCGACTTTCCCTGGCTCAATGACAACCTCTTCTATGGCGCCTACGAGCGCACCGAAAGCTTCTTCGAGAATTCACCGATGGCGGCCACGGCCCTGCCCTCAGTGGACGAGCTGGCACTCCTCGAGCCCCACCGGGACCAGCTGCCCGCGGCCGTCTTCGAGACCCCGCTGCCGCTCGAAGAACCCGAGAAGCTCCGCCCGCGCCTGGCCAAGGCCCTGGAGCTCTTGAATGAGGCCGGCTATGTGGTGCGCGACGGGGTAATGACGCAGGTGGAGACCGGCGAGCCGCTGCGCCTCGAGGTCCTGCTCTACGACACCCAGTTCGAACGGGTCGTCCAGCCGCTACTGCGCAACCTGGCCCGGCTCGGCGTTGATGGCGACATCCGTATCGTCGACGTCAACCAGTACCTGAACCGGCTGCGCAGCTTCGATTACGACATGATCGTCGGCAGCTTCCCGCAATCGAACAATCCCGGTAACGAGCAACGCGAGTTCTGGACCAGCGCCTATGCCCACAAGCCTCAGAGCCGCAACCTCATCGGCCTGGAAAACCCGGTGATCGATTCCCTGGTCGAGACCCTGATTCGCGCCGACAGCCGCGAGGCGCTGAATACCGCCGCCCGAGCCCTGGACAGGGTCCTTCGCCATGGACACTATGTGGTGCCCCAGTGGCACCTCGACAAGACGCGGATCGCACTGTGGGACATGTTCGCCTATCCTCAGCCGTTTCCGGAATACAATCTGGACCTGGCCGCCTGGTGGGTAGATCCGGACCGGGCAATCGAGATTCGAAAGCGCCAACGCAGCCGCTGACCCACATATCTGAAGAACTGAAGAGCCATGGCCCATGGCGGCCCCTGCGACGCGCCCGGGCCGCCTGAACCACGCAAGTACCACGCACTACCGACACATTCATAAGGACTCACCGTGGCCGCCTACGTCCTGCGCCGCCTGCTGCTGATGATTCCCACCCTGCTGGGGATCCTGCTGCTCAACTTCGTGATCGTTCAGGCCGCGCCCGGCGGCCCCATCGACCAGATGCTGGCCCGCTTCCAGGGCCTGGACAGTTCGGCCAGCACCCGCCTGGAGGGCGGAGGGGGCGATCGCATCCAAGGTGAGTCCCGCGGCTCGCGGGGCGTCGAGGAGCGCTTCATCGCCCAGCTCGAGGAGCAGTTCGGCTTCGACAAGCCCGCGCATGAGCGTTTCCTCGACATGCTGGGCGATTACGCCACCTTCGACTTCGGCGAGAGTTTCTTCCGCGACCGCCCGGTCATCGAGTTGATGATCGAACGATTGCCGGTCTCGATCTCATTGGGGCTCTGGACGACCCTGCTGGTCTACTTGATCTCGATTCCGCTGGGGGTACGCAAGGCCCTGCGCCACGGCTCGCCCTTCGATGTCTGGACCTCGGGCCTGGTGATCGTCGGCTATGCGATTCCCGGTTTCCTGTTCGCGATCCTCCTGATCGTGCTGTTCGCCGGCGGCAGCTACTTCGATGTCTTTCCGCTGCGTGGCCTGACCTCACCGGACTTCGATACGCTTTCGACCTGGGGCAAGATCAAGGACTACTTCTGGCATATCTCATTGCCGGTGCTGGCCTCCGCCATCGGCAGCTTCGCCACCCTGACCATGCTAACCAAGAACAGCTTTCTCGATGAGATTCACAAGCAGTACGTGCTTACCGCGCGGGCCAAGGGCGCCAGCGACCGCCAGGTGCTCTACGGCCACGTCTTTCGCAACGCCATGCTGATCATCATCGCCGGGCTGCCCTCGGCGCTGATCGGCATCTTCTTCACCGGCTCGCTGTTGATCGAGGTCATCTTCTCCCTGAACGGCCTCGGTCTGCTGGGCTTCGAGGCCGTGATGCAACGCGACTACCCGGTGATCTTCGGCACCCTCTACCTGTACACCCTGATCGGACTGATCCTTAAACTGATCTCCGACCTGACCTACGTGTGGGTCGACCCGCGCATCGATTTCGCGACCAGGGAGGCCTGATGACGCTCTTCACCCGCTTTCATCAGTCACTGTCGCCGATCACGCGCCGCCGCCTGGCCGTCTTCAGCGGCAACCGCCGCGCTCGGCTGTCGCTTTGGTTGTTCCTTTGCATGTTCATCCTGAGCCTCGGTGCCGAGTTGATCGCCAACGACAAGCCACTGGTCATGCGCTATCAGGGCGACTGGTACGTCCCGCTGCTGGTCGACTACCCGGAAACCGAATTCGGCGGTTTTCTGCCCACCGCCACCGACTACCGGGACCCCTATGTGCGCGAGGCCATCGAGGCAGACGGCTGGATGCTATGGCCGCCGATCCCCTATTCCTACCAGACCCTGGACATGGAGCTGAGCCGGCCGGCTCCCTCCTCGCCGGATGGGCGTCACTGGCTGGGCACCGACGACCAGGGGCGCGATGTACTGGCCCGGGTGATCTATGGCTTCCGGCTATCGGTGGTCTTCGCGCTGGTGCTGACCATCGGCTCGCTGGCGATGGGGGTGGTCATCGGCGGCGTGCAGGGCTACTTCGGCGGTAAGGTCGACCTGATAGGCCAACGCCTGATCGAGATCTGGTCAGGGTTGCCGGTGCTGTTCCTGCTGATCATCCTGGCAAGCCTGGTGGAGCCCAATTTGTGGTGGCTGCTCGGCATCATGCTACTGTTCTCCTGGCTGGGGCTCGTCGATGTGGTGCGCGCCGAGTTCCTGCGCGCCCGCAATCTCGAATACGTGCGCGCCGCCAAGGCCATGGGCCTGCCCTCCTACCTGATCATGTGGCGCCATGTACTGCCCAATGCCATGGTCGCCACCCTGACGTTCATTCCGTTTCTGTTCACCGGCGCCATTACCACACTGACCGCACTGGACTTCCTTGGCTTCGGTCTGCCGCCTGGATCGCCGTCGCTGGGCGAGCTGGTGGCGCAGGGCAAGAACAACCTGCAGGCACCTTGGCTCGGCATCACCGCCTTCGTCAGCCTGTCGCTGATGCTCTCGCTGCTGGTATTCATCGGCGAAGGCCTTCGCGATGCCTTCGACCCGCGCCACATCCAGGCGAGCCCCAAGGCGACCGCCACGCCCGCGACCACCCCGGCCGCCATCAGGAGCACGGACGATGCCTGAGACGATGTCTATCCCCCCCCATCACGCCCGCCCCCTGCTGCGCCTGGATGACCTGAGCATCGGCTTCGACGGCCAGACGGTCGTCGACGCGCTGTCACTCACCGTCCACGCGGGTGAGGCCGTGGCCCTGGTCGGTGAATCCGGCTCCGGCAAGTCAGTCAGCGCCCTGGGGGCCATGAACCTGCTGCCCGACAACGCAAGCGTCAACGGTTCTCGCCGACTCGGTGACACGGACCTGGCGACGCTGAAGCGGCGAGACTGGCAGGGCTTGCTGGGCAGTCGGGTCGGCTTCGTCTTTCAGGAGCCCATGACCTCGCTGAACCCACTGCACACCGTCGAGAAACAGATTGGCGAGAGCCTGCGCCTGCATCAGGGCCTCAGCGGCAAGGCCGCCCGCGCACGAGCCCGCGATCTTCTTATCCAGGTCAAGCTGCCGCGCCCCGATGAGCTGCTCGATGCCTGGCCCCATCAGCTGTCCGGCGGCCAGCGCCAGCGCGTCATGATTGCCATGGCGATCGCCAATGAACCGGATCTCCTGATCGCCGATGAGCCCACCACGGCGCTGGATGTCACCGTGCAGCAGGATATCCTCGCCCTGCTCAGGGAGCTTCGCGAGCGCCATGGCATGGGCATGCTGCTGATCACCCATGACCTGAACCTGGTACGCCGTCATGCCGATCGGGTCTGCGTGCTCTATCAGGGGCGCGAACAGGAAACCGGTCCGGTGGAGCGGGTCTTCCGTGATCCCCAGAGTCGTTATACCCGCACCCTGCTGGATGCCGAGCCTCGCGGCCGCCCACTGCCACTCGACACACCGCCCGTGCTGCTCGCCGCACGGGGCTTGCGCGTGGCCTTCTCGCGCTCCAAGCGCCTCTTCGCCAAGACCCCGGCGCCCTTCGTGGCCGTGGAGCCACTTGATCTGACCCTGCGCCGCGGCGAGACCCTCGGCATCGTCGGTGAGTCCGGTTCCGGCAAGACCACCCTCGCCATGGCGCTGCTGCGCCTGATCGCAAGCGATGGCGAGATCGACTTCTCAGGAGCGCGCCTGGACACGCTCAGCGGCACGGCCCTGCGCAAGCAACGCCGACGCTTTCAGATTGTCTTCCAGGATCCCTATGGCTCGCTTTCACCGCGCCTGCCGGTGGCCAGGATCATCAGCGAGGGGCTGCGCTTTCATCACCCCGAGCTCGAGGATGCCGAAGTCGAGCGGCGCGTTCAGGCGACGCTGCTCGAGGTCGGGCTGCCCGCCGACTGTGCCTCCCGCTACCCGCATGAGTTCTCCGGCGGTCAGCGCCAGCGCATCGCCGTGGCCCGGGCGATCATCCTCGAGCCGGAACTGGTGGTGCTCGACGAACCCACCTCGGCGCTGGATCGCACCGTACAGAAGCAGTTGGTCGAACTGCTGCGTGACCTGCAGGCACGACGCGGACTGAGCTACCTGTTCATCAGTCATGATCTGGCCGTGGTGCGCACCATGGCTCACCGGGTGATGGTGATGAAGGACGGCGAGGTGCTCGAGGAAGGCTTAAGCGAGCAGGTGCTGGGTGATCCTCAGACCCCTTACACCCGGGCACTGGTCGAGGCCGCCGGCCTGGCGCCGTCCTCCGGCTGAATCGCTGCGGGCTTTACAGCCAGGCAGTCGGCGGGGATAGTACCTTTTCTTGATGACAGGGGCGCCGGTGCTCGCCGGCTGAGAGGCACCCTTCGAACCTGACCCGGATAATGCCGGCGGAGGGAGTCGTGTGGCAGGCTCATCCAGCCTCTGCCCACGGTCGCCTCCGCGATGGAGGCCCATGATGACCACAGTGAATCCTGCTCTTCACCTAGCACGCGTGCGCGAAACGTCGCCGCTGATCCACAACATCACCAACTTCGTCGCCATGAATTCCATGGCCAACGTCCTGTTGGCGATCGGCGCCTCTCCAGCCATGGTGCATGCGCGCGAGGAAGCCGGTGAATTCGCCGGCCTCGCCCAGGCCTTGACCATCAACATCGGCACCCTGTCACCGCACTGGGTCGATGCCATGATCGAGGCCGCCAGCGCCGCCCAGACTACCGGCACGCCCTGGGTGCTGGACCCGGTCGCGGTCGGCGCCACCACTTACCGCCGCCAGACGGCCCGTCAGCTGGTCGCTCTGTCCCCCACAGTGATCCGCGGCAATGCCTCGGAAATCATGGCGCTGGTGAATCAGAGCTCGGGCGGACGAGGCGTCGACAGCACCGACGCTGCCGATAGCGCGCTCGACGCCGCCCTTCAGCTGGCGCGGCAGACCGGCGCCGTTGTCGCCGTCACCGGGGAACAGGATATCGTGACCGACGGCCAGCGCCTGGCAAGGATCGAGGGAGGCCATCCACTCATGCCCAAGGTCACGACCCTGGGGTGCTCGCTAACCGGCGTCGTCGCAGCCTTCATCGCCGATGCCGAGGACATCTTTGCCGCCACCGTCGCGGCCCTTGACGGCTATGCCGCCGCCGGCGAACGGGCCGGCAAGGACGCCAAGGGACCCGGCAGTTTCTCGGTGGCCTTTCTCGACGCCTTGCATGGCCTCGACGCCGGCGCACTGTCAGGGCGTCACCTGGAGATCGAACATGTCTAATCATCATCCATCGAAGGCATTCGACTTGTCCCTTTACCTGGTCACCGATGCCGAGCTATGCGCCCAGGCAGGGCTCATCGACACCGTGCTTGGCGCCGTACGTGGCGGGGTCACGATGATTCAGCTGCGTGACAAGACCGCCACCGATACCGAGCTCACCGCCCAGGCCCGCACACTGATGACAGCGCTTCAGGGTACTGGTGTCCCCTTGATCATCAACGACCGCCTGGAAGTTGCCCTCGCCGCCAAGGCAGATGGCCTACATATCGGCCAGGGAGACGGTGACGTGGCCGAGGCGCGTCGGTGCCTGGGCCCTCGAGCCATTCTGGGGCTGTCGGTCGAAAACTGCACTCAGCTTGCAACTCTGGATCCCGAGCCGCTCGATTACCTTGGCCTGGGCCCGGTATTCGCCACCTCGACCAAGCAGGATCATGCACCGCCACTCGGAATGGAGGGGCTCGCCGCCCTGGCGACGGCCAGTGTGTTGCCCACGGTGGCCATCGGCGGCTTGAACGCAGATCACGTGAAGGCCGTCAGGCAAGCAGGCGCCGATGGACTGGCGGTCATCTCTGCGATCTGCGGTCAAGCAGATCCGCAAGCCGCCGCCACTGCATTCGGCCAAGCCGATCGCTGAGGCGCCCGACAAGGGTTATTCATGAATAAGCCAGCGGCCTCTCCCTGCCTTCTGGGGCTGAACGAGGACTGAACGGTGCAGCATAAAACGGCTACGCTGAGTGCAGGCAGGCATCTTGCTGTGTCTCAACCAGCAAGATGCCATCATGCTGTGCTGGACCATGACACGCTGGGGGATGCCGAGATGAAGACACTGAACCAAAGATGCGGCCGCTGGCTGGCTGCACTGGCACTGACGATGCTGGCCGTACCGGCAATCGCCATGGAGGGCGTCGGGTTTGCAAGCCCTGAGGACGGTGCTGAAGTATCAAACCCGATACAGGTGGAAATGGAGGTGATGGGCATGCATGTGCAGCCCGCGGGCACCATCGAGGAGAGTACCGGCCACCATCACCTGATCATTGACGCAGGGCCGGTGGCCAAGGGAGAGGTGATTCCCGCCGACGATGCCCATATCCACTTCGGCGGCGGTCAGACCAGTCACGAGCTCAGCCTGTCACCGGGCGAACACACGCTGACGCTTCAGTTCGCCGATGGCGAGCACCGCTCCTATGGCCCCGACTGGTCCTCCACCATCACGGTGAATGTGGTCGAATAGCCCTAATCAGGCTTACCCTCGACTTCCTTGTCGGTGAGCCTGATCTCCTGAAGTGCCACGCCATGCTTCAGGGCCAGATAGGTGACTTCGTCACGGCTTTCCTTCACGGCCAGGCGATGGATCGCTAGCCGTCTCGGCAAGAAGAGCAGCTCAACCAGCCCCCAACCGGCTGCAATGGCCAGCGGTATCCACCACCATTGCCAGGACTGATTCTGGAGCGCCTGCGTTCCCCACACGATAGAGGAGATAGGATCGCTCCCAGCACTAGCTGATGGAGCCCTAGGAAACGGTTGCTGACGATCATCTGGCGTCTTAACAGCTTGGGGGATCTGGCCGCAGGTAAAGCGGTTGAACGCATCTCGGACATGGCAGTTGGGAGGCTTTCAGTGCAATGAGGTTTATACCATCATGCACTGAAAGCTTCCGCACAAGGCGGCGAAAAGGGATCAATTCGCCAGCATTTTCTTTTACTTGCAAAAGCCCAGCCAGCAGAACCTCCCCAGCCAGGGCTTAGTAATCGGTATTGTTGTTTCCCTCGGTAGCCAAGCGTTGCAGGCTGGCCCTTAGTTTTTCTCGTTGTGCTAGATAGGAGAATTGTTGAACATAGCTGGCAAGTACATCCCCATTGGATAGGTCTTCACTGTCGACCAAGGACGCAATCCTCGTTGCCCAATCATCACAGTCCGCTTCATGCTGCATCACTAGATCGGGATGGTTATCTTTCAGCAACTCAGAAGCTCCGACACGATCAGAAACCAGTACGCGGGTCCCGCAAGCCATAGCCTCCGCCACTACCAAACCAAACTCTTCAATGTGGGCGGGCAGGACGAACAGATCTAGTGAGCCAAAGACAGTCTCTACGTCAGGCACCATCGAGCGCCAGACGAAACGGTCGGCGACCCCCGAATCGAGTGCCTGCTGCTGATATTTGGTCGACTTGTCTTTTCCAACCACCAAGAAGCGGTAACGTCCCGGATACCGGCGCTGTAGTTCGGCTGCCATCTCGATGAAGCCGGCGACGTTGCGCTTGGCGAAGTTCCCCGACGTAACGAGACCGATTAACTTTTCACCCTCGGTCACGCCCAGTTCTTGGCGCTTGAGGGCTCGTTCAGCGCGGGCGTGCTGAACGTTGAACTGGTGCGGATCGTACCCCGGATAGCTGACCTCGATTTTGGCAGGATCAATCCCATAACGATGCGACAGCTCATTGCCCATCAAACGAGAGTTGACAACCACCTGACGGAATTTGCCGCCGCCGAGCACATGATCATGGATCGATGCAACCTCATGCCCCCCAGGGAGCTTACGCCCACGAATATAGTGTTCAGCCAAATGAACGCAGTTATGCACATAGACGGTATCCGAGGTTTCACAGTCGCCATGGCTTAGCAAGACATCCGGACGATGCCGGCGACGCCAGGCCTGAACCCGCCGATTGAACCAGAATCTCCGAAAGGCGCCCTTGAAGGGCCAACGCCACATCTTAACGATCGAGGCACCATGATCCGCAATAACCTCGGCATTGCCCCGCTCGACCAGTAGCGATACCTCAAACCCCAGCTCATTCAGGAGCTTCGCTTGTGCCAAGGCGACACGACTGGCACCAGTGGACTTTTCCACCTGTCGAATCGCAATCGCCGCCTTGCGTCTTCTGATGACCTCTGCCCTCATGCTGAAGCGGACGCTAGGGAATCACCGCGCCCCACGGCGTAATACATCAGCCCGGCATCCTTGACCGCCTTCGGCGAGAACAGGTTGCGCCCATCCACCACCACCGGCATGGCGAGTTGCGCCTTCAGCCAATCGAAGTCGAGAATGCGGAATTCCTTCCACTCGGTGCAGATCACCAGCGCATCGGCACCCTTCACCGCCTGGATGCGATCGGCGACCAGTACCAGGTCATCGCGTTCGCCATAGATCCGGCGACATTCCTTCATGGCCTCCGGATCATAGGCCTGCACCCTCGCACCGGCGGCCCATAGGGCCTCCATGACATCACGGCTCGGCGCATCGCGCATGTCATCGGTGTTGGGCTTGAAGGCCAGCCCCCACAGGGCGATGGTCTTGCCGGACAGGTCACCATCGAAGGCCTGGTTGAGCTTGGCAAACAGGGTGCTCTTCTGGCGGCGATTGACACTCTCGACGGCATTGAGCAAGTCGGCCGGATAGTCGACCTCGCCGGCGGTGCGTGCCAGCGCCTGGACGTCCTTGGGAAAGCATGAGCCGCCGTAGCCGCAGCCTGGGTAGATGAAGTGATAACCAATGCGCGGATCACTGCCAATGCCCTGGCGCACCTGTTCGACGTCGGCGCCCAGGCGCTCGGCCAGATTGGCGATCTCGTTCATGAAACTGATCTTGGTCGCTAGCATGGCATTGGCCGCATACTTGGTCAGCTCGGCAGCGCGCACGTCCATGAACATCATCTTTTCATGGTTGCGGTTATAGGGGCTGTAGCACTCGCGCATCAGCGCCTTGACGCGCTCGGAGTCGGTGCCGACCACGATGCGGGCGCCGCCACTGAAGTCCTCGATGGCCGCCCCTTCCTTGAGGAATTCCGGGTTGGAGCAGACATCGAAGTCGATTTCCACGCCACGCTCGGCAAGGGTGCTGGCGACGGCGGCACGCACGCGATCGGCAGTGCCCACCGGCACGGTGGACTTGTCAACGATGACCTTATGCTCGTCCATGTGCTCGCCGATGGTCTTGGCCACCGCCAGCACGTACTTGAGATCGGCGCTGCCGTCCTCGTCGGGTGGCGTACCCACGGCGATGAATTGCAGCCGCCCATGGGCTACCGCCTCGGCCGAGTCTGTGGTGAAGCGCAGCCGCCCCGCCGCCACATTGGCGGTCACCATGCTTTCCAGCCCCGGCTCGAAAATCGGAATCTCGCCCTCATGCAGGCGGGCGATCTTGTCGGCATCCACATCCATGCAGACGACATCATGCCCCACATCGGCCAGGCAGGTCCCGGTGACCAGCCCCACGTACCCCGTGCCGAAAATGGTGATCTTCATGTCGTTACTCCTACCAATAAATAACCTGTAAGTCTCTGGTGACCCGCGCTCAAACGCTTACGCCCAGTCACATGCCGTTTCGGGCAGGAATGGTACACATGCAAGGCCAGAATGGGTATGGAGAATGCCCGCTAGCATGCCGAAAGCAGTGATGAGCGTGCTCATCGCGGCTCGCCGCCAGGGGCGCCGGCAATGTAGCACCGGCAGGAACGGCCACCTTCTTGGTACAAACCACGCTGCTCTTCGCGCCTCAGTATCACCCAGCAACCGATGCTGAGGCCGAGGTAGCCGCTCAGGCCGTGCACATCGCGGAGCATGGATTGCGTAAGCCCGAAAACCATGAACGCCAAAGGCGTCATTATGCCCGCTATGGCCAATATCCTCACACCAGGCAAGCAGACTCTGAGCCGTTGGGAGAAAAGGAACAGAGGCACTCCATAGAGCATCGCCAAACTGAAGAGCCCCAGCACTCCCCTGCGGGCCGCCGTATCGATAATGTCGCTGTGCAGTTGATCATAGTAACTGACGCCGGGATGCAGGATATGTCGCACCACCAAGGCATCTCGAGCGGCTTCCAGACGACCCTCTCCCCATCCTGTCCATGGACGCTCTGCAAAGAGCTGAAAACCACCGAACCACATCTCCAAGCGAAGGCCGACAGATCCATCGCGATCTTCGCCTTGCCAGTATTCTTGCGCGTCGGCGACAGCTGCGACCAGACGGTGACTGACCCCCGTTTGAGGAACAGCCACTAGCATGACGGCCAAAAGCAGAGCTCCACATCCTACATATCGCGCTATCGACCGTGGTCGTTCTCTTCTGGGCATCTGGTGCCAGGCCACATAGAGCATCAAAGCGAGTAATGGCATCGCCAACCAGCCGCCGCGTGTACCGGATAGCAACGATGCCAACAGGCCAGCCATGCCGCCAGCCACAGATAGCAAAAGGTAGTAACGGTGATCGGAGCGACGAGGTTGGGGTAGCCGATATATCCACCAAAGCGCTGCCAGCCAGGACAGAAAGCCAAGCAGCAAGGCCAAATTGCCAAACGGGATAGCATTCATGTTATTGCTGGCGCGTGAGTATGCAAGAACCAGTCTTTCAAAAAGCGCAATGAAGCCTGCTGCCAAAGCGCCGCTCGAAAGACCCAGCCACCAATGCCGCGCGGTCGGGCCGTGACAGCGTAACCATATCAGCAAAACAGCGCCCAAAATGGGCCACAGCGGCATGCCTATGCCATTCCCCGTGGCGGATTCCGGCCATTTCAGTGTCCGGGCGACATCGCCAAGCCAGCTGGCAGCAAAAACCAGCAGTGCCAAGCACCATAAACCGTCTTCCCAGTCCAGCCGTGAGATTCGCCAGCCTGCTCCCAAAGCGCCATCTGACACAGCTACGAGACACACGCCCAGACACAGTAGTGGCACAAGCGCGTATCCCATGGGCACCACGATCAACAGCGCCAGGAAAGCAAACAACAGCCAGCTATTAACCCCTTGCCACACCCACGCAGTCATCGACTTAGCCTACAAACAGGATAAGCCATTACACAACTCACACTCGATGATATTCGCGATACCAAGCGACAAATCGCTTGACTCCCTCGCAGACCCCTACTCGTGGTTGATAATCGATCACCTTGTTGAGCGCCTCGGTGTCGGCATAGGTATGCGGCACATCACCAGGCTGCATGGGAAGATAATTGCATGCGGCTCGCTTGCCGATCGCCTCTTCTAGCGCATGGATGAAGTCCATCAGCCTGACGGGGTTTCCATGCCCGATGTTATAAAGGGCATATGGAGCACTGCTGCTCTCCGGACTGGCTTGAGTAGGATGCCAGGCACTATCGCGCTGGGGCACAACCTTGACAATGCGCATGATGCTCTCGACGATATCATCGATGTAGGTGAAGTCGCGTGACATATCACCATGGTTGTAGACATCAATGGACCGCCCTTCCAGGATCGCTTTGGTGAACATGAACATCGCCATGTCTGGTCGTCCCCATGGCCCATAGACCGTGAAGAACCGTAAGCCCGTGGTAGGCAAGTCATATAGGTGAGAGTAGGTATGGGCCATCAGCTCGTTGGCCTTTTTGGTTGCCGCATAGAGGCTGACCGGATGGTCAACATTGTCCCGGGTAGAAAAAGGGACCGTTTCGTTCATGCCATAGACTGAGCTGGATGACGCATAAATGAGGTGCCCCACCCCATGATGCCGGGAGCACTCAAGCACATTGAGATACCCCATCAGGTTGGCATCGATATAGGCATAGGGATTATCCAGTGAATAGCGCACCCCCGCCTGAGCGGCGAGATGAATGACCCTGTCAAAGCTATGCTCTGAAAACAGTCGCGTCATGCCCTCCCTATCACAGAGATCCAGTCTGACGAAGAGGATATCCTCATACTCCGACAGGACATCCAGCCGTGCCTGCTTGAGCGACACATCATAGTAATCATTGAGGTTATCGACCCCGACAATCAGATGCCCTTTCCCGGCCAGCCGCTTAGCTACTGAATAGCCGATGAAACCTGCCATACCCGTAATCAAGAACTTCATATCAATTCCCTGATGAGGAGCCTGAAGGGCGTCCTGATAATTCATGATAAGCGTGGTTGAGTCCAATTAGAAACGCTCAAGATGACCTCCGCCAATCATTCGCTCGCCTAACCACCCACATCAAATGTATTAAAAAAACGGAAAGCCGGCAAAGATAAGTGAGCATTAAACCTCTAATATAGCAACAAGGAACTAATAGAAAGCAAAGGAATGACAGAAAACATTACTCAAAAAAAATTAAAGAACTAATGCTTATGCATATCCCTTCAGTCATCAACAGACTAGAAAAATCATCTTGGTAAGCCCCCTTACGACCATTATCATAAAGAAACACAAAATCACAATGAAACAGAAAGTAACAATAAGCGTAAGCACCATGCATCAACATAAAGCCTGACGGTATTTTATAAGCTGAATGCAAAGAAACATTTCATACAATAACTATAATCGATGCGCTTTAATAAGAAACAATAGTCGCACAAAATACAGGGATGAGGGTGCAACAGTGTACAAATCAATTGATTACATTTTCAGGTTGCCTCGTATTTACAAGCGACTCATCCAGATAATGGTTGATTCTACCTCCTTGACGCTTAGCTTCTTGATAGCGATGCTGATTAAATTCGAACATTGGGATAAGATACTGGATAAGGAAATCTGGCTGGCATTTCTTACCACACTTCCAGTAAGTATCTACTTCTTTATCAGACTGGGATTTTATCGCGCGGTTATTCGATATATCAACCAACGCGCTCTAAAAACCATTTTGCAAGGACTGGTCGCCACGACGGTAACACTTATCACCGTTAGCTTCGCGCTGGGAACGCCATCTCCCATCTCCATTTCCGTCGTCTTTTTCCTGCTGGCATTCGTGAGTATTGGCGGTATCCGTTACCTGCTCCGCGCAGCCTACAGAAGGGAAAGCATCAAGAACCGAACACGTGTCGTGATATACGGCGCTGGGGCCGCCGGAGCCCACTTGGTAAATTCACTGAAACATAGCGATCAACATGTGCCGGTGGCCTTTGTGGATGACTGGCGAGGTATGCATGGCACTCATGTCGAGGGACTGGAAGTGTACTCCCCGGCAAAGGTAGGCCAACTTATCAATGACTACGGCGTAGAGCGGATTCTATTGGCGATTCCCAGCGCGACTAGGGCGAGGAGACGGGCCGTCTTGAGTGCTCTAGAGCCACTGATGATCCCCGTGCAAACCGTGCCGGGTACGGCCGACATTGTCGCCGGACGCGCGAGAATCAACGACATTCGCAACGTAACCGTCGAAGATCTCCTGGGACGCGATCCCGTGCCACCGCAGCCGTTACTGATGCAGGCCAATATCTTGGGCAAGGTTGTAATGGTGACTGGAGCAGGCGGCTCGATAGGTTCCGAGCTGAGCCGGCAGATTCTTCTACAGCAGCCACGCCAGCTTCTACTGCTGGACGTCTGTGAGTATGCCCTTTACCGGGTGGAGCAAGAAATCAAGGCACTCGCTGAACGCCATCATCTCGATATTTCCATCAAGGCACTGCTGGTATCCGTCCAGCACCGGCCACGCCTCACGCTTACCATGCGCAGCTTTGGTGTGCAGACGCTCTATCATGCCGCCGCCTACAAGCACGTGCCGATGGTGGAACACAACATGGTCGAAGGCATCCGTAATAATGTTTTCGGTACACTGAAGACCGCGCAGGCAGCTATCGAGTGCGGCGTTGAAACCTTCGTTTTGATCTCGACCGATAAAGCCGTGCGGCCAACCAATGTCATGGGCACAACCAAGCGTCTTGCAGAGCTTGTCTGCCAGGCCCTGTCCAGTGAGCAGGTAAAGACGCGTTTTTGCATGGTTCGATTTGGCAATGTCTTAGGCTCATCCGGCTCCGTTGTGCCGTTGTTCAGGCGCCAGATACGCGATGGCGGACCGATTACGGTGACCCACCCCAATATAACGCGCTACTTCATGACTATCCCCGAAGCCGCTCAGTTGGTGATTCAGGCAGGTGCAATGGGTAGTGGCGGGAATGTGTTCGTTCTGGACATGGGTGAACCGATCAAAATTGCCGATTTGGCAAAGCAAATGGTTCGCCTTTCGGGTTTGGAATTGATCACCGAGGACAGCACAGATGGCGACATCGCTATCCACTATAGCGGCCTGCGCCCAGGGGAAAAGCTCTATGAGGAGCTGCTGACCGGCACCAATACCACATCGACAGCACATCCACGGATCATGACCGCACGGGAAACCTGCTGGGAGTGGCCGCGCCTGGAAGCCTACCTTCGTCGTTTGCATAACGCTGTGGTCAAGGTCCAGCACGAGGTTATCAGAGAATTGTTGCTGGAAGCCCCTATCGATTACCACCCCAACCACCCCATTTCCGACCTGCTTTGGCTCCAGCAATACGGGGATACAACGGCACATCCGCCAACAGAGACTGCAGTCGTTGACAAGGAAAAGCACCCAGTCAGCCAAAGAGCTTCCACACCAACGCCCACAGCCCTAAAGGTAGTGTCAACTCAACTCAATCTCTCGACCGCGGCCCTGGCCAAGGACAGCCACTTCTGATTACCACAAGGACAATGGATCATGGACCTGACCCTGAAGCTGGATTCTATTCGTATTGGCGTGATTGGACTGGGCTATGTCGGCTTGCCTCTGGCCGTGGAATTCGGCAAGCGTTACCCGACACTGGGTTTCGACATCAATACCCATCGAATCCTGCAGCTCACCGATGGCCTCGACACCACGCGAGAAGTCTCATTCGATGAGCTAAGATGCGCAAAACATCTCGACTTCAGTGATGATGTCGAGCGACTGCGGGAATGCAATGTCTATATAGTCACGGTTCCAACGCCGATCGACGCACAGCACTGCCCGGATCTGACGCCATTGCTCAAAGCCAGCCAGACGGTAGCCCACGTCATTTCGCCAGGCAATCTCGTCATCTATGAGTCGACCGTCTATCCGGGTGCTACCGAAGAGGAATGCATTCCTGTCATCGAGCAGGGCTCAGGGCTGATCTACAATCGCGACTTCTTCGCCGGCTATAGTCCAGAGCGCATCAATCCAGGCGACAAGGAACACCGAGTCACCTCGATCAGGAAAGTGACCTCAGGATCGACTCCAGTTGTGGCAACCTTCGTCGACGATCTCTATGCATCAATCATCATAGCGGGTACCTTCAAAGCCAGTTCAATGCAAGTCGCGGAGGCCGCCAAGGTCATCGAAAACACTCAGCGTGATGTAAACATTGCCCTGATCAACGAGTTGGCCATGATCTTCAGCCGCTTGGGTATTGATACCGAAGAAGTCCTGCTGGCAGCGGGAACCAAGTGGAATTTTCTTCCCTTCCGGCCAGGACTGGTAGGCGGGCACTGCATCGGTGTCGACCCCTATTATCTTACGCACAAGGCCCAACAGGTGGGCTATCATCCGGAAGTCATCCTGTCAGGCCGGCGTATCAATGATGGTATGGGCGCCTATGTGGCAGGCCAGCTGGTCAAGCAGATGATTAAGGAACGAATCCACGTACAAGGCGCACGGGTGCTGATCCTGGGCCTGACGTTCAAGGAGAACTGCCCCGATCTGCGCAATACACGTGTCACCGATATCATTCGAGAACTGGCGGACTTCAATGTCATGGTCGATGTCTTCGACCCTCATGCCGATCGTGACGAAGCCCAGCGCGCCTATACGATCCGACCCGTCGACCGGCCAGATGTGGGTAGCTATGATGCGATGATACTGGCGGTCGCCCACGATGAATTCCGCGACTATGGCGTTGACCGTATACGCTCCTGGGGCAAACCCAGCCACGTGCTGTTTGATCTGAAGTACCTGCTGGGGAATGGCGAGGCCGACTTACGACTCTAACCCTGGCACATAAAACAACGCCCCCCGGCCAAGGTATCTCGCGGTCAAGGGCGTTTAATTTAACTGCTGGCCACGTGTATCTTCGCTATCCAAAGATCAAACCGCAGCCAGTGCCATTACCTCCTGTAACGCCAGACAGGTGCGGTCAATCTCCTCCGAGGTCAACGTGGGATGGACAAGGAACATCAAGCTGGTCTTCCCCAGTTCGGCGGCGACCGGCAGGGCATGAGCAGGCCGCCACCCCGTGTCATCGAAGGCCTTTTCGCGATATACCTCGGAACAGCTCCCCCCCAGACACGGCACCCCCCGCTGCTGAATCTCGTCGATGATCCGGTCACGATTCCACCCCGGCCGCAGTGCCAGCGGATCAACAAACACATAGGCCTTGTAGGCGGCGTGTCCGACATGTCCTGGCAACTCAGGCACACGCAGGCCACAGGCTCTGGCCGCCTGCCAAATGCGATCCAGATTGTCACGGCGCTGCCGCGTCCAGTCCGGCATGCGGCGCAGCTGAAGGCGACCAATGGCCGCCTGCATCTCGGTCAGCCGCCAGTTGGTACCGAAGGATTCATGCAACCAGCGAAAGCCTGGCGGGTGCTCCCGCTCGTAGACCGCCTCCCAACTCTTGCCGTGATCCTTGTAGGCCCACATCCGATGCCACAGAGCCCGATCATTGGTAGTGACCATGCCCCCCTCCCCGCCGGTAGACATGATCTTGTCCTGACAGAAGGACCAGGCGCCGATATGCCCGATCCCTCCAACACTGCGCGTGCGCCAGCTAGCCCCATGCGCCTGCGCACAGTCTTCGATTACATAGAGACCATGGCCTTCTGCCAGCGACATCAGACCGTCCATGTCACAGGGCCAGCCAGCCAGGTGGACCGCAATGATGGCTTTGGTGCGCGACGTAATCAAAGGCGCCACGGTGCTAGCCGTAATGTTCTGGGAGTCGCGATCGACATCCGCAAAGACAGGCACTGCACCAGCGATGACAATGGAAGACACCGACGCCATGAAGGTTCGAGAAGTGACCACCACTTCATCGCCCACACCGATTCCCAGTGCCTTCATTGCCAAGTCCAGGGCGGTGGTGCCATTGGAAACAGCAACGGCGTATTCGGTGCCCGCAAAGCGAGCAAACTCGCTCTCGAAGGCGCGTCCCTCTCCCCCTGTCCAGTAGTTGACGCGATTGGAGCACAGCACTCGCTTGACGGCTTGGACCTCGGCTTCGCTGAAACAAGGCCAGGGAGAAAAATGAGAATTGAGCATACTGGCGCCCTCCAAGGCTATGCTGCTCTACGGAACGCCGACTGACCGCCGGCGATGGCCGCATACTGACCATGCATCCTATGAGGGGTAACGTACCTCAATAGTCTTTTCAGACCGCAGGGGTGAATATACGGTCGGCACAATATGCTTCATGCTCCGTACTCCAACGGAAGGGCGTAATAGATAAGGCGCGGGTCGCCGCCCCTCCGCCAGCTCGATCAATGCTCTGGGAAAATCTACACCGGCAAGATGCGAGAAAGGATAGCCACCGCCGAATCGCGCATTGAGCTCTAGCACGCGCGGCAAACCAGCGGCGTCCAGCATGATGTCGATATCCAGGTTTCCCCTATGCCGAAGAAGTGCGGCAACGCGTTCCGCGGTGTTTGCCACCCCGCGATCCTCGACGGTCATAGCGCTATCGGTTTCGCCGGCCCGCATGGAGAGCTTTCGCTTGACCACCGTGGCAACGTGCTCGCCGTCAAAGTCGTGCAACACGTCAATGCCGTATTCGTCGCCTCCGAGGAACTCCTGGATAATCACCGAGTGATCGATATCATCCTGACTGATCACGTGAAGGAATGAGTCGCGGACCTGCTTGCGGGCATAATGATAGAAGAATGCCAGTTCCTCGTCGTCGTTGACCTTGAACAGTGAGACCGAACCCATGCCCCACCTCGGTTTGACCATTAGCGGGAAAGCAAGATGGCCATCACGGAGATGATGCTGCGCCTTGTCCAGTTGGAGGCAAGTGACTGGACTCGGGATGCGGTGGCGCTGAAGAAACTCGAAACACGCCCACTTGTCATTGGCCACCTCAATGACCTCAGGATCGCTGACGAACGCCTGGACGCCGAAGCGACCGAAATCTTCGATGGCGCGAGACAGCGGCCCCAGGTCCAGGTCAGACAGCGACACCAGTAGGCCAACACGCTCTCGCATGCAGATGTCCAGCAGCGTCGGAATGTAGTCGCCCGAGTCGGCCCGTGGTACAAGATATGCCTTATCGACGCATGCCATACCGGCAGTGTTGGGGTCCATGTCGACACCAATGACCACGCCCTCGCCGGCCAATGCCTGCCTGAAATAGTCGACTAGGTAGCTTCTTCGCCCCACGCAGGTCAACAACACGTTCATCGTAATTCTCCAGGAAGCTAGTCATTGAAGTTGCAGGCAGTTATGGCGCCGGACAAACAACGGTCGCCGGAGATAAAACAGATAGCTAACGATAGGTCGCGAGAATACTCTCCACGCCATCCCTTTCCTTGTAGATGACGCCGCTGGGAGAGACGATCGCGGCAGAGGGCATGATGAAGGGCGGGGTGTAGTTGTTGGAATAGGCCCCGCGATTGGGAAAGACGACGAAATCGCCTCGCTGCAACCGGCCCTCGTAACTGGCATCGATGACGTCGTGCTCCATGCAGGTGTTGCCGACCAACACATAGCGGTCATGGCCGGGTTCGGACAGAGCTTGGCGAGGCACGATTGAGAAGCATCGCCTGGCCGTCGAATGCGTCGGGTTGACGACATTGATACTGGTGTCCAACAAGGCGTACTTGATGTCTTGTCGTTCTCTGATCTCGAGGACTTCGGCAACCAGCACCATGGTATTACCAATCAGAGAGATACCCGGCTCGATGATCAGCCGCGGCCCATGGTCTCCGTATTCACGGTGGAAGATGCCACCAATGGTACTAGCATAGTCATCGAAGGAAGGAAGGTCAGGGGGAAACTGTTCTCGCATCGCTGCCGGTATCTGACCGAAGAACCCTCCCCCGACGTTGATGGATTTTACTGGGCGGGAGGGGCTGATGCGGTTGGCCAGCTCAATCATTTTCCTCGATCTCGAAGCAAACAACGCCAGGCTCTTTTCACGCGTACTGAGGTGGGAGTGGATGCCGTTAACCGTCACGTTGCCGATCGCCTGAAGCCGCTTAACCGCTTTTTCCAAGTCACCGTTGTCGCAACAGAAACCGAACCTCGAGGTCCGGCCCTCCAGGGAAAAGCTGACCCTTAGCCCTACCTCGATATGGTCGAAACTTTCTGACAGGTCCTCGAGATATTTAATCTCGTTGAACGAATCAATATTGAGGCGTGAACCGGAAGCGATACAGTACCTCACATCCTCCTCCCGCTTCACCGGGCCGTTGAAGATCAATCGATTAGGCGGCAGGTTTCGTCTGGCGATATCGTACTCAAGCCGAGAGACGACTTCCCCTATGCCTCCCAGGTCATTCAGAATTCGCCCCAACTCTGGCATATAGTTAGCCTTGAATGAGTAGGCAACATCAGCATTTTGATAATAATGACGGAGACTCTCCCTGAATGCTCGATAGTTATGTTCGAACAACTCGCTATCGAAAATGTAAAAGGAGCCTCCCACGCGCCCCGAGATATCTGCAAGCAATGTGTAATCGTAGGACATACCCCAATTCCTCCAGCCTCATGGAGTTGGCTTCATGCAACAAAGAGATGATCCCTGGGCCGAAGCGTCAATCGTTGCCATAGAAATCATCGACGGTCACATGCCCTTCCGCCGAGATCCCGTCTTGGTAAAATACCTTCTTCACGGTCAACATCAGAATGCGCAGGTCCAGCCATGCCGTGCGGTGATCCACGTACCAAACGTCAAGCTCGAACTTCTCTTGCCAGGAAAGCGAGTTACGTCCGTGCACCTGGGCCCAGCCAGTGATGCCGGGGAGTACGTCGTGACGACGCTGCTGCTCGGCACTATAACGGGGCAAATACTCCATCATCAGCGGACGAGGGCCGACCAAACTCATGTCCCCTCTGACGACGTTCCAGAGTTCGGGCAGCTCGTCGATGCTGGTCGCCCGCAACCAGGTGCCCAGCCGCGTCATCCGCGCCTCATCGGGCAACGGCCTTCCCTGTGAGTCGAACGAATCCCGCATGGTCCGGAACTTGACGATCTCGTAGGGTCGTCCATGAAGGCCGGGGCGGTGCTGCCGAAAGAACACTGGGCGCCCCAACCTGAGCGCGATCAACACCGCCGCGATGGCAATGACAGGTGATAGCGCAACGAGCAGGAACATCGCAACGCTGAGGTCAAGGAGTCGTTTTGCCATGTAAGCCTCTCAATTCTCTCGTCACCGCCTCGGCACGAGGTTCCTGTGCATTAGCGCCCATGCCCAGCTGCTCAAGAATATCCGCATTGACCTTGTTGACGTCGTACTTGGCCTCAGCGATCTCACGTGATTTGCAGCCCATAGCCCCAGTCAGCTCAGGAGTATCGATGAAACGCCGCATGGCGACGGCAAGCTGAGAGACATCGCGAACCGGTACCAGGTAGCCATTCACTCCATCGATCACAGTCTCTCGGCAGCCAGGCGCATCGCTGGTAATGACCGCTTTCCCCATAGCCATGGCTTCGAGTACCGTGCGAGGCGTGCCTTCGCGATAGGAAGGCAGCACGTAGACATGGCAAGCAGCAATAGCAGGCCGTACATCATCGAGACAGCCGAGATAGTCGACGGTGCCCTCGACGATCCAATCATCGAGCTCCTGTGGGGCAATGGCATCGGGATTGTCATCAATCCAGCCTGCCAAGGCGAACGTCACTTGAGGATGGGTCCGGTGCACTTGTCGGGCAGCCTTTACATACTCGCGCACACCCTTATCACCGAGCAGTCTGGCGATCATCAGAAATCTGAGCGGACCCTTCGCCTGTGACGCCACAGCGTACTGGTCCAGGTCAACCCCAGAGCCGTTGACGACGTGCGAGGGGCTCCTGGCCGAAAGCACCTTCAGTTGCCGAAAGAGCGCCTGGTCATCGGGGTTCTGGAAGAACACCTTGTGGGCTCCGAGCAAAGCCAGGCGGTACAGGGATCCTACGACCCACAGCAACCCCCGGCGCTTGCAGAACCATCTACCCGATGCATCGGAGGTGAATGTATAGCCCAGGCCAGTGATCAAGACAAATCGCCTGGGCACTTGGCACAGCCAAGCACTGAGAGTTCCATAGATCACCGGCTTAATGGTGTACCCCATGACGACATCTGGCTGAATACGGCGCATCAGGCGGGAGAGATTTCCGAGTGTCTTGAGGTCGGCCACCGGGTTTATCCCCGTGCGCTGCATCGGGATGTCATGCACGATAATCCCCCTGGACTCCAAGTGCTCACAGACCGCGCTATCCTTGCGAATGTCAGGGCATGCGACATGCACCTCACATCCATTTTCGCGCAATGCATCGAGCAACTGGCCACGGAAAGTGACAAGGGAATCAGGAAAACTGGCAATCATCAGGAATCGTTTCATCTGCGTGCCTTGCCCTTTGTGCGTAGCGGTTGTAGTTAATCATGCTGAATATGCAGAAGCTAGGCTTGTATGTAGCAGGGACAACAACCATGACCAGTTAGACCATAGATAATAAATAAAAAATCACGACAAAAGCCAACATAAACCACCACACACCAAAACAATTCGTTTTATATTCCTGAACTCAAGCATATCTTTCCTTTGCGCCATATTCTGACCAAACTATGGCTAAGAAGATCCAAAACAATGTCGTTCTCAGGCCCATGTGGGTCAATGAATAAACTATGGGGCCTGACACGACGAACCAGATGGGTAGTGGCGAACTTCTCACAATTGAAAATAGCAATGCCAAGAACAATGCTATCCCAGGAATACCATATGCAAAAAGAAGATTGCCAAGGCTTGAATGTATTTCGTTTTTATTATATGGATAAAATCTTTCCAAGTGTCCTTCCCCGGCCCCTAACAAGGCGTACTCCGGAAAAGCCAAAATACGGTCATAATTTCTTTCCTCGGCTATAGAATCAAACTTCCCCTCTGCCACCACCGACCTGTTATAAATATTTTCAGATATTACAACCACAGCTTCATCATCAACCAGCAAGGTAGTCATGAAAAGCAGCGAAAGGATAACCGAGAAACGGAAGAGCTGTTTTGGCTGTAAATTCGCAAACAAGTAACCCATTACCACCAAGAAGAAGCCTGCGATGGCTGCTAATGACGCAGCAGCAAAGATACCTAAAACTCCAGATAAAACGGCTAAGATCACAAGAGGCCTGACGAGCAAGCTCATCCTGGCAAGCACCAACAAGGAAGAGATTCCTAACAAAGAAAAGAAAGCAAGCTGATTGGGATTATTAAAAAAACCAACCGCACGACCTTCTACACCTAGTGAAACAATCACACCAACCCCGGAAGTAATTAGCCCTAGGCAAATACCCCATTCAACATAAATCTTGCTTTTAGGCCCCATCCCAAGCAAATACAAAAAACAGGACGCCACTGCAGTATTATACATCCAGAATGCCATCGTTCTATAAAAGTCAGATGACTGGAGAGCTAAAGATGAAACAAGGCAATGAATGAATACCCAGTACGCCAGCAGCCCCCAGCAAAGAGGAATCTTTGCTAATGGCAACTCCCTTGAGGTCGCCATAGAATGGAAATATACCATAAAAACCAAAGCCAAAAAAATATAATCAGTAGGCTGCGGATTCCCACTCGGATAAAAATATACTGGGCTTAACAAGCTAGCAAAAACTAGAGTGCACAAAATCATCCGCATCATGCCGACACCTTCCTAACTGATAACTTAATTTTGTATTAATAGAAGTGAAAGGTGACACCTGCAAATCATGTCGCCAGACTGTGAAATGACGATCCTTGTCTCTCAATCACTGTCTAATACGCACACGGAGTTTTTGAGGCAATAAACCATAAAAAAACCTAAAAGCGGGGTAAGCACGATATTTAACACCGCCCTTCATTTCAGTAATTATTGCATTCTGAAGTAGGGTGCTGGACAAAAGGTAATATAATCGTCTCTTGTTCTCGAATGATTGCCCTGTATGTATCCTCTTAGAGACAAGAGAGTATCCCGTTTTCTGGAGCCTAACACCATGCTTAACAAGCCTGAACCATAGCTCATAGTCAAGCTGTGATTTCCTGTTTTCGTTATATCCCCCAACCTCCATAATACTACAACGATCACAAATAACACTTATGTGACTAACTGGGTTTCTTTTCATCAACCCCATCGAAACATCATAAACTTGGCTGTTAAATGGATAATTGAAAGAAAACCAATCGACACTGGCATCATCATGAAAAAAGCTGGTCTCACTACACAAAAAAAGACATTTATTATTTAACAAAATATCAACTTGCACCTCTATACGCTGAGGATGTGACAAGTCATCTGCATCCAAGTTGGCAACATATACGCCGCGAGCATTTGCAATTGCCATGTTTAATGCTTTGCCACGGCCAACCCCCTCTGTCGCAATAATCCTGAAGCGTGAATCCTGCTTCTCAACTTCACGCAAATATTTCACAGAGTCATCGCTTGAGCCATCATCAACGATCACAGCTTCCCAGTTTAAATATGTTTGCTTTTTAATACTTTCGATGGATTTAGGAAGAAATGGAAAACCATTCCTTACCGTCATATAAATACTTACAAGAGGGGTGCGAACATCATCCATAACTTTTATCTCGGCATGCCCTTATGTTATCGGCGTCCATACATGAGATGAATGCCATCCTCAACCGACTCTAAGGAAAATCTTAAGGAACTAGAGCAAACTGCAGAAATCTTCTTTTTCGATTCAAATAAGGCACTCAAATTTATCTTGCAACTAACGTTTCCCCATCAACCTCACAAACTGCAACATTCACCTTCAACCACTCAGCGATAAAGGAGAATTTTCTCATTGCACCAATATCCAGAAGATAATTTACATTGCAGACTTTTTCCCCAAAGACTGCATTAAGCACCTCCCGGTTGCGACTCAAAGATTTTTTATATTTCTCTAAACAATCATGATCTAAAATAGAAAACCCTTTTTTCTTTCCAAAAGATATTTTCGTCCTAGCTTGCACGTATTCTTTCAGACCCTTTTTATTGTCTACAGCCTGCATGATCAGGTGCGGATTAAGGAGAGGGGCTCTTGCTTCAACGCCATGATGCATTGAGATATTATCCATATCTCTCAGCAACTGGTTCTTGCAGTAATCAAACGTCTCAAGCAACTTTAACTGCATGCTAGAGCAGTCCTTGTATCGCTCAAAAAGCCCTGATGGCACAGACTCGTAAATGCCTTCCTTAAATCGTCTATAAGACTCTCTCAATGTGTCCTCGTGCTCTTTTTTTACGAAACAGGAATCAGCCCTGTAGAGAAAATAGTATGCCATGACTCCCCACTCACCCAGCATTTCTCTTCCCTCTAAAAACCTTCTCATCTTTGGAACAAGGAGAAATGACTTGGGAATACTAGCTAATATATTTATCAGCTGATAATTGTTAAAAGAAGGATAGCCTCCGAATATTTCGTCACCGCCTAAACCAGAATATACAACCTTCAGGTGGGGAAACTCACTTTTCAAATGCTGCAGAATCCTGTGAACCTGGAGACCATCGGAAGTGGGTTGCTCCATAATTCCTGCATAAAACGCGATTTCTTCGCTGATACAGTCTGGACGACCTTCACCCACTTTCTGGAGTGCGGAGAATTTACAACCAGCTTCGTTTAAGTCTATAAAAGATAGGTTATTCTCAACTTCACTAACTTCCCCGCTTCCATCACACCCTCCATAAGTTACCAATGACAATCCGGCGCCCGATTCAATCGACTTTACCAGAAGATAACTAGAGTCCACTCCTGAACTTAGCAATAACGCAGCATCAACATCCCGAGTTATTAACGAATATTTCAAATATTTTTCAGCGACTGAAGATCGCGAATCGGCTGAACAAAAGAAACTTTCCTTCTTCAATAAAATATCAACTCCATTTAAAAAAAGTGAATGGTTAGGAGGTATTTCATATATACCTTTCCAAACAGTTTCAGGCTCCCTGATAAAACCATTCAACACATAGTCACAGCGTAAAGCATCAATATTCAGCAGCACCCTACCACCGATACCTTTGACAAAAAACAAAATAGATTTAAGAGTGGATGATACTAAAACAACCGTCTCATCTTTATAGTAATAAAGTGGCTTTTCGCCAAAAACATCTCTGCGAAATACAACTTTGTCGTTTTTTATATCGTACCACGCATAGGCATATGGACCATTCACGAAAGAGTGGGCATCCGGATTTTCCAGCAAATGATCGAATAGCGCCAGAGTATCTGAACCCTTGTGGGCATAATCTTCTTTATAATTATAATATTCGCCATTAAATATAAGAGCGTAGTCATCAGTTACCACAGGCTGATTGGACTCCGGATTCAAACCATTTATCGCCAGGCGAGAATGACCAAAGTGAAGCCCATTTATTTTTCTTATAGCTACGTTATCTTGCCCGCGGTACCTCATTTTTTCAAGAGCACTGGAAAACAACTCATCCAGGTTGGCAGGGCCGCACCCCGCCTCATCAAGGACTTTGCAAAAAAAGATGCCGCACATTTAAATCTCCCGCCGGGAAAATAATCGACATGAAATTTATTCTGAGAAACACTACTAGATAACTTATCAATAGTAATGTATCCGCAAGAAAATACAAAACCAACACATGAAGGCTATGCTACATTTACCCTCAACGCTTTACCGTTAATGACAAAATCAATATCCGCTGCGAGTAAATCCAGGAAGACTTCACAATGTTCCTCTGCATATTTGTGTGGACTAAAGTCTTCATCCGGAAAAACTGATGAGGTTATTATGTCATGTATAAGACATCTAACATCACCTTGTGAGTACCCTTTGAAATCTAGGGCTTCCAACACATACTCATTCATTTTGGCAATATTTCTAGCGTTTACCACACCGCTTACCTGGTTGTAAAAAACATCGCCAAAACATATTACGGCTTTATCATGAAATATTGCTTCCAACCCCATGCTAGAGGATATGGTCACCACCCCGCAGGAACGCTTTATCAGATCATGAGGATTCAGCTTGTGGCTGACCAACATCACATTATGGTGCTTAACGACTTCGTCATAAAAGCTGCGTTCTCTTCTACCAATAGATACCTTATGTTCCTTTACAAGCAGTACGCAATCTGAAGGTAATGACTTTGAGATAAATTCAATAATCTGCAGCTGGTTATTTATCCAACGTCCTTTTACAAGCGTTGATGCTTCTGGGTGAAAATGCAGAGGATAAATAAAATATTTCAACCCCATATCTGACAGTTTTTCAATATTAGCTTCGTTCTTGCTCAGGCATGAAGAATATCTTGATGCATTGATTATCCTAACCACCCTCTTCTTCACGGCACTAAAGGGATCCTCGTAAGCGTGAAAGGTTGTTTTTCTATCTTTTCGAATAAGCATCTTTCCCAAGGTGAGGAAATCTTGCTTACTGGCTACCTTGAAGAACCGCCTATTCGCGACCATATATGATGGCTGAATCTTCTCCTTTAAATAACCTTCTATATAGGCATCGGCCTCAAGCATAGACTTCCCTTTGTTGCGCAAGCTTGCCGTGACAACATGACCGTCTGGGCCATCAGACAGATACAGTCCCGTACCTATCCTGCTCCGGACGGGATACCTGAAAGGTATATCAATCTTTTTAGATAAGAAGTATAGGAACATACTTAAGAAGTCATCCAGCCCTTCTGACACAACCATTTCAATTGGCTTCGAAGAATGTATCTCTTCTACCTTTAGTGCCATTGAAATAGCGATGCGAAATGCATCCTGCTTATCAAAGCGATCAAAGTTACGCTCAGCATGGATCAAGTCGGACAAGACGAACTGATACTCGTCTTCCATCCGTTTCGCCTGGCGAAGGTATTCTTCCATACTTTTTTTTTCTTTGGACTCAAGAACATCCTTGAAATACACAACATGATCAAAAACAGATAAATCGCTGTCATTTTTGTTGCAATATGAAAAGCAAGACAAGTATACATTCTTGCTACTAGGACCCTTTTTAAACAACTCCATACAGTTCGTAAAAAAAGACTCACTCACGGAAAGTAGAAAAAAGATATTTTTCATCCTGAGCCACTCCTCAGCTTTGTAAGGCATTTTATTCTTTAACTGGCGGTCAATTTAATACCAACCGCCTGCTGGCAAGGCTTAATGGTTAGAGAAACAGTATTGAGACGACTCAGGCCCGTTCCGCCATCCGCTTGAAGGTATCGTTACGAATTACCAGGTCCTCAAATCGCCCCTGATCAAGAACTCTTCCATCCTTAATCAGATAGATACAGTCGCACTGCTTCACGGTAGCGAGGCGATGAGCAATAATGACGATCGTCTTGGTGCCCGAAAACTCATGAATGGCGTCCATAACCAGCTGCTCCGTGATACCATCCAAGGCACTGGTTGCTTCATCCAACACCAGTACGTCGGCATCATGATACAAGGCACGGGCGATACCGATCCGCTGACGCTGCCCACCAGAAAGCTGGACACCACGTTCACCCACATCAGTTTCCAGCCCCTCGGGTAGCTCCGATATCAGTTCATCGAGATTAGCCAAATTTGCCGCACGTCTCACGCGTACATCATTGATTGCAGATGGCGGAAGCCCAAAAGCAATATTCTCGCGAATGCTTGTATCGGAGAGAAAAATGCTTTGAGGCACCAGGCCCAGACTGTTCTGCCATGCACGTTTGTTCATCGTGGTCAGGGGCTCACCATCGATCAGTACCTGGCCACTTGAGGGGTCGATCAACCCTAGAAGCAGATCGATGGCAGTCGACTTCCCAGAACCCGAGGCTCCGACAAGACCAATGACTTGATTCGCCGTGATCTTCAGTGTCAGCCCATCTACGGCAGACGCTTGCTTACCCGGATATGTAAAATGGACGTCGCGAAATTCTATAGACTGCCGAGGCACCCAGCGGTCAGCTTTCTTGGGATCCGCGCGCTCCTGATCAACACTGCTGACCACACTGGCGTGAAGGTCATCACGCATTGACTCGAATGCGGCAAGGTTACCGCGCACCCGCGAAACACTGGAGTAGATCTGCTGAAAGGCCGGAAGAAGTTTGAAGCCAGCCAGCGCATACACGGAAAGTACCGGCAGGATGGTGCCCAAGTTGCCTTGATGAGCAGCCAAAAGGTAAAGCACGAGGAATATCACCGCACCGAAGGCGACCAACTCCATCGCAAAGCGCGGTACCTGGCTCATCGCCAAGGTAGCTCCCTGCGCATTGGCAAAACGCTGGCTCACTTTTTCGAAACGTTCAGTAAAGACGCGCTGCCGCCCCAGCAAGAGTGCATCCTTGATGCCTCCAAAACCCTCTGCCATCAACTTGAATCGTAGAGCCTGAGTTTCCGAAACTGTCGTTCCATTGTTGATCAACCGACGGCGCACTGTACGGTAAAGCAGAAGATATGCGATCGTAAAGATTAGCAAGCCGACTGTCGCTACTAGCGGATCGTAAATGAACAGTGCCGTCGCCATCAGGCTTGCCATAACAGCTTTGGCATTCATGTTCATCAAAGGAGTTATTACAGATACCGTAATACGCTGACACTCCTGAGCAATTTGTTTGGACAATTGACTGCTACTGCCATTGGCGTGAAATAGCCAAGGCTGGTACATGTAATGCTTAAACAAACGGCTCGAAATTTCCGCCCCTACACGATGACCGAACATTTCGAGTTGCCAGGTGGTAACTATCGATATCAGAGTAGTAATACTGAGAAGTAACAATACACCAACACCAAACCAGAAGATAAAGTCAGAAGGGGAAGAAGCCCCGCTGGCACGGTAGATTTCAGCCCATATGGAGTCACCTTCGAGCCTGCTCATGTCACCAACCAAGGCCATAAAAGGCCCAACAGAAATGACACCTGCCAGCTCAGAGAAGGACATACAAACCACCATAATCTGCATGACAAGGAGTTTATTTCTCTGATCTTTGTTCAACAGGGAATACAGCTCTTTTATACTATTAAACATAATCCCCATTCCCAAATAAAGACTGGAAGCCACTCCGAACACTGGAGCGATATCTAAAAACAATAAACTAAACCAACAAATCAATATTTTAGGTGGGGCCCGAGCATTACATATAACAAGAGAAAGTTCAGGTCAGCTCCAGCAGGCCATGACGAACCCATTTTCCGAGATAATTCTCGACCATCGATAATGGCAAGCCAACTCGCCCCGCCAGAATATGGATGCTCGTAGGCCGAGTCAGGGTAGGAATCGTGTCCATCAATAGTCGCATGCGACGGCGCTGCTCGTCAGGCATATCGCCAAAGGCGACCTGTCCCGGATCAATGTAGAGATCATACTCGGGATTAGAAAGGCAGATGTTCCCTGAGAAACGCTTGCGGAGGATGGAGCTCGACTCCAAGGTCTCGACTGCATGCATTAGCACCTTTACGGCCTCTTCCAGCCGCTCAGATCGCATTAAATCCAGATTATCGCGATCGGTGTGATACTCGGGATAAGGGAAGCGTGACAAGGATGCCATGGGAATGCCATAGGCTTCCCAGATGTACTCGTCATTTAGCAGCTCGCTCTCGAACTCACCGGTATGGTGTTCGCAATCATTTGATAATAGAGATTCGGCTACAGCCAACTCTATATTGGACTCTCGGTGACGAGAATACTGCAGGGCCAATTCGGTAGGTGAACCTAGCATTTCCAGCATCACCCCTTCGAGCAAGTGTTCCTTCTCTTCTCTCATCAGGTGGCCAAGATAATACTCATTGCCGATAATCCCCGGTGCCAGTACCAGTCGGTAGCTGAAGTTCGTCTTTTCCTGTCGCCGGCGCAATGCCTCGAACAGGGCCACCCCTACCGCCACACCGGATAGGCCGTCGTTGGCCACACCGGGGTGGTCCAGATTGGCGGCAAAAATGATGGTTTCAGGCGATTTTCCTTCGAGGGTGTAATCAATCACCCGCAGTGTTCCAGGCGCCTCTTCAGTCTCGATCAGGACATCGTAGTCCCCTTCCTCGAGGCCGTCGTAGAAGGTTCTCGGCACGCAGAACCCCCAGTCTCTCTGCCAACTACGAAAGAGTTGCCGGAAGTGGAAGGGGACGGCATCGGGGTAACGGTGGTCGTAATGGAGATGGCGCCGCAGTTCCTCACGATCGACGGTACCACTAAACGGGATAGAGAGAGCCATGACGGCCATCGGATGACTGCTTTCGTATATCGTTTTGCCCTGATAACCGATTCTTGCGGTCTTGATATCCCATTTATTGGGAATCACCCAACCGTTGTAGTGATTATCAGCCGAATAGGTATGTTCACGAAATGGCAGAATATCCTGCATGTAGCGAATGGTGTCATCAAAGTCGCTAGAGCAGACCACGCGATTAAGCGGCGTCAGGTCGGCAAGCAGTTTCATCATGTTAGTCATGGGCAGTCCTGTTACGACGACTTATATGGGTTTATGCCTCGAGATGCCGGCCGTCGATGGTCGGCTCACCGTGTGCTAAGCAGGCGTCAAGCGAATTGGGTAAGTCGTTAGTGTCCAACCTGGGTAGGCACAGAGAGTCTGTTATCGCTAGATCTGCCACACCGACATCAACCGTCAGCCCCAGTGCACAGCCCTTTCTCCGCAATAGCGACAGCAGAGCATCGTTATAGCCACCGTAGGGGTAACACATGACCCAATCCTGTAGCGCAACACCAAGGTCAGCCATGAATTCCAGACTGGTTTCGACTTCACGTAGCTGTTCTTCGCCACTAAGTGTATTCAGCCACAGATGCTGATCACCGTGACTGCCAATGAACATGCCGGCATCAAGTAGGTCTCGAAGCTGGGTATCAGTCATGTACAGTTCGGCCGCAAAGTCACGCTCATCTTGGGTTACAAATTGACGAAAAAGCCGGTCAATTAAGGGCCCTCGCATCGGCGCCGGCAGCCCCTTCTGCAGGATGCGCTTGATGAAGGTCACCTTGGCACTGTCATAGCGGCTTTCTCTCGAAAAAATCTCAAAGTATTCCGCATTACCGAGCAAACCATATTGTTTACGGTGAGCATCCATTTCAGCAAAGATCTCGTCGATCAACCGCTGTGGATTGGTTCTACTGGCAAGTGTAAAGTGAATCTTGTTCACGTCTAACACTCGCCCTTCCCTCACCGCACAAGCCGGGGGAAAGAAACTTCCTTGCATGCCTCGCTCCAACAGAAGCGGAAAAACATGCTCGTAGTGATCCCGGTAACCGTCATCAAAGGTCAGCAGGATGGCGTGCTCCGGCAGCATGGCCTCGCCCCTGCTCGCAGCGATGACGTCTTCCATAGTCACTGCTGTGTAGTGATGCTGTATGAAATCAAGCTGACCGCGAAAGTTGTCCAGTTCAAGGGCCTTGAGCTCAGGATAGTGGGACTCTTTTAAGGGGCGGACATAGTGATACATCACGATGGTGAGATTATTCGCCATGATCGTCGCTACCTAGTCATTGTGTTGTTATCGAGATGTTCTGCGTCCTACCAGGCGCTGAGTCCGCCATCGACATACAGGCACTGACCAGTCACGTATCGCGAGGCATCAGAGGCCAGGAAAATAAGGGCTCCCACTAGATCACCGGGCTGCCCCATCCTTGCCAGTGGCACTCGCTGGGAGTAACGATCCACGAATGCCGCGTTCTGACCGCTTTGGACTCCACCAGGAATCAAGGTGTTGACCCGAATACCGTGCGGCGCCCAGTTAGTAGCAAGATACCTTGCAAGGCCCGACACACCTGCCTTGGAGGCGGCATAGACAGGCGGCGTGTTAATGGCGATTCCCATGTATTCAGATCCTTCATAAATGCGAGGGTCGCTTCCTAACTCGCCATAGATGGAGCCAGTATGGATGATGCTTCCCCCCCTACCCTGCTCAATCATGCGGCGACCCACACTGCGCGACACCAGGAATACTCCATCCAGATTGACGGCCATGATCTTTCTCCATTCCGCCAGACTGTATTCTTCTACCGGTGTGAAGAATGCCCCGAGATCATCGGACTTGCTTGCCGCATTATTGTGCAGAATGTCGATGGCACCGAAGTGCTGCAAAGTGCTAGTGACCAGTGCCTCCACCGAAGCCTCGTCGCTGACATCACAGGGCAGGCCGATACAACGCACGTTCGTATCCCGTCCTAGCTCAGCTGCATAGCGCTCCGCAGACTCTCCATCCAGATCGGCCACCACCACATTGGCACCAAACTCGGCCAGGGCTTGGCAGAAACTCTGCCCCAGAATACCAAGCCCTCCGGTCACGATTGCGACGCGCCCCTTGAGATCGAACAGGTCATAAAAGGTCGTCGAATCCATCAAGTGACACCTCCTTTCGGTTCTGTAACGCCATTTTTCCAGCGATCAGGGTGCGAATGACATCGAGTGTCTCTGTCGTAACAATCGCCGGACGCCCTTCGACGATTTGTCGCCAGAAAGCCCATAGCGTACGGCGGAACATTGAGAAGTTGTCAGTGATATCGAAGCTTGAGATATGCTGACTACCCATCACTTCTACACGAAACATCGCCGGCACCTGCCCGAGGGCATCTATATGGACCGGCACACCGTCTTCCATTAGCACAACCAAAGAATCATGTTCGCCAGGCAAGGCGCTTACCGATATCGGGCGAGATGGCATCATCGGCAGGATGGCGTCCAGTAAATGTACACCATAGCGCACCCAATCGTTGAGGATGGTTCCGCGCACCAGTCTCATCTCACCGTGATTGATCTGCCCTGCTCTGCATGCATCCAGTTCCTTGGCATAGCGCATCCCTGAGCAGGACATCAGCAGCCCACTCTCCAGATAAGGCGTAAACCAGCGCAACTCGTCGATATCCAGTGTCAGAGGTTTATCGATAAATACGGGGATACCGGCTTCCAGAAATGGCTTGGCCAGAGGGAGGTGCGAAACGTAATCGTCCCGGGCAAGGATTATCGCATCCACTTCACCCAGCATATCGGTAGGTGACGAAACAGCATGCGCAATACTTGCGGCCCTGCAAAGTAGCGCCGTCTGTTCGTCGTGCTGCGTCCAGGCATGGGTGACGCGCAGGTCGCCCACGCCGAATTCCGACCCATGGCGGCGACTCACGTAGTCATAGATGCCTGGCCAGCCGGAATGCCGCATCCCACTGTCTGAGTAACCATTGATGATCGCGGAGAAAGAGAACGGATGGCCGTTACCATCACTCATTCCCAGCATGCCGACACGCGTGACCATGGCTCGTACGCCTCTAAATCCTGAATTCAAGCAACAAGCGCAGCACCTGCGGTATCCAGGGCTCCTGAATATTCCCCCAGGAACACCTGTGCCGGTGTGCGATAGCCGAGACGCTTTCGGGGTCGGTCATTCAGCTTCTCGACCACCTTGCGCAGCTTGGCATCGGTGACCTGTCGAAAGTCCGTTCCCTTGGGGAAGTACTGTCGTATCAGGCCATTGGTGTTCTCATTGGTCCCACGCTGCCCGGAGCAGTAGGGATCGCAGAAGTACGTCGCTGCCGTTACCGCCTGGGCCACGGTCTCGTGATCAGCGAATTCCGAGCCGTTGTCCAGGGTGATGGTCTGGACAGCACCGCGGCGAGGTTTTAGCAGCCGAATCATGGCCTTTTGCGTCAGCTCCGCCGAAAGCTTGGGCAACCGTGCCGCCAGCAGATAGCCGCTACGTCGCTCGACTAGCGTGACTAGGCCCGACTGCTTGTGCACCTGGACCACGGTGTCACCCTCCCAGTGGCCAATGAAGCGCCTTTCATCGATCTCAGCCGCGCGATGCTCGATGCCCACGCGGTTGGGAATCTTACCAAGTCCTGCGCTCTTGGCTTGAGCCCGGTGCTTGCTGCGCCGCTTGGGCTGGCGGAGGTGCTGCCAGAGATCGCCACCGCGGGCCTTGTCATCCCAGATTAAGGAATAGATCCACTGGTGACTGACGCCGACGCCAGACAAGGGCGCCATGAAACCGCTGATCTGCTCTGGGCTCCATTCCTCTCGCAGCCGGTCGACGACAGCGGCAATCAGGCTGGGCAAGCGCTTTGTCCTCTTCCAGGCAGTGCGTCGCCGATGATCACTGCAGGACTGCGCCTGCTCAGGATCGTAACCGCTGTCGGTGGTGTTTCGGCGCAGCTCCCGGCTGACCGTGCTGTTGTGAATGCCAAGCTCTCTGGCGATCTGACGTCGGCTCATGCCCACGTCATGACGGGCATAGATCTGGTATCGTTGGATCTGGGTCAGCTGTCGGTATCCCATGCTCTGCTTCACTTTGGTAGGTGAGCCGAGAAGGGTACCGGCGCTGCCCCTCCCGCCTCTACCTCGTGGTCCAAAGTGCTGCGATTACTCTATGAATTCAGGAATTAAGGGCAGGAGTTGAATATCACCAGATTCAATAGACGAACGGGATTAGGTCAGGAGACGCACGTTCTCACGCGCCATACCGGCAAGCCTAAGCGCACCGCTGCGCAAGCGGCTTCTGAGCCCCACTCCCGCCTTCAGATGTGCTTTGACCTCTGCCATCAGATCATCAAACTGATCCTCGATCGCGAATGGATCGAAGGCGCTCTGCTGCATGTCCGCTTGCTTGAGGAAGGCATCCATTTTGACAGTATGCCGATTCAGGGCGATGACCGGTGTACCGCCGCTATGTGCAAAGATGCTGGGATGCCATCGACCGCCAATATAAACCTGGGCATTCCCCATCAAATTTACCGCCGATTGGATAGGCAAATTGACACCAGCCAAAGGCAGCTCGAGGCGTTCTGCCACGGGCTCCATGATGCGCAGATCCTTGCCCGAAGAAGCGGTAAGAATGACCTGGCCAACACGTACCTGCAGCGCTCGACATAGTTTGCTGAAGCTCGGTACCGCATCGAATCCAGGCTTGAGTCCGCGAAAATACACCGAGCCTCCACCGATGCAGGCATAAGGCGCCTGCGGATCGAAGGCTCCACCGCGCAAGATCCCGCCTTCAACCTCATCCTGCGACGATCCCAGGCGAGACCACCATTCTTCCCCTTCTGGTTGGTACAGATAAGCGGCATCAGAGGCTACGCGGCCCAGCCCGCTGGAACATGCCAGCGCCGAGTCTGGCTCGCGAAACACGATGTCATCCAACAACAAATAGACATGGTCGGCGATTTCCCTCAATACCGGGTCGTTCATCACGATACTGTGATTGACTATCGCCGTTGGCTTGCCGAAAAAGCGCTTTGCCAGATAGGCGATGAAGTAGATCATGCGACTCTGACGGGTACAGTCATAGATGCAGCCTTCGCCGCTGATTAGCACGACGTCACTGCTGGCCAGAGCGGTATATATTTCCGGAAAGATGACGCCATCCATGACCTCGCGGGCTCTAGACTCAAACTCTTGCCAACGTCTCGGCGCGACATCTTCCACCTGCCCTGATAGAACCTCCGCGTCTAGAACTGACGCAATATCCTCTGTCTGCGCAATGCCAATACGGTACTGATACAGCGTCGATTCGACCTGCCCGCCGCCTTCATGAATCAGCTCGCGAAGCGCCAAAGAGGTCGCTCTAGCGCCCCAATTCGGGTCATCGGAGGTATCGTTGACCAGACATACTTTCATTGCGTCTCCCACCTTCCCGGCTAGTGGCTCATCCTCGATGCTCAGATTCACCAGATCGCCCAGCCACCGTCGACACACAGGTTCTGTCCCGTCATGTAAGCACCGGCATCACTTGCCAGCAGCGCTACGACGCCCTTCAGATCCTCTGGCTCACCTAGTCGGCCGGCGGGGGCCTTGCTCTTCAAGCGCTCCATGAAGGCCTGGTTTTCCTGGGTTACGGCATGCGGGAACGCGCCCGGGCTGATGGCGTTGACACGAATGGCATCAGGCGATAGGAAACTGGCCAGGTAGCGAGTGAATTGCAGGACACCGGCCTTGGCCGCGCCATAGCTGGGCGGGTTGGCATGGTCAGTGCCTTCGTAAAGGCGGTAGTCGGGCGCCACATGACCATACATGGACGAGATGTTGATGATGCTGCCAGCACTGGCTTTTAGCAGAGGGTGGCACTGTTTCACCATCCTGAATACTGAATTCAGACTGATGTCCACGTCGTTGTACCAGTCATCTTCATCGATGCTCTGCCAGCTGTTCTTGCGGCCCGACCAGGCATTGTTGACCAGGATATTCAGACCGCCGCAAGTGTCTTGCAAATACTCCACGCAGCGCGCTACCGACTCCCGGTCGGTAACGTCGAGAGCGATTCCCCGGTGCTGCGCAGCTGGCCAACGATCACACCACCCTGCCGCGATCGCCTTGCACCGTTCGGCATCACGGCTGGCAATCACTACATTGGCCCCTAGCTCGGCAAGCGCCTCGCCCATGGCGAGCCCCAGATGACCGGCACCACCACTGATTAGCGCCGTGCGTCCCTCGAGATTGAGTAAGTCATGCAGAGATCTGTTCATCCTGGCTCTCCCTGGTGATGAATTCTGCGATAAGAAAATCCTGTTCGTTATCGATATCCAATGATGTCTTTCCATCGACAATCACAGCCCCGGTCCGCCCGAACAGCATGCCTCGTGTCGCTTTTGCGAGCGTGTCGAGGCGGAAGGCATAAACCTCACCACTGAGCTGAAAGGCCTCCGGCAATTGCTGCCGCGGTAACCAGGGCACGCTGCCCTCTACGAAGGTTTCCGGCATCCCATCATGGATACGCCAAGCCCGGTGCGGGTTCAGGTCGGCGGGCTTGAACGTTGCCACCGAGTCCAAGCCATCTTGATGCAAGCGTTGCAGGCAGGACTGCATATCGATACCGCGGCGCAGGGGTGCCGTCGGCTCCAATAGGAGTGCATAGGCCGCGTCTTCACCTTCTTGATGAAGGCGATGCGCGAGATCACGCACAGCATCCAGGACCAAGGCGGTATCGGTTGCCAGCTCGGGAGGGCGAGAAACGACCTCAGCGCCATACTGGCGTGCAACGGCGGCAATTTCTTCGCTGTCGGTGGACACAATGACCCGATCCACTTCCTCGAGGCTCAAGGCCAACTCAATGGTCCAGGCAATCAATGGCTTGCCATTGAGGTCACGTAGGTTCTTACCAGGGATCGTCTTGCTGCCGCCGCGAGCCGGGATCATGGCCACGACGCGTTGGCTATCAATCATTGCGTTCACCTTCAAACAAAGGGCATGCCGTGGCTGTCACGGAGAGGGATCAAGCGCGTAGCTGCGCCATGGTTTCGCAGTACTGTTGCCATTCACCGGTATCCAACCAAGCCTTGTCGCTGATCGGGTAGACGCCGACACGCCCGCCGCGATCCCTGACGTCCTGGATCAGATCGGTGAGGTGGTAGAACTCATTCTCGGGAATCAAATCAAGCACCGAGGCCTTGAGAACATAAAGCCCGGTGTTAACCAGGAAATTGTAATGAGGTTTTTCCCGCATCTCACAGAGCTGGCCATTATCGACAATCTCACAGATGCCATAAGGAATATCGTAATGGCGTAGTGACACGACCATGGTGATGTCGTTATTTTCCAGGCTGTGATGCGCCATCAGGGCATGGTAATCAGCCTTGATAATGACATCGCAATTGGTCACGATCAGGTCGCCATTAAAGCGACCTATCAACGCATGCAAGCCCCCGCCCGTGCCTAGTGGTTTTTCCTCATGGATATAGCTAATCCGATAGGACGGTTCGAGTTCCTCGAAATAGGCCTGGATCAACTTCGACTTGTAATTGACCGACAGATAGAAATCATCGACACCACACTGGACGAATGAATCGATGATCATCTCGATAGCGGTCTTTTCTCCAACCGGTATTAGCGGCTTGGGCAATACGCTGGTGAAGGGAGCAAGCCTAGAGCCCTTCCCACCGGCCATGACGACTACCGGTAACGCAAGAGGCTCCTGCTTCTTGATGCTACCTCCCTTTTGGAAGAGGTCTTCCCAGAATACAACATCGATGATGCAATTATCGTCATCCAGCACCGGCACCGATGTGATCTTGTGCATCGACATGGCACTTTCGATATCAGCGATTCGATAGCCTTCACGCGCAGAATAGGGGATGCGGTTGCATACAGCGCCGACCTGCCCTTCCAGGTCTCCACCGCCCAGAATCCAGCGCCTCACATCGCCATCCGTCAGTGTCCCACGCAACTGGCCTTTCTCATTGGTGACATAGAGAATCTTACGCCGGGTCTCTTCCAGTTGGTGTAACGCTTCAAGGACCTTGCGCTGCTCGTCAATCAAGAGTGAGTCGAACATCGGATAACCTCCCTTCATTCGTTCCCAGCTGCCATAGCGGCATCGATAAATCCTTTTTTGGTCAACCCCGTGTCCAGAGGAACGACCTTCAAGGTTTCCTTTATCCGTCGCGAGGTCCAACCATCGCCGTAGCGATCGTAGGGATTTTGCAGATGGATGAGTTGCGCTCGAAATTCAGGGCTCAGGGCGAGGGCAATGCCCCGGCGAATCTCGTCGACCTGATTGTCCACTGAAATGACATTGCCAGCGGCTAAGCGACCTTCCTGACGAGATCCGATGTTCACCACAGGGAGCCCAAAAGACGGCGCTTCAACCAGGCCACTAGAGGAATTACCTACCATCAGATCGAGATGGCGAAGGCACCCCTGGTAAACCAGCGGCCCCAGGTTGTCGAAAAGGCGACTGCGACCGGGATGGTCTACACACCAGCGAGTCAACTCCAGATTGATATCCCGCCCCTGGGTATCGGCATTAGCCTTGGAGAAAACCACCTGGAGATCGTCACACGCCTCGAGTGCCTCCAGCAGGTTAGCTACCTGTGACCTGCAGCCGGTCGTCATATCGCTGGTGGCAGGATGAAAGGTGGCGATGGCCGTCGGCCGGTCCAGCGATATGCCGAGGGCCTCTGCCAAGGCATCGCGGCCAATCGGCTCGCTACGGTGAAGATGGTCCAGGCCCGGCGCGCCGTGATTGAACACCCATGCCGGATCCTCCCCCATCTGAATGATGCGCCGCCGATAAACCTCGGTCGCCGGAAAGTGGATATTGGCAAGTTTGGTGACAGCGTGACGGAAGTACTCATCCAGGGCACCACGACTGGTTTCTCCTCCGTGCAGGTGCACCAAGGGAATACCGTGCGCCACCGCAGCGAGTGCCACCGGCACGATCTCGAACCGGTCTCCCAATAACACCAGCAAATCGGGACGATCCTCCGCCAGCGCCTCGGCACATGACAACATGGCCAGTCCCATCGCCTTGATCATCGCCGTGCGGCTATCAGAGGACAGCAGTACCTCAAGACGGCGATGAATACGGAATCCATCTCGCTCGATCTCGCAAACAGTCTCACCAAATTCGATAGACAGGTGCGTCCCGCTGACCGCCAGCATCAGCTCCAGCTCGGGATCCTCGTCGATCTCACGTAACAGCCAAAAGAGCAGGCCGTAATCAGCGCGAGTGGTCGATAGAACCCATATACGTCGACTGCTCACACCAGATCCCTCCAGTCGAGGAGTTCGTCGGCAGCGATGGCGCGAGACGCGCGGCACCCCACGACCACCTCGAGCTGGCTGGGAGCAAGCCCACTCCCCGGCCGCTTCAATGCCAGATGATCTAGGGTGATGACTTCTCCCTCGGCAACCGGGCGCTGTGTCGCGATGCTCTTGCGGACCACATTGAGATTGGGACGCTCGCAGGGGGCGGGACACTTGCGACCATCGCCACGGGCGCTCTCGACATGGCGAATGGCCTGAACCATCTGGCGAAAGTCCTCGATTGCCAGGGAAGCTGCATGATCGGGGCCTGACAAGGTGGTATCCAGAGTGAAGTGCTTTTCGATCACACGGGCGCCCATGGCCACGGCAGCGATGGGAATTTCAATACCCGCCGTATGATCGGAGTAGCCCACGCTGACACCAAAGGCACTCGCGAGAGTGTTCATCGCCAGCAGGTTAATCTCAGCATAGGGAGCCGGATATTCGGTAACACAGTGCAGTACCGTGATGTCCCCCGCCCCGGCCTCTTTCAACAGGCTCAGGGCAACCTCGACCTCCGCCAAATAACACATGCCGGTCGACAGGATGACCGGCTTGCCGAAGCCTCCGATGCACTTCAGGAGAGGCAGGTTCGTGATCTCTCCAGAGGGAACCTTGAACAGACGCATGCCGAGTGCGTCCAGAAAGGTGGCGCTACTGACGTCGAAGGGACTGGACAGGAACTCGATGCCAATGTCCAAGCAGTGGTAATGAAGATGCCGGAAGGCATCATCCGTCAACTCTAGGGCCTTCAACATCGCATACTGGGAGTTCGAGCCCGGCACGGCCTGATGCTGATAGGCAGCCTTACTGGCATTGCGGGTCACCAGTCGATCAGCCTTGAAGGTCTGGAACTTGACGGCATCGGCCCCACACCGCTTGGCGGCATTGATAAGTTCGATGGCCATGTCCAAGGAGCCATTGTGATTCACACCCGCCTCGGCGATCACGAAGGTGGAAGGCAAGGTGCTCATGAGATTCTCCTGGCCGGAACGCCGACATAAGTCCCCGGCATGACTATGTCGCGGGTCACGGTGGCACCGGCACCTATCAAACAACCCGCACATACCCGAACGGAGTGAATGATGTTGGCGCCCGTTCCGATCATGCAATGATCACCAATCACAACGCCGCCGCTGAGAGTGGCGCCCGGTGCGACATGAACGTCATTACCCAGTTCGCAGTCGTGGTCGACCGTGGCACGGGTATTGACGATACAGGCTTGCCCCAGACGACTGCCGGTTACTACCACGGCGCCATCCAGAATGACGGTCCCGGCTCCGGCACGAACATCGTCATGCACAATAGCCCCGACCGTATAAATGGCCGGAAAGCGGAAACCCCGGGCCCGGTATTGCTCGAAGCGTGCGAGCCGAGGCCCTGCTACCGATACCTTTCCCATCCCAAGTACCGCAGAGACAGGTCGATGAGCCTCATGCTCATGAAATGCCATGTCGGATCCAAGATAGCGAGCGCCCATTAGATTTCCCTCATCATGCAACGCCGTATAGCCATGAACTTGATGACCCAGCTTCAGAAGCCCATGAATCAACACCCGGGCATGGCCGCCACCTCCTACTACGCAGAATTCGCTCACTGGGTCTCCTGGCTACTCAACGGCTCAACAGCGGTGCGCTTGATATCGGTGCTTGGCCTTGTCCGAAAAGACGGCGAGCGCCGGCAGTTTTCAGTCAGAGCCTAGATGTTATAGAGGTGCGTCTTGTAATGGCTCAGGTTCTCACTCTCGGCGAACCAGGCAATGGTCTTCTCTAGTCCACGACGCAATCCATCGAGCCCTTCATGGTCGGGTCGGTGCCCTAGTAGCCGAGCGGCCTTCTCGGTGCTTGCCCAGAGCCTCTCGACCTCGCTATCACGAGGGCGCAGCCGCTGCTCATCGAGGCCGATGTCGATCTCACAGCCCATCAGTTCGGCAATCAGGCCGGCGGTGTCTCCGATGCTGATCTCAAAACCACTGCCGACGTTGATCACTTCTCCCACGGCGGCATCGCACTCAGCAACGCGCATAAAGCCGGCGACGGTGTCGGAGACAAAGCTGAAATCTCGGGTGGGGTGCAAGGCGCCGAGGCTCAGCCGACGTGCTCCGGACGCAACTTGAGTGATAATGGTGGGAATCACGGCTCGAGCCGATTGGCGTGGCCCGTAGGTATTGAACGGTCGAATCAGCGCCACCGGAGTAGAAAACGAACGTTGGAAAGACAGAGCAAGTTGATCGGCCCCGATCTTGGACGCGGAATAGGGTGACTGCCCTTGCAGAGGATGCTCTTCGTTAATGGGCACGTAACGTGCCGTTCCATACACTTCGCTGGTAGACGTATGCACGACCTTCGCCACGTTCAAATCCCGGGCTGCCTGCACAACGTTCAGCGTGCCCTTGATATTGGTGTCAATGTAGGTATCAGGTGAGTGGTAGGAATAGGGAATTGCAATGAGGGCGGCAAGATGAAAGACAACATCACACCCTTTCATGGCCTGGCGAACACCATTTGGATCCCGTATATCTCCAGCAAATATGTCCAGATCATTGCGAACACCCGGATAACAATGATCAAGCCACCCCCAGGAGTTGAAGGAGTTATACATCACGAAGGCTCGAACGGAACATCCCTGGCTAACCAATGCTTCTACAAGATGAGAGCCGATAAAGCCATCTGCACCTGTAACGAGAACTTTCTTCCCTTTTAGATTCATTTTAATTATCACTATCTTCCAGGAATTCACGGCATGCCCCTTATATACAACAGGTCACACCACACTCAAACTTTCCACCATGATCACGCAAGGCACTATCATATCGAGCCGAAAAGATCTTCCATCCAAGATAAAATATTATTACTTATAGACGTAATTATAATATCCGTAATTAACTCTAGCCTTTCCCTCCAGAGCATTAAGGATAAACCCTCGAACTTCCACGCCAGAGGTCTCGAATCGCCGTAAAGCCAGATTTATCTCCTTTGGTGGGTTATGCCTATAACGCGCAACCATGAGGGCCGTCCCGGTCTTTTTCCCCACTATCACGCTATCTGTAACGGCCAGCACTGGTGGAGTATCAATAATAATTAGATCGTACTCCTGGCCAGCATCTTCCAATAAATCTCCGAACCTACCCTGCATCAAAAGCTCAGAAGGGTTGGGCGGCACCATACCCCTAGAGACATAAGATAGCCCTTCAACACCGCTACAGCGAGTTACTTTCTTCCATTCCATCTTCCCTGACAGAAAATCTGAGAGACCTGTTCCTGAATCTTCGCCGAATGCCTTATGAATATTCCCCTTACGCATATCGGCGTCGATAAGCAAGACCCTATTACCTGCTTGAGCACAAACAGCCGCCAGATTTATCGCCACAAAACTCTTGCCAACCTCAGGGCTTGGTCCGCATACCATGATGCAGTTATTTTTTGACTCCATCATGGCAAAGTGCAAACTTGTTCGCAGTCCTCTGAGTGCTTCTATCGCAATGTCCGTTGGGCATTCCACTGAAAGAACGCCCTTGATCACATTTCCATTACGTGAATGGCTTTTGCTTTTTCTCACCAGCTTCAGCTGATCATCCGATAAGGGCACGGTAGCATAAACCGGAAGCCCGATACTTTCTAACTGCTCGGGAATCTCAACCCCCCTGTTGATAAAAGCACGCAGCAACACCACACCGATGGACAAGGCCGCGCCTAGCAAAGTTGCGGACATTATGATTAAGAATTTTTTCGGTGTGATCGGGCTTGCGCTGACCTGAGCTGAATCAATGATGCGAACGTTGCCGATTGTCCCGGCTTTTGCCAAATGCAACTCCTGAGAACGATTTAGCAGGTTTACATATATCGCTTGCGTGACTTCCACATCCCTAGTCAGCCTGACAACCTCCTGCTGAGCGGCGGGCATTTTCTCAACACGCGCATCAAGACGGTCTCGCTCATTCCTCAGGAAGTTTTTTTGACGAATCAAGGCTTGATAAGCAGGATGATTTCGAGTGAAACGCTGCACCAGCTCTGCTTCTTGAAACTCCACCTCACTCAATTTCTTCTCTATATCAATCAATTGAGCAATGACAGACTGAGACTCCGAGTCAAGGTCTACGCTATCCATCTTGACACGATATGCATTTAACTTGTCCTCGGCATTGGATAACTGAGCACGGAGCTCCGGCGCCTGTTCGTCAATAAATGCAAGACTCTGATCTACTTGTGCCGACTGACGCTCAACATTCTGCATCAAGAAATTTTCACTGATGGCGTCCAGCAAGCGACGGATTTCTTCACGATCCGTACCCGTCAATGTCAAGCGGAGCATTCCAGCATTGCCAACAAAACCACTTCCTGTTTCAGAAACGGACAGCCTCGAAGCCAGAGACTGTATTGCAGACGAACGCGGTGCCTTGATCAGTGTAAATTCAGCTCCCTCTGGTGCCATTATCTCTGACACTCGCAACTCTATAGCACCATCCATAAAGCTAGCTTTCTCTCCAGATACGCCCTTTCCCAGCAGTTCATCACCAAGCAAAATTTGATAGCCATTGTGCCCCAAGGATTTCAATGTCAGAGATCGACCACGTAGCGCATCTCCAACAGAGAAAAGGCCAACGTTAACGCTCTCCCCCCCCCATACGTAGGCATCCATTTCCCTAAAAACTGGCAGATATTCACTATACTGGTCTAAAAAAGTGCCTAGAATTGGTATGGAAGCAATACTAGGGCGTGAGAAATTCTTCCTCTGGATATACTCTCCGACAAGAGGAATTGTATGCGGTACGACGATGGAATCAAGATTCATTTGATCAACAACTCTCCCTAACACCATCCTGGAGCGCAGTATTTCAACTTCTACAGATGAACTCTGATCCTCTTCTCCCATGACCGCTTTGAGATCCCCAAGAGGATTAACGGAAGAACGCTTTTCTATCTGAACCAGTGCATCCCCCCTATACACTGGAGTCGACATGAACACATAAAAACCCCCTCCTATAAAAAACAAGAATGCAACAGAAAATATCAACCACTTGTTATCTATAACAATTCCTAACAAGCGGGAAATATCTATATCTGCACTTTCATTAGGCACATTAGGAATCTGTTGCATCTGAGTCATGACGGTGCCTTTTGGCATGGTTAACCCTCGCTTAAAGATACCTGCAAAGGAAACCTGTCGACGGTATAAAAACGTTTTTATAAACCAACGCGAAGCAGTAAATAACAACCCGATCACTAACAATACCCAAACAGGCTACCTATCTGACGACTACAGGCCTTCGAGTCCGCTGTTGGCATTAGATATTGTGATTGGAAGCACAGCCGTGGGCAACAATAGACTAATAACATTGTTCCAGCGCGACAGTGGCGCGGCCGTAACATAAACTACATCTTTTGGCTGTAGCGGGAAGTGAGTTCCCATGGTCAGCGCAGCGGCATTACTGATGTCTAACTGATAGACGGTAGCCAGCTTATCACTCTCAGGAGGCTGGACTCGTATCACGAATATTCCTGAGGGTTTTGCAGTTGTTTCAATGACACCGCCAGCTCTTGCCAGAGCCGTTGTCAATGTGATCCGCTCATTCCCGAGGGCCAAATTGCCCGGAGTGCGTACCTGACCGAGCACGGCGACATTCTGATTCTCAAGAGTCGATACATGGAGAACATCTCCATCCTTCAATAACAGGTTCTGTGTCTGGTCGCCCTGCCGCAACAAGGCATACAGGGAGATTTCCTGCTTACCGCCCTTTCGATTGAGTATCACACTGTGCCAGTTGGCATTCTCGGTGGCGCCACCGACTTGACTCATCGCGTCCAGAACCGTCAAGGGCACGCTGGTAATCGGCAAAGTTCCTGGCGTAGTGACTGCACCACTCACATAGACCTTCTTGGAACGGTAGACAGCAATATTCACTTCAACTTGCGGATCATTGATGTAGTTGGATAGCCTTATGGTAATTAGACGCCGAATCTCATCCAAGGATTTCCCTTCAACCTTCACACTACCGATATAGGGATAGAAAATCGTCCCATCCGGATGCACGGCATTACCTGTTTCTGCCGCGCTACGCTCGGCACCGGCCGGAATAGTAAGCTCCGGATGATCATAGACAATGATACTCAGGATATCCCCTGAACCGACAAGATATTGATAATCGTCAAGCTCTTGCTGAATCGCAGGGGGGATCAAGCTAGCAATATCGCCATTGATTTCTTTTCGGTAAGCCGCGACGAGTTCAGGCGTAATAGCCTGGATATCGACCAAGTCATCTATAGGAGGAGACTCTGTCTCATATCTAATATGCCCACCTGGCGCAAAAGCACAGCCTTGGGAAACCAGAATAACTACTAACAGTAACAGAGAAAGACTGATGGAAAGGTAAGACTTGCCAACTTTCCTTACTCGAATTACCTTTTCCTGAACTTCCTCATCACGGAAGATCAATTCCATCACGTACTCCCTTGCGAAATATAACCACGCTACCGCCACTGAAATCATATTTCAGCATTGGCCAAACGCTATAAATTCTTATCTTTTTGTACCGCCTCAGCCAGCAAAACAGACTGTCTGCTCCCTGTCGGACGGCCACCTTCGCCCATAACGCTTGGTTACAATATATGAAGATTGATTTCATAAGGTTACAAAAATACTTAGATTTCACACCATCATTTTCCTAATCAGATGAGGATGAGAAATCTAATCGGCATGCGCGCGCAGAAAGGAGTACCGCATGGGCGCCCGATGACAACATCAGATAAAAATATCTTTTTATCAATGCGTTAAAAGCAATCTTGGGAGAGGGGCAGGGGCTAATATCCCCTGTAGTAAAGCCAGAATGGATTGAACGCCAGATGAGCATCATTGGGCATGGCGTAAGAGGTGACGATAGAGCGAGCCAGCAGTTCGATCTGCCGTCAATGTAAAGACGTCTCAGCTTCTTCAACTACACCGACTGGACACAACAAGGCCCGCGTTGCGCGGGCCTTGTCGGATAAGGCTAGAAGCCTCTTATGCCTGGCGGTGCCAGGGCCAGCGACGTTACGCCGGCTGGATGTTCGAAGCCTGCAGGCCCTTCTGGCCCTGAGTCACTTCGAAGGTCACTTCCTGACCATCTTGAAGGGACTTGAACCCTTCCATCTTGATCTCGGAGAAGTGAGCAAAGACGTCATCACCGCCGTCAGACGGAGCGATGAAGCCAAAACCTTTTGCGTCGTTAAACCACTTAACTGTACCAGTTGCCATTTTTTACGATCCTTACGCATATAGCGCATTGATTCAATTGCCGGGTGTTACCCGATGAAGCAGTGGGTAAACAAGAAAGAAATACACCAGGACGATCGAAGGGATCGCTTACAACTGACGTTCTACTACTTGCTAACCAACTGCGCACACCATGACGTTTTTGCAGGCGACGGTCAACCCTCGCGTTTCTTGCCTGCCCTCTTGGCATTCAGGTTCAGTCCCAACGAGCTGGCAACGCCCGTCCGGTGGCGTTACCTCCCGCGCCCCCTCCCACGATAGCTATCTAGAACGAGGGGATAGCATCTCGTCTCGGAGCGCGACATGAGGGGCTTTTCAAGCCCCTCCCACTTCCAGAACCCCATCCACGGTGTCCATGGACGGACCGGCAATTGGCGCTGTAACGAGCATAAGCCCATGCATGCCCCCTGCATCATGGAGACGCTAAGGCCATACTCACCCGCCTTTAACGCAATTTTTTTTGCTTTATGGCAAATTTATGCCACCATAAATTGCAGAACCTCCCAACCTCGAGAGTCCCGATGCCTCCTCTACCTGTCGAGTCACCGAACGACGATCAACCCGCCTCTCCTCTGCCACCCAGCGATCTGTCGACGCTGGCAAGGCTGGTCGAGGCCGCGCGCCGCGGCGACCGACGCTTCCGGGGCATGCCGATACCTAAGCTATCGGCCCGGGCTATGACGCTTCTGGAAAGTTTCCTGGCACAACCCCACCAGGTCGGTCTGAACAGTATTTCGGCCCTGGCCGACGACCATGGCGTAAATGCCTCGACCCTGACGCGACTGTGCAAGGCACTGCATTTCGAGGGCTACAAGTCATTCCAGGGGCTCTTCCGCGAGGATCTCGCCGACAGCAGCTTCTACTCGAGCCGCGCTCAGCGCCTGATCGGTGATATCGAGCCGACGCCCGCCTCAGAAAGCGTCACTGCCTCCGATGATCCTCTCTATCTGGCCGAGCGGGACAATATCGATGCCTGCCTGAAGGGCCTCGATCCCGAGGCGCTCGAGGCCGCCTGCAGCCAGTTGCTGGCGGCACGCCGAATCCATGTCGTGGGGCTGCGTGCCAGCTTCGCCGCCGCTCATTACCTGGCCTACTACCTAGATTACCTGCGGGATGGCGTTGAGCTGATTGCCTCCACGGCCGGGGTCGATGTCGAGCGGGTGCTGGATCTCGATGAGCGCGATTGCGTGATCGCCATTGCCTTTCGACCCGAAAGCCGCGCCACCCTCGCCTATGCTCGCGCCGCCGCCGATCAGGGCACGCCGATTATCGGCCTGACCAATCATCCCCGGGGCGAAGTTCCGGGGTTGAGCAATCGAACGCTGGTAGCACCGGCGTCAGGCCCCTTCTTCTTCAACCCGATGGGCTCGCTGTTCTTGCTGGTCGAGATGCTGCTGTCTCGCCTGTCGACCCGACTGGGCCAGGACGCCATCAAGAGAATCCGCCGTCGTGAGGCGCTGATTGCCCGCCGCGGCGTCGAGTAACGAAAACCAGCACCTCATGTCACGCCACAACCACCAGACACCACAGACAAGAGCTACGCCTCAGGAGGCAACCATGCCGGCTCCCTCGTCCGCACAACATGCTCCGGCACCCGCCAGCACGTCGACGCTCACCCAGCGCCTGAACGCCGGCGAGGCGCCCCGCGCCTCGGACACCTTGCTGATCAACGAGCAGTCTCGCCTGCGCGAGGCCGGCGGTGAGCGCGTGATCAAGTTCGGCTTCGGCCAGTCACCCTTCCCGGTCTTCACGCCAGCCGTGAAGGCCCTGGCCGCGCATGCCGCCGACAAGGCCTACCTGCCGGTTCAGGGCCTCGCCTTGGCCCGGGAGGCGGTTGCCGCCTTTCATCGCGAGGTGGATGGCGTCGACTGGCAGGCCGACGAGATGCTGCTGGCTCCCGGCTCAAAGCTGCTGCTGTTCGCCCTGATGAAGGCGCTGCCCGCCGATGCCGAAGTCCTGATCCCCGACCCGGCCTGGGTGTCCTACGCGCCCCAGGCGCGGATGTGTCACCTCGCCACCCGGCGCCTGACCTGCAGCTTCGAGAGCCGCTGGCAGGTCACTGCCGATGCCCTCGAGGCCGCACTGGCCGAGACATCCACGTCGGACAATCGGGTACGCCTGCTGATTCTCAACCAGCCCAGCAACCCTACCGGCCTGTCGATGAGCCATGCCGAGCAGGCCGAGCTCGCCGCAGTCGCCCGGCGCCATGACCTGCTGGTGCTGTCCGACGAAATCTACGGTGTGCTGGATCATGACGGTAGTCATCGGGCCTTCGCCCTCGACTATCCGGAAGGCACGGTCACGACCACCGGGCTCTCAAAGTGGTGTGGCGCCGGCGGTTGGCGCTTCGGCGCGATGCATGTGCCGGCCCCCCTTGGGCAGGCGCTGTTTGCCCGCCTGCTCGGTATCGCGTCCGAGACCTGGTCGAGCGTCGCGAGTCCCGTGCAGGAAGCCGCCTGCATTGCCTACCAGCGCACCGCAGCACTGGATGCCTATATCAACCGTCAGCGTGAGATTCTCACCGAGATCGGTCAGTGGGCCGCCCACGAGCTAGATGCCGCGGGTATCCGCACCCATGCGCCCGATGGTGGCTTCTATCTGTATCCGGATTTCGAGGCTCACCGTGAGGCTCTGGCCAAGCGCGGAATTACTAGCGGCAGTGAACTGACCCAGGCACTGCTCGAGGAATGTGGTGTGGCGCTGCTGCCAGGCTCGGCCTTCGGTGCCCCGGCCGAGCGGCTGACGGCACGCCTGGCCTACGTCGACTTCGATGGCGAGATCCTGCTGGACACATCAGGCCCCGTGCTCGCGCATCCGGGGCTCGAGAAGATCCGCGACGGCATTCACACGCTGACTGCCTTCGTGAAGACGCTCTAAAGCGGATCAACCGACGGCTAGCGTTATCTACTGACGCCTAGCGTGCTTGGTGCGGGCGGTGGCCCGAGCGTCCCAGGGGTCCTCGGGCCAGGGATGCTTGGGGTAGCGCCCGCGCATGTCCTTGCGCACCTCGAAATAGCCGTTGGCCCAGAAGCTCGCCAGATCCCGGGTGACCTGCAGGGGCCGGCCCGCCGGCGACAGCAGGTGCAAAAGCACCGGCACCCGGCCACCGGCGATACGTGGTGTCTCGGCAAGCCCGAACAGCTCTTGGAGCTTGACCGCCAGCACCGGCTCGGCCCCGGTATAGTCGAGACGGATCCTGGAGCCACTGGGTACCGCCACATGGGTCGGCGCCAGGTCATCGAGCGCCTGGCGCTGCGGCCAGTCGAGCCGGTCGAGGAGGATTGACGCCAACGGCAGGCGGTCGAGCTTATCAAGCCGCCGTACACCCTCGAGATAGGGCGCCAGCCAGACCTCAAGATCGGCAAGCAGAGCCTCCTGGGACCAATCGGGCCAAGGACCGCCCAGGGTCTGGCGTAGCAAGGCCACCCGCGCTATCAGCTGTTCGGCGGCCGCATCGAGGGCCAGATGCCCGCGGCGACGGACCGCCGCCAGCAAGGCCTCCTGTACCGCCTCGGCGGGTAGTGTCTTCAAGGGTCGTCTCTCGAGTATCAGCTCGCCAAGCGAGCGCACTTCCTCACCGATCAGCCGCCCCTCCTCCTCGCTCCACTCGAGCCGGGGGCGAAACTCGCGCGCCTGCGGAAAGAGCACCTCGAGCCGCGACAAGGACAATGCCGCGCCGCGATAGATCTTCGCGCCCTGGGCCCGGCCATCCAGTTCCACCGCCACCAGCGCCTCGCCGTGAGCCAGCGGATGATCCGCCTCGAGCAGCGCCAGATTGCCGGCGGCCAGCTTGAAGCGCCCGGGCGACTGAAAGAGCGCGACCCGCTCGGGATAGGCCAGCGCCAGTAGCTCGCCAAGCGGCGCCATGGAGGATACCTTGAGGCCGCATGTGGCCACCCCGGCCAGGCGCTTGGCATCGCGATACCACTGCGACTCGGCACCTCGCGCGTCGCGACCGGGCAACCGCGACAGCGTCACCGCAAGATCACGCGCCTCACCGCCCGCGCGGGACTCGAGCAGCGCCGCCAGCCAGCAGGCCAGCGGCATGGCATCGAGCTCGCTTGCCCGTTCAAGCATCACCGCCAGGCGCGGATGGCAGGGCCAACGGCTGCAGCCACGCCCCAGCGTCGTCAGCCGATGGCAGTCATCGAGCACCCCAAGACGCACAAGCAATACGCGACCCGCGGCCAATGGCCCCGCGGGCGGAGGCGTGACCCAGTCGAGAGTCGCGGCATCCTGCACGCCCCAGCGCGCCAGTTCGAAGGCCAGCGGGGCCAGGTCGGCCTGGAGCATCTCGGGCTCGCCATGGGCCGGCAGGGGCTGCTCATCGGCCCAAAGCCGATAACACACCCCTGGGCCCTGGCGGGCGGCACGCCCGCGCCGCTGACCGGCGCTGGCCCGATTGAGACGCTGAGTCGCCAGGCGCGTCAGCCCGAGTCGCGGCTGAAAGACAGGTACCCGCTCGAAGCCACCATCGATCACCACCCGCACCCCATCGACGGTCACGCTGGACTCGGCGATGGCAGTGGCCAGCACCACCCGGCGCCGCCCCTGATCATCTCTGGTCAGCGCGCGTTGCTGCTCCGCAAGCGGCAAACGGCCGTGCAGCTCGAGCACCGCGACATCGTCGTCTGAGAGGCTGGACAGCTCCCGGCCCAGGCGACGAATCTCGCCAATACCGGGCAGGAATACCAGCAGATCGCCCTCATCCGCCGTCAGGGCCTCACGGACCACCGTCGCCTGCTGGCGGGCCGCCGTGTCACGGGAATTCACCGGCCGGTGATGGGTCGTCACCGGATAGGAGCGACCGGGACAGTCAATCAACGGCGTCGACTCCCCCAGAACACTCTTAAGCGACTCCACATCCAGTGTCGCCGACATCACCAGCAGGCGCAGATCCTCGCGCAGCCCCTGCTGCACCTCCAGGGTCAGCGCCAACCCCAGGTCCGCCTCCAGGCTGCGCTCATGGAACTCATCGAAGATGATCACGGCCACGCCCTCGAGCATCGGGTCATCCTGCAGGAGACGCGTCAGCACCCCCTGGGTGACGACCTCGAGCCTCGTATTGGGCCCCACCCGACTCTCGCCCCGCATGCGATAGCCCACCGTCTCGCCAAGCGACTCACCGAGCTGCTCGGACATATAGCGGGCGGCGAGCCTTGCCGCCACGCGACGCGGTTCGAGTAGCAGCAGCTTGCCTTGACGACACCAGGGCTCGTCGAGCAAGGCAAGCGGCACCCGGGTGGTCTTGCCGGCGCCAGGCTCGGCGACCAGCAGGACCCGGGTGTATCCGGCCAGCGCCTCTCGAATGGCCGACAGGCGATTCTCGATAGGTAGCGTGGGCGTGCCAGTCATAAGAATGCCGTCATAAAAATGCCGTCATAATGAATGCGTGTTTCAGGCGTCAGCCAGTTTCCAGGTCAGCGTCTCGCCCGCCATCAGCGGTACGATCACCTCATCGCCGACATACTCAAGCGCACCTGGCAGCTGCCAGTCTTCGCGGCTCAGGGTCACTGTGCCCTGGTTGCGCGGCAGCCCATAGAAATCCGGACCAAAGTGGCTGGCAAAGCCCTCGAGCTTATCCAAGGCCCCGGCCTGCTCGAAGGCAGTCGCGTACAGCTCAAGAGCCGCGGGCGCCGTGAAGGCGCCGGCACAGCCGCAGGCAGACTCCTTGGCCCCGCGGGCATGGGGCGCGCTGTCGGTGCCCAGGAAGAACTTGGGCGAACCGGAGGTCGCCGCCTCGATCAGGGCCGCACGATGGGTCTCGCGCTTCAGCACCGGCAGACAGAAATAGTGCGGGCGGATACCGCCGACCAGCATGTGGTTGCGGTTGAACAGCAGGTGATGAGCGGTGATGGTGGCGGCGACGTTATCCGGCGCCTGGCGCACGAAGCGCACCGCATCGGCGGTGGTGATATGCTCGAACACCACCTTGAGGGTCGGATGGCGCTCGAGCAGGGGGGCCATGACCTGCTCGATGAAGATGGCCTCGCGATCGAAGATATCGATCTCAGGCGAGGTGACCTCACCATGCACCAGCAGCGGCAGGCCGAGGCGCGCCATGGCGCCGATGGCGGCGTCGCAGTGGCGGATGTCGGTGACGCCGGAAGCCGAGTTGGTGGTGGCCCCGGCCGGATAGAGCTTGACCGCCTTGACCACGCCGCTGGCTACGGCCTGCTCGATTTCCTCGGCCGGGGTGTTGTCGGTGAGGTAGAGCACCATCAGCGGCTCGAAGCTCGAGCCTTCCGGCAGCGCCGCCAGGATGCGTTCCCGGTAGGCAAGCGCCTGCTCGGTGGTCGTGACCGGCGGTGTCAGGTTCGGCATGATGATGGCGCGAGCGAACTGGCGGGCGCTGTAGGGCAAGACGGCCTCGAGAGGCTCACCATCGCGCAGGTGAAGGTGCCAATCGTCGGGGGTGGTGAGGGTTAGCTGATTCACGGCGGGTCCTGTGTGGTAGATGGCGGCGCCTAGTATAACGTCTCGCCCTCCCCGCGTGGCCCCTGCCTCATCAGCCGATGTACCGAACCATCGATCGCTTCCCCGCCGACATACAGACTCGGCTTGCGACAAGCCCGTTAGTCTTACGTATCATGGAGGTCTTTACGCGGGGAGAGTCACATCATGCCAAGGGTTCGCCAGTCAGCCGATATCATTGCCGCCCTGGAGGGCGCCATGTGGCTGGCACTCGCCTGGTCGGTCAATTTTTCGATCTGGGAAGGCTCGACGATGCCGACGGTGGCCGCCATGACCCTGGTCGCCACCATCCTGCTGGTCAGCTGGGGCCACCGGCCGATGCGGGTTACCCTGCGTCGCTTCCGGGTCCGTCGTCGGCGCACCGAGATGCAGATGCACCTCTTCGCCCTGCCGCTGCTGATGGCGTTGTTCTTTGCCATTGTGGTCGAAGGGCTCCTGGTCACACCGCTGACCGGCAGCCAGAAGATGCTGCTGGTCAATGTACTGGCGAGCGCCGGCTGGGTCGTCTTCGTGCTGACGCAGGCCTTCAAGTCACTGTTGTTCATCCTGCGTAGCCGTTTCAGGACGAAGACCAAAGATGATGTCAAGGGCAAGGCGCACTAGATAAACCCGAGTCGCGGACTAAGCTTGTAGTCTATGAATGACCGACGCCACCTTGAGTGGAAAGAAGGCGAACTCCAGATGACGTCCCGCGCACCCTCCTCGCTGTTGACCGCTCTGGTGCTGACCGCCCTGTTCGCCACGAGCGCCATGGCGCCTGCAGTGAACGCCAACGAGAGCTCGATCTACGCCGACACCGGGGACGGGAGCATTGCCCTAGACAATGGCCTGACGGTTGGCGGGCGCGAGGTGGATTCCGGCGACGGCGCCATCACCGGTTTCCGGGTCATGGCGGGCTACTTCTTCTCCCGCTTGCCGCATCTGGAGTTTGGTGCCGAATTGGCCTACCTGGAAAGCGACAACGTCTCAGCCTCTCTGGATGGCTCCCCCACCTTGCTCGACACCACCAGCATCAATGGCAGCCTTCTGGCAGGGGTGAAGATGGGACGCCTGGGGCTCTTCGCCAAGTCTGGGCTCGCCGAATGGCGCGGCAGCATCGACGCCCCGGATAGCCGTGGTTCCATCAGCGGAACCGCGCCGATTTACGGCCTGGGCGCCAACCTGCGCCTGCTCCCTGCCCTGACCGGCCAACTGGAGTACGAGATCATCGATTCCAGTGATCTCGACCATCTGACCATGGCCACTGCCTCGCTGATCTACCGTTTCTGAGCGCACCTTCCGAGACCCCCACCGCGATTCGCCGGGCACTCCTGGTCGGGCGTAGCATGGTTCCGTGCAGCAATGACCAAGATAACGGTATATGCGCTTAGCGAAAGGCGTCGACCTCTTGCTGGGTCAACTCCCGCCACTCGCCAGGCGCCAGCGCCGCATCCAGGGTAATGGGGCCAATCGAGGAGCGGTGCAATGCCGTCACATGATGGCCGATGGCCGCGAACATACGCTTCACCTGATGATACTTGCCCTCGATCAGTACCAATCGCGCCCGCTGCGCCTCGCGCATCTCGAGTTCGGCAGGCTTGGTGGGCTGATCTTCACCGTCCAGCAGCACGCCTTCGCGGAAGGCCTCCACGGCTCGCCGGGCGGCCTCGCCCTCGAGAGGCTCGGCGAGTGTCACCTCATAGACCTTCTCGCACCGCCGCTTCGGCGAGGTGATGCGGTGCGACCACTGGCCGTCGTCGGTCATCAGCACCAGGCCGGTGGTATCCACATCCAGGCGACCCACCGGATTCAGGCGCTCGGCCTTGGGCAGATCGATCAGCTCATGGGCCAGAGGATAGAGCCCCCGGCGGGCGCTGCATTCAGCCCCGGCGGGTTTGTGCAGCATCACGTAGCGCATCCCGACCAGTGCCAGCGACTGGCCCAGCCAGCTCACGGCATTGTCCGGGCCGACTTGCGTCGCCGGGTTCTTGACCACGACCCCATCGACCATGACCTCCTCCCGGTGCATGGCCTTCTTGGCCAGGCTGCGGGTCAGGTCGGTGGTGTCGCTGAGAAACTTGTCCAAACGCATTAAAGAAATACCTCAAAATCATCGGCATCCCGCCAGGCGGGAAACTTGTCGCGAAACGCCTCGAGCGGTTGGCGCGGGAGGGTCGCGGTAGAGAGAAAAGCCTGATCGCGGGGACGGTCCAGGAGGGAGTCGCCCTTGAAGTCCACCAGCATGGAATCGCCTGCATAGGACAGGCCCTTGGCATCTTCGCCGACCCGATTGACGCCGATCACGTAGGCGAGGTTCTCGATCGCTCGCGCCGCCAGCAGGGTCCGCCAGGGATTCCGGCGCGGAGCCGGCCAGTTGGCGATACACAGGATCACGTCGTACTCGAAGTGCTCTTCCGCCTGCGGCTGCTGACGCATCCACACAGGAAAGCGCAGGTCATAGCAGACCGATAGCAACAGGCGAAAGCCCTTGAGCTCGACGATGGTGCGCTCGTTCCCGGCGCCATACCGCTCGTGCTCACCGGCCATGCGAAACAGATGACGCTTGTCGTAATGGGTGATGCTGCCATCGGGGCGGGCCCAGATCAGGCGATTGTAGCAGCTGCCGCCGTCCTCGATGGCCACGCTGCCGGTCATCACGCAGCCACGCGCCGTTGCCTGTCGCCTGAGCCAGGCGACCGTCGTGCTCTCACCCATCGGCTCGGCCATCTCCCGGGAGTTCATGGTGAAGCCGGTCGCGAACATCTCGGGCAATACGATTAAATCGGTGTCGCTTTCCCCGAGATCGCCGAGCAGCTCCTCGAGCATCGCGCAGTTGGCCGCAGGATCTTCCCAGCGCAGGTCGCATTGCACCAGGGTCGTTCTCAGATCGCTCATGCCATGCCCTCCATTGATTGGCTCGGATGCGCCATATCCTAACGGCCGCGCTTCCCCGTGTCGTCCTCTCAAGCATGACCAGCGGCCGCAACGAGCGCACGGGCCGGGCCTCGCGCGGATGACATCGGCTGGGGCTGATGCAAGCGGTGTGCTAGCTTAGGGGCTTTCAACAGCGAGGCAAGGACGCAGCCATGGGGCAACCAGCGACTTCCATGAACCGGGACCCGGAAGCCACCAAGGGGGTAGCGCTTGGCTTGGGCGCCTATGTGATGTGGGGCTGCTTTCCGCTGTTCTTCGCGCTCTTCGAGGGTGTGCCGGCCCTCGAGATCCTGACTCACCGGGTGCTGTGGTCCTGCCTGTTTCTGGTCGGGCTGGTCAGCCTGCTTAGGCGCTGGTCGCCGGTGATCACCGCCCTGCGTAGCCCCGAGCGACTCGGTCGGGTGCTGGCCTGTGCGGTGCTGATCGCCCTGAACTGGGGCATCTATATCTATGCCGTCGAAAGCCGTCAGGTGCTGCAGGCGAGCCTCGGCTATTTCCTGACGCCGCTGGTCAATGTAGCGCTGGGCATGCTGGTGCTGCGCGAGCGCATGCACCGCTTGCAGGGCGTGGCGGTGATTCTCGCGGGCATTGCCATCGCCATTCAGCTGGTGGGGCTCGGCGAGCTACCCTGGATCACGCTGGCGCTCGCCTTCTCCTTCGGCACCTACGGCCTGCTGCGCAAGCAGGTCCCGCTGGATGGCCTGTCGGGGCTCTTCGTCGAGACACTGCTGCTCTTCCCGGTGGCCCTCGCCGCCGTCGCCTGGCTAGGGGCTCAAGGCACGGGGCACTTCACCGACACCCCGGCCACCACCGCTCTGCTGATCACCAGCGGGGTGATCACCGCCCTGCCGTTGCTGGCCTTCGCCGGAGCCGCCCGACGGCTGCGCCTGGCCACCCTCGGCTTTCTGATGTACATCAACCCGAGCATCCAGTTCGGTATCGCCCTGCTGGTGTTTCATGAGCCGCTGGCACCGCAGCAACTGGCGAGCTTCCTGCTGATCTGGGCGGGCCTGGCACTCTACTCCTGGTCGGCCTGGTCATCCCGCGAACGCACGACTCCAGCCAACGCCGCCAGCCACAAGTAGAACCTCCATGTTGAAGCGCTATCTGCCCATCCTGACCTGGCTACCCCACTACACGAGCCGCCTGTTGGCCGCCGACCTGGTGGCCGGCATCATCGTCAGCATCATGGTCATTCCCCAATCGCTGGCCTATGCCATCATCGCGGGCCTGCCACCGGTCGTGGGGCTCTATGCCAGCATCCTGCCGTTGCTGGCTTATACGCTGTTCGGGACCAGCCGTACCCTGGCGGTGGGCCCGGTGGCGATCCTGGCCCTGATGACCGGCGCCGCCCTGGCGCCCATCGCCGTGGCGGGCAGCGCGGAATACCTGCAGGCGGCGATGGCACTGGCCCTGCTCTCGGGGCTGATGCTCACCTTGATGGGAGCCCTGAAGCTCGGCTTCTTCGCCAATTTCCTCAGCCACCCTGTGATTTCGGGTTTCCTCACCGCCTCGGGCCTGCTGATTGCCACCAGCCAAGCCGCCCACCTACTGGGTATCACCGCCTCGGGCTTTACCGTCGCCGAACTGTTGCCGGGGCTGCTTGCGGGGCTCACCGACACCCATGCGCCGACGCTTGCCATCGGAGCGGGCAGCCTCGCCTTCCTGGTGCTGATGCGTCGCCATGGCCGACAGGCCCTGCGAGCCCTTCGCCTGCCGGCGGGGGCCGCCGACCTGCTGGCCAAGGCGGGCCCGGTGTTCGCCGTGGTGCTGACCACGCTCATGACCTGGCACTTCGCGCTCGCCGAGCAGGGGGTAGCTGTGGTCGGCGACATACCCGGAGGATTGCCGCCCTTGACGTGGCCGGACCTGGAGCTTTCCCTATGGCAACAGCTGCTGGTGCCGGCCCTGCTGCTGAGTGTGGTGGGGTTCGTCGAGTCGGTGTCCATGGGCCAGATGCTGGCCGCCAAACGCCGCCAGCGCATCTCCCCCAACCAGGAGCTGATCGGGCTCGGCACCGCCAATATCGCCGCCGCCGTCTCGGCGGGCATGCCGGTCACCGGCGGGCTGTCGCGCACCGTGATCAACTTCGATGCCGGCGCACAGACTCCCGCCGCCGGCACCGTCGCGGCAATCGGCATCGCCCTGGTCACCGTAGGGCTGACGCCACTGCTCTATCACCTGCCGATCGCCACCCTGGCCGCCACCATCACGGTGTCGATCCTGACTCTGGTCGACGTGAAGATGATCCGCCAGACCTGGCGCTACTCCCGCAGCGACTTCACCGCCATGGCGGCCACCATCCTCCTCACCCTGGTCGAGGGCGTCGAAGCCGGCATCATCGCCGGGGTAGCGCTGTCGATCGGTCTGTTCCTTTATCGTACCAGCAGGCCCCACAGCGCGCTGGTGGGGCGTGTCCCGGGCACCGAACACTTTCGCAACGTGGCTCGCCATGACGTGGAGACCGACAGCCATGTCGCCTTGCTGCGCATCGACGAGAGCCTCTACTTCGCCAATGCGCGCTACCTAGAGGACACCGTCTACGCCCTGATCGCCAACCGACCAGAGGTCGAGCATGTGGTGCTGATCTGCTCGGCGGTCAACCTGATCGACGCCTCGGCGCTGGAGAGCCTCGAGGCCATCAACGAACGCCTCGAGGATTCCCGAGTCACCCTGCATTTGTCCGAGGTCAAGGGGCCGGTGATGGACAAGCTCAAGCAGAGCGACCTGCTGGACGGCCTGACCGGCCGTGTCTTCTTGAGCACCTATGCGGCCTGGTGCGAGCTGCGTCAGCGTCGCGACTGAATGCACTTATTACGCCAACAACAAGTCACGCCAACAACAAGGCCGCCGACCTCAGGTCGGCGGCCTTGTCGATCTTAGCGGCGAGCCCGGCTAAAGTGCGAATGGCCTTGCCCGGGAGCGGCAAGCGGGTTCGGGCGCCGCATCAGCGGTGCAGCAGCACCGGCTGGGGGGCGGCGTTTAGCAAATCGGCAGTGGTCGAGCCCTTGAGCCATTCGTGCAGGCGGCCCTCGCCGAAGGCCCCGATCGCGATCAGGTCATCTTCCTCGGCCAGCTCCAGCAGCGCGGGCACCGGCGCCCCTGCGACGGCATGGGTCTCCACCTCGACGCCATGGGCGGAGGCGAAATGCTCGACGGCATCCAACTGGCGTCTCGCTGCGCCTGGCTTCGTGTGCGCGCTCAATGCACAGGCCGGCAGCGCCAGCCGCTGGGCCAGCTCGAAGGCAACCGACATGGTGGCACGAGCCGGCGCACGGCCATCGAAGCCGAGCAGGATTCGCCGCGGCGGCTCGAATTCGACGCCGGCCAGCAGTACCGACTGGCTCGCCTGTCGCAACACCGCCTCGACCACCCCGCTGAGTCCCCGCGGCGTCCGCCTGCCCCGCGCGTCCCCATGGCGCCCCATGACGATCAGATCACTGTCCACGGCCGCTTCCAGCAGCACCTCCGCCGGGATACCAGAGGGATTCGCGGTGCGACAGGACACCCCGGCCTCCAGCGCCGCCCGAGCCACACCTGCCAGGGCTCCGGATCGAGAGGGCGAATGACGCGATATCGCTCGTGGTGGCATGGCATCGGCCGCCTGGAAGGCCAGCTGGCCGTCAAGGCGATAACTGCCAAGCGCTGCATCACGCGTGTCATTGACCTCTACGGCGAGCAGCTGCCCACCCAGGCGACGAGCCAGATCGACGGCCTGGGCGGCGGCCACCTGTGAGGCCGTGGAGGCGTTAACGGCCAACAGAATCGAGTGCAGCATGACCTGGCTCCCTGATCGCGGCGATAGCGTTTCAGGTATATGCCAGCCCCCGGGAATCCGCCAGCTCGATGCGACCCAGGTTTGGTGATTTACTGGGGCAGGCGCTGTCTGACTCGCTCGACGATATGCGCGCCGATCGGCAGCGCCGAGGTGGCGGCCGGCGACGGCGCATTGCAGACGTTCACGGTGCGCCGGGTGTCGACGAACAGGAAATCGTCGATCAGCTTACCCTCGCGGGACACCGCCTGGGCCCGTACCCCGGCCGGATAGGGCTCGAGATCCTCAAGCGTAAGGCTCGGGCAATACTTGCGCACTTCCTTGAGATAGCCCCGCTTGAAGAGCGAGTTCTTCATCTCGATCAGCCCAGGCCGCAGGTTGGCCTTGAGCACCTTGAGGATGCCCGGGTGAGTGAACATCCTGGCCATGTCGGGCAGAGAGATATCAGATTTCCGATAGCCTTCACGCTTCAACGCCAGCACGGCGTTCGGCCCCACGGTGACGCTGCCGTCGATCATCCGCGTCAGGTGGACGCCCAGAAACGGCATCGCGGGATCGGGAATCGGGTAGATCAGATGATTGACGATCTGGTGGTGCTGCTCGGGCAGGCGATAGTACTCGCCACGGAACGGGCAGATGGTGAAGTCCGGCGTCTCGCCCAGCATGCGTACCACCCGATCCGCCATCAGGCCCGAGCAGGTCACCAGAAACTTGCCGGGAATGGCACCCTCAGGCGTCTCCACCACCACCTCGTGGGAGCCCTCCTGGATGCCCACCACCTCGGTGGAATAACGAATTTCGCCCCCCATCCGCTCGAATTCAGCGGCCATCGCGCGCGTCACCTCGCCGTAGTCGACGATCCCGCTGGAGGGCACGAAGATCCCGCCCAAGCCGGTGATATTGGGCTCACGCTCGTAGAGCGCATCTGCCTCGAGCCACTCTCGCTCAAGGCCATTGGCCGCGGTGCGCTCCCACAGGGCCTGCATGCGCTCCATCTCCAGCGCGTTGGTGGCCACCAGCAGCTTACCGCACTCGTCATAGCGGATGTCGTGGGCATCGCAGAACGCCTTGGTGGCGCGATTGCCTTCGAGACAGAAACGCGCCTTCAGGCTGCCCGGCGTGTAGTAGACACCGGCATGGATGACGCCGCTGTTGTGGCCGGTCTGGTGCTGGGCTGGGCCCGTCTCCTTCTCGACCACCAGCAGGCGGCAATCGGGATAGGCCTTGGCCAGTTGCATGGCGGTGGACATGCCGAGAATGCCCCCACCCAGAATGATGAAATCGTACACCCGCATCGCCTCGCTGTTGGGAAGTGTCCTGCTCGTGAAGCCGTCTGGCAGTTTGCAGACGACGCCTAGCGCTGACGCGGCTGGCGTAGCGTCTTGGCGTGGGTGAAGTAGCCCCGCTGGCGCATCAGCTCCCGACGCAACTGGGGGTGAGGCGTGAAGCGGTCACGCCCGTGCAGCCAGAAATGGTTGTTGAGCAGCAGGAAGCTGCCAACGGGGACCGGCACCGAGAGGCGATGCTCGCTGGTTTCCAGGGAATCGGAGAGATCGGCGAGCCAGTTGCCCTCCTCGAAGTCCTTGGGCTGCACGAACTGATCGATATAGGACATGATCGGCAGCCCGTCACGATCGACATCGAAGACCGCATGGTAGATGTCCTTGTCGACCTTCTTGCTGGGCGGCGCCGTCCAGCGCATCTCGCGCCGGGCCAGCGGGTGATGATAGAAGCGCGACAGCCCCTCCCAGTCGTCCAGGTGCAGTAGCAGCGAATTACCGCCCTCCATGTGCTGCTCATCGAGCTTCATCATCAGCACGTAATCGGTGTCCTGCTCGACGAAGGTGCCATCGTTGTGCAGCTCCATGACCCGGTGCGGCTGACGCAGGTAGCTGTCGGACTCATCCACGTTCTTGACCACGAAGCGGGCATAGTACTGGCCGCTCATGGCGTCGAAATTGGAACGCCCCATCAGGTGCGCCACCGCGGTAGAGACCTTGACCATGTCCTCGGCCTGCTCGACCCGATCAAGCCCCTCGGGCGTCACCAACAGGCCTCCTGTGCGGCGGTCGACCAGGGTGTTGATCAGTAGCGGCTGTAGGGTATTGCCGCACAGATCATCCAGGAGCTTCGCGACCCGAAACCGCAGGAAGGACTTGTATTCCAGTGCCTGCACCGGCCACTCGGCCACCGCTTCGAGAAAAGCATCGACCACCCCGCGGTGCAGGGTCAGCTCGAGCAGGCGCGGCGACTGCGCCGACGGGGTGAGGGTGAAGCCCTCGAGAGGGTCAGGCTTCGGCACGAGTGTGGTGTCAAACGAAGTCAGGGCGGTCATCGGGGCCTCCAGAATGGATCAAAGCAAGCGGTGAGACCCTAGCGATTCACGGGGCTCACGGATGCTGGCGCACGAACGTCAAGCCTCGCCGCGCCAAAAACTACAATAATAAAAAATATCTACATTTTCTCTATACGTCAAAATAAATGCACTGCATCGTCTTATGCCCGCCCGGCTGGATTCGGTATCATGTCGCCACTTATTGACTCTCCCGTGATGGATAGCGCCTATGGCCCCCTCCTCTCCCCAGGACTCCTCTCCACACAAGCGCCCTGCACAGCAAGGCGAGCCCCGCCAGAACATGGGCATCAGTGCCTATGCCTGGCTGAAGCAGGACATCATTCGCGGGGTCTACCAACCGGGTGAGAAGCTCTTGATGAGCCGACTGAGAGAGCGGTACGCACTGGGCATCAGCCCCCTGCGTGAGGCGCTGTCCCAACTGGTCGCGGAGCATCTGGTGGTGGCCATCAGCCAGCGCGGCTATCGCGTGGCGCCCATGTCGGTCGAGGAACTCGACGACATCTACGACGCCCGGGCTCAGCTCGAGGCCCTGCTGGTGCGCCTGGCCATCGAGCGGGGCGACGATGCCTGGGAGGCCGAGGTGCTGGCCAAGGCGCACACTCTGGCCAAGGTGGCCGAGGTGCATGGCCCGGAAGAGATGCTGGAGCTCTGGGATCGTCGTCACCAGGCGTTCCACAGCGCCCTGGTCGAAGGCTGCGGCTCACGCCAGCTGCTGATGGCCCGGGAGAGCCTCTTCGACCAGGCCGCTCGCTATCGTCACCTGTGGTTGTGTCAGACGGTATTTTCCGACCAGGCGCTGGCCACCAAGCGTCAAGAGCATGCCGCCCTCGTCGATGCAATTCTCGCCCGGGATGCCGAAAGGGCCAGCGAGCTTACCCTCGAGCACATCATGACCCCGGTCCCGATCATCACGGACCTGATGCAGGCTCGCGGGCTGGTCTGACGACCGCCCGACCCTGCGCCATTGCTGCGCCCTCGCCGGCCGAGCAAATATTCTTGCCCTCGTCGGTGTCGCTTCCCTGCCCCGGCACCACACTGCCACCCAGCTGTCATAAATAAATTATCGACATTTTATTTTTAAAAAGCCGCCAATTAGTCGAAATATCGTTGACGGCCACCACTTCCTCAACCTAATCTTCCTCAAGTATCTTGGTCTCGACGCCTTCGTGTTATGCCCTGCATGGCACGAGATCGACGATGCCGACAATAACCTCACCAATAACAATGAGGACTTCTCGATGACCGCCAAGACCCTTGCCAGTGCCACCCTGGCCACCCTCGGTATGGCCGCTGCCACCCTGCCGTTGGCCATCAACGCTCAGGCTGCCACCGAGTGGGACATGCCGACGCCCTATGGCGATCGCACCTTCCATACCGTGAACATTCGCGAATTCGCCGATGACGTGCGTGAGGCCACCGATGGTGAGCTGGACATCACCGTGCATTCCAACGGCTCGCTGATCGGTCATGCCGAGATCAAGAACTCCGTGCGCCGGGGCATCGTGCCGGCCGGCGAACTGATCATGTCGCGCCTGGCCAACGAGAACCCGATCTTCGAGGTCGATTCCGTACCCTACCTGGCCGCCAACTACGAGGATGCCTGGACGCTGTGGGAGGCCTCCCGCGAGATCATCGGTGAGGAACTGGAACAACAGGGCCTTCGCCTACTGTTTGCCGTGCCTTGGCCGCCCCAAGGCATCTATGCCCAGCAGTCCATCGAGAAAATCGAGGACCTGCGCAACCTCAAGATGCGCGTCTACAACAGCTCCAGCGAACGACTGGCAGGGCTGGCCAACGCGGTGCCCACCCAGGTCAACAACCCCGACATTCCCACCGCCTTCAGCACCGGCCGTGTCGATGCCATGGTGACCTCGCCGACCACTGGCGCCAACTCCAAGGCCTGGGACTTCCTGAGCCATTACAACCACGCCCAGCTGTGGCTGCCCAAGAACATGGTGATCGTCAGCGAGCGCGCCTTCTCGCGTCTGGATGAGACCACCCAGCAGGCCGTCCTGGATGCAGCCGAGACCGCCGAACAGCGCGGCTGGGACATGAGCCGCCAGGAAACCCAGGATGCGGTCAAGGTCCTCGAGGAGAACGGCATCGCCGTCAGCGAGCCCACCCCGGAACTGGCCAAGGCCCTGGAAGGGATCGGCAGCATGATGACCGAGGAGTGGGTCCAGCGCGCCGGCGAACAGGGCATGCAGATCCTCAAGGCCTACCGCGACGCCAAGTAACGCCTTCCTGACCGTTAATCACTATCTCATCGGGATGCGCCGGCCACGGTCGGCGCTCTCCCTGGATGGCGACTCCTGCCCAGGTATTTCCCATGTCCTTTCGTCTTCGCCCAATATATGACCTCGGGGCCTATGGCGCGGCCTTCTGCCTGTGCCTGATCTGCACCCTGATTACTGCCCAGATCGTCGGCCGCCTCGTCGACAAGGCCGCCGCCCAACTCGGCCTCGACAGCCTGGGACTGGCCATTCCCGGCCTCTCCGATATCTCCGGCTTCCTACTGGTCGGCGCCAGCTTCCTCGGACTCGCCTACACCTTCGTCAATGGCGGCCATATCCGCGTGACCCTGCTAATCGGCCATCTGCCGGCCAAGGTCCGGGTCTTCATCGAACTGTGGTGCCTGAGCCTTGCGCTCTTGCTGTCGAGTTATCTGGCCTTCTACGAGTATCGTCTGCTGGCCGACAGCATCGCCTTCAATGAGACCTCCTACGGGCTGGTGCCGATTCCGCTTTGGATTCCCCAAGGCGTCATGCTCGCCGGCACCGCACTGTTCTGCCTGGCGTTGTTCGAGGCCTGGCTGTCCACCCTGACCACTGCCCTGACCCGGCCCGCGACCTTCACGGTCGATGATGGCGGCCACGAATAAGCGCGGAGATTTCCCATGCTCGTCATGATGACCGTATTGCTGGTTGCCCTGCTGCTGCTGCTCGGCAGCGGCGTCTGGGTGGCCTTCTCGCTGATGGGACTGGCCTGGATCGCCATCAGCCAGTTCAGTTCCGTACCCACCGGGGACGTGATGGCCTCCGATATCTGGAGCGCCAGCCACAGCTGGGAGCTGACCGCCCTGCCGATGTTCATCTGGATGGGTGAGATCCTGTTCCGCTCGCGCCTCGCCGAGGACATGTTCAGCGGCCTCTCCCCCTGGATGCAACGCATCCCCGGCCGCCTCTTGCACACCAACGTGGTCGGCTGTGGCCTGTTCGCCGCCGTCTCCGGCTCCTCGGCGGCCACCTGCGCCACCATGGGCAAGATGTCGATCCCCGAGCTTACTGGCCGCGGCTACGATGAGCGCCTGGTGCTCGGCACCCTGGCCGGTTCGGCGACCCTGGGGCTTTTGATTCCGCCCTCGATCATCCTGATCGTCTTTGCGGTCGCCACCGATCAGTCCATCGCACGCCTGTTCATGGCCGGCGTGCTGCCGGGCGTGATGCTGATCACCCTGTTCACCGGCTATCTGATGCTGTGGTCCTGGCGCTATCCGGACAAGGTGCCGCCTGCCGATACCCGAGTCAGCTTCCGGGAAAAGCTTCGGGCATCACGGCGCCTGATTCCGCTGTTCTCGCTGATCGTCGGCGTGATCGGCTCGATCTATGCCGGCATCGCCTCCCCCACCGAGGCCGCCGCCGTCGGCGTGGTGCTGTCGCTGCTGCTGGCGAAGCTGCAGGGGGCCATGAGCCGGTCGATCTTCACGGAGGCCCTGCTCGGCGCGGTCAAGACCTCCACCATGATCGCCTTCATCCTCGCCGGCGCCTCCTTCCTAACCGCCGCCATGGGCTTCACCGGCCTGCCCAGCGACCTGGCCGCCTGGATCGCCACCCAGGGACTCTCCCCGATGATGCTGCTCGCCGTGCTGACGGTGTTCTTCATCCTGATGGGCTGCTTCCTCGACGGCATCTCGGTGGTGGTGCTGACCACCTCGATCATGCTGCCGATGGTCGAGGCTGCCGGCATCGATCTGATCTGGTTCGGCATCTACCTGGTGATCGTGGTGGAGATGTCGCAGATCACGCCCCCGGTCGGCTTCAACCTCTTCGTGCTGCAGGGCATGACGGGGCGTAACATCCTGCATATCGCCCGGGCCGCACTGCCCTTCTTCGGCCTGATGCTGCTGGGTGTTATCCTGATCACCCTGTTTCCGCAGATCGTTACTTACCTGCCCGAGGCCATGGGGAACCGTTGATGAGCGAGGATCGCAATACCGCCCGCACCGACATGAGTCGTTTAGGACCGATCGTGTCGTCGGAGCACCTGTCACGCAGTGCCATGGAACTCTCCGAGTTCGAGTTCGGCATGAACATCTGCGGCCATGCCTTCAACCGCTGGATGGTGCGCTGCATGACGGCGGCGGGATTACCGGAGCTCGGGGTGCTGGACGTGCTGGTGTTGCACAGCGTCAATCACCGCGAACGCGCCAAGCGCCAGGCGGATATCTGCCTGGTACTCAATGTCGAGGACACCCACACCGTCACCTACGCGCTGAAGAAGCTTGGCAAGCACGATCTGGTGGCCGGCGAGAAGCAGGGCAAGGAAACCCTGTTTCGCACCACCGAGGCGGGGCGCGCGGCCTGCCAGCGCTACGCGGAGATCCGCGAGGCCTGCCTGGTGGAATCGCTGTCGTCCCTGGGCATCGGCCGAGAGGACATGCACCAGATGGCTGGCCTATTGCGCGCCATGTCGGGCCTCTATGACCAGGCGGCGCGCGCGGCCGCCTCGCTCTGACGCCCCGCCCTGACATTCCAAGCCGAGGCACGCCGAGCCCCCGCAGTTTGCGCCTGCGGGGGCTTTTTTGTTCTTTGCCGAGTCAGCGGTTGCGGGGATCCTTCGGATAGAAGCGGTCCGGCAGACGCTCGATATGGGCGAAGAACTTGGTGTCCTTGTAGGGCATCTTCATGAAACCCGATACCCCCAGCCCCTCGATCAGGCCCACCGCCGCCAGGATGTCATCCAGGCACTTACGAAACTCGCCCTCACGGGCGGGATCCAGCAGCCGATAGTAGCTATGGATCTTCAGGTGGGTCGGCAGCGCCTCGAAGATGATCATCCCGGTATGGTGAATAGCATTGAGCGCCTCCAGGGAAACGATGATCTCGTCGGGCAGCACCAGGAATTCCTCGGGGTCCGGGCCATCCTCGAAGTAGGAATGCACCCGGGTGTGATCCTCGAGCTCGGGTACCGCGCTGACCTCGTAGGGCAGACGCATGTCTGGCGTCAGAATAAAGGGCTGATCCGGGCCCAGCCGGTCGACATGCAGGGTCTCCCGGGCATTGAACAGGCAGCTCTTGAAGATCCCCCGGCGGTAGATGGCCCTCGCCAGGTGCACCATGTTATTGACCGCGCTGACGAAGGCCGCCTTCAGCGCCGGGTCATGCAGGTTCAGTGAGATATCGACATAGATACCGTCGGTCTCCCAGCGGATCGCCAGTCCCCCGACCACCGGATAGCGGCCGAGCCGGCTGACCGCCGCCAGGAAGGCCTTCTCGGTATCGCCCATGCCCTGCATGAAGTTCTTGTAGTAGCGATCGAGCTGAACGTCGTTGACCTCGCTCATCTGCTCCGGCGCCCCTTCCTCACGCAAGAAGGCCTTGCGCGAGCTGTACACCACGGTATCGATCTCGCGCTCGGCCGGGCGCACCCACACCGGCAGCAGCGGCGTCTCGGGGGGGTCGTCGAGATCGATCATCACGGTGCGCGACAGCCGCGGCATCTCGTCAAGGAAGTAATCCCCGGCCCGCAGACGCAGCGCCGGGTCCGGCGAAAGCATGGCATCCAGCATGCGGGCAAACTCCATGGGCAGGCCCAGCGACGTCGCCGGAATGGCCCGATGGCCGAAGCGGCACGATTGGCCCGACGCTAGCGCATAGAGAGTGCCGGCGGCGCCCTGCTCATCGAAGCGTGGCGATGACAGCGCACCGCTCAACTGCTCCTCGCCGATGAAATAGACATCGCCCAGGCGGGCATTGGTCTGCTGCAGGTTGTCGGACATCAGCTCCATGACGTTGGTGGTCACGTGCTGCAGGCGCTCATCGAGCTGAGCGAACACCGAAGAGCCCCAATCGATCAGAGCGATACGTTCGGTTTTCGTATCGAAGACTAGGTTCGAGGGCTTGATGTCACCGTGCACCAGCGGCTTGCGCCGCCCCGACTCACGGCGCAGGTGACGCAGAATGTCCGCCAGCTGGGCGGCGATGTGCACCACCAGCCGCGGCGACAGCCGACCATGGCGCAAGGATACCTCCTCGAGGTTCTCCCCCGGCGCCCGCTCCATGACCAGGATCGACTGGTTGCGAACCCGCTGGTAGGCGATCAGCTCAGGCACCCGCGGGTGGTCGACCTGCTCGAGCATGAAGGCCTCTTCCTCGAGCCGGTCCTGCAGGTGCTGGGGCAGCGTCACCCGGGTGAACTTGAAGACATGCTCGACCTCGCCCCCTGGTCGGCGCGCCCGGCCGGCGAACACGAAGCCGTAGGCGCCCTTGCCGATCAGCGCGATATCCCGGTAGCCGAGCTGTTCGAGCTGGGTCTGGCAGAGTGCGACCCAGTCCTTGAGCTTCTTGGCATCGTCGTGGCTGAGCAGATAGATCGACTGCTCTTCCGGGATGTAGAACTGCTGGAGCGACGTCGCGGTCATGACTTCATCCCGTCATGGTGTTAGCCAAGGTGCAGCAGCATGGATTGCGGCGACTCCAGATAGCCCTTCCAGCGATTGACGAAGCGGGCGATGGTGCCGCCATCGATCAGCCGGTGATCCCCCGACCAGGTCGCGGTCATGATCGCCCGGCTCACCACCTGACCGTCGGCATCGAAGCGCGGCAGTCGCTGAGTCTTGCCGATCGCCACGATGGCCACCTCCGGGGCATTGATGATCGGCGTGGCATAGGTGCCGCCCAGGGCGCCGATGTTGGAGATACTGATGGTGCCGCCCTTGAGATCCGCCTGCTGCACGCGCCCCTCGCGCGCCTCATGAGTCAGGCGCGCGATCTCGCCGGCGATGGCCAGCAGGCTCTTGCCCTCGACGCCTTTCACGTTGGGCACCATCAGGCCAGCCCGGCCATCCACCGCCATGCCGATGTTGCAGGCACTCTGATAGTGGATCTCGGTGACGTCATCGTTGAGCCGGCTGTTGAGGATCGGGAATTCCTGCACGGCCAGGGCCAGGGCCTTCATGAAGAAGGGCATCAGCGTCAGTCTCACCCCCAGCGCCTCGGCCTGTGGCTTGAGGCGCTCGCGCAGCGCCAGCAGCTCGGTGACATCGATCTCGTCGCCATAGGCGAAATGGGGGATGGTGCTGGCCGACTCCACCATGCGCCGGGCCATGACCGCCCGGATGCCCTTGAGCGGCTCCACGCGCACGTTGCCTGACACGGCCGTGGCCTCGGCAGTCGACGGCGCCGCGACCTCAGTCGATGGCGGCTGCCGATGTGCTTCGTTGTGTCCGCCCTGTTCGAGAAAGCGCAGCACGTCGTCCTTGAGCACCCGGCCGTCCTTGCCCGAACCGGGAATGGCCGCGAGGCTCAGCGCGTGCTCGCGTACCAGCCGACGCACCGCCGGGCTCGCTGGAATGCGCCCGAAGGTACCACTGGCTTGAGCTGAGACATGTCCTTGTTGCGGCGCGCTCGGCGACGCGACCGCGCTCTTATCAGCAGGTCCCGCCTGCTGGGTCTCCTGCGGCTGGGCCGCAGCAGGCTCGGCGGTCGCCGCTGCCTGCTCCTCGGGAAGATAGGCGAACAGGGGCTTATGCACCCGCGCCTGCTCGCCCTGCTGGTAATGCAGCCGGGTGACACGGCCGGCCTCGGGCGCGGTGATCTCCACCAGCGCCTTGTCGGTCATCACGTCGACCACCGGCTGATCCTCGGCGATCTCATCACCCTCCTGGATACGCCATTCGACGACCTCGCACTCGACGATGCCCTCGCCGATGTCCGGCAGGATGAAATCGATGGCCCCGCCACCGGCGGCGGCCTTTGGCGCCGAGCCTTTGGCCTCCTTCGGCATCGGCGCCCGATCGGTCGCGGCCTGTTGCCCGGTACGCGGGGATGATGCCGCCTCATCCGCCGGACCTTCCTGGCCGGCTTCGTCCCCCACCAGGGCGAAGAGCGGCGCATGCACCTTGGCGATCTCGCCTTCCTGGTAATACAACCGGGTCACCCGGCCATGATAGGGCGCGGGAATTTCCACCAGTGCCTTGTCGGTCATCACCTCGGCGACAGGCTGGTCCTCCTCGATCACGTCGCCCTCGCCGACCAACCACTTGACCACCTCGCACTCCACGATACCTTCGCCGATATCGGGCAGCATAAAATCGCTCATCGTTGCTCTCCTGTCCGGATATCGGGATCTAGTACGCCATGCTCGCCTTGATTGCCTCGAAGACCTTGAGGCGATCGGGCAGGTATTCCTTCTCCAGCGTCAGCGGGAAGGGCGTATCCATACCGGTAACTCGACTGATCGGCGACTCCAGGTACAAGAAGCAGCGCTCCTGAATGGTGGCGGCAATCTCGCCGGCGAAGCCGCCGGTCAGCGGGGCCTCGTGGCTGATCACCAGCCGGCCGGTCTTGAGCACCGAGGTCGCCACGGTCTCGGCGTCCCAGGGTAGGATGCTTCGCAAATCGATGATCTCGCAGGAGATACCTTCCTTTTCGGCGAGCTCGGCGGCCTGCTCCATGACTTCTACCTGAGCCCCCCAGGCCAGCAGGGTGATATCGCTGCCCTCCTTGATCACCTCGGCCTCGCCGAGCGGCAGCTGGTAGTCGCTCTCTGGCACCTCTCCGGTCGAGGCACGATAGAGGCGCTTGGGCTCGAAGAACAGCACCGGGTTGGGGTCACGGATGGCCGCCAATAACAGGCCCTTGGCCTGGTGCGGGTTGCGGGGCACCACGATCTTGAGGCCCGGGGTATGGGCGAAGTAGGCCTCCGGCGACTGGGAGTGGTAGAGCCCGCCGGCGATGCCGCCGCCATAGGGCGCGCGAATGGTCAGGCCGCCGACGTTGAACAGGTTGCCCGACCGGTAACGAAACTTGGCCGACTCGTTGACGATCTGGTCGAAGGCCGGAAAGATGTAGTCGGCGAACTGGATCTCCGCCACCGGGGTGGAGCCCTGGGCGGCCAGGCCATTGGCGAAGCCGATGATGCCCTGCTCGACCAGCGGCGTATTGAAGCAGCGCGCCTTGCCGTACTTTTCCTGCAGATGGCTGGTGGCTCGGAAGACGCCGCCGAAGCCGCCGACGTCCTCGCCGAAGCACAGCACTTTCTCGTCGGCCGCCATGGCGATATCCAGCGCCTGATTGATGGCCTGCAGCAGATTGAGATTCGCCATTTCAGTGCCCTCCCTGGCCGGTCACGGCACTCGACGACGTGGGCGAGACTCGGGAAGAGCTCTTGGGATAGGCCTCGGGATAGCGGCGAATATGTGCTTCCAACGCCTTGAGCTGCTCGTTCAATTGCGGCGTGGGCGTATCGTAGACATCGGTGATCAGGCTCTCCAGCGGCGGTGCCGGGCGCTTCTGGGCGACCTTCATGGTCTCCAGCACCTCGCGACGCAGGCGCTCCTGCAAGGCCTTCTCTTCCTCATCGCTCCACCACTCACGCGACTCCAGCCAGCGACGCATCCGCAGGATCGGGTCCTTCTCGCGCCAGGCCTCCTCCTCTTTCTTGCTGCGATAGCCAGAGGGGTCATCTGAGGACGAGTGGGCCGCCAGACGGTAGGTCATGGCCTCGATCAGCACCGGCTGGTTGTGCTCCACGGCCAGCCGGCGCGCCTCCAGGGTCGCCTGGTAGACCGCCAGCACGTCGTTGCCGTCGACCCGGATCACACGCATCTTGTAGCCGAAGGCTCGGGGGGCGACGCCATCGGCGGCGAACTGCTCGACCGCCGGGGTGGAGATCGCATAGCCGTTGTTGCGACAGAAGAAGATCACCGGGACCTTATGCACCGTGGCCATGTTCAGCGCCGCATGGAAGTCGCCCTCCGAGGCGGCGCCCTCGCCGAAGTAGGTAATGGTGCAGTGGCCGTCGCCGGCCAGCTTCTGGCCGTAGGCGTAGCCGGTGGCCTGGGGAATCTGGGTGGCCAGCGGCGAGGAGATGGTCATGTAGTGCAGCTTGGCCGACCCGTAGTGGATCGGCATCTGGCGACCCTTGCCGTAGTCACGCTCGTTGCCGAACATCTGGTTCATGAACTCGTCACAGCTGAAGCCGCGATAGGCCAGCGCTCCCTGCTCCCGGTACTGGGCCATGATCATGTCTTCATCATCCAGCGCCGCGGCACTGCCGATCACCGCGGCCTCCTCGCCGGTGCACTGCATGTAGAAGGAAAGCCGGCCCTGGCGCTGGGCGGCCAGCATGCGCTCGTCGAGCACCCGGGTGAAGACCATGGTGTGGTAGATGCGCAGCGCTTTTTCACGATCGAGCTCAGGCGCCGTCGCCCCCTCGAAGAGGCTGCCGTCCTGCTTGAGCAAGGCGAAGGTATCGATCGAGAACTCGTCGCCTTTCAGGAAGGTCGGGGAGTGAACGAGCGAGGAAGTGGTTGTTGTCATGATGCTCTTCCCTGGGGGTGATGGTGAAAAGCCTCATGCCCCTTGTGGGGGCATGGTTATTCAGAAGGTAGTCATAAACCACAACGGCAGCATGGTCGGCTGGGCAACGACCAAGCGATGCAAGTTTACGTTAACGTAAGATAGAGCCTGACCGAGGGTGCTGTATAGCCACCGCCTCTGCGACCATGGTCGCAGGGAAAGTAAACAGAGATAGGAAGGAGCCTAGTGGCCCGGGTGGCATGAGGGGAGGCAAGAGGGAAAAGCGGAAATGTGAGCGGTTGAGAACCGCCATTCACGTCCTCAGCGACGAGACGGCAGCAGGCGCGCGAAGGCACTGTCGATGGCCAGTGCCAGCACGCCGATCAGGATCGCCCCCTGCAGGATATAGGCGGTGTTGCCGTTGATGATGCCGGCGATGATCGGGTCACCGAGGGTCTTGGCGCCGATGGTCGAGCCGATCGCCGCGGTGGCAATCCCCACGGTCACCGAGGTGCGGATGCCGGCGAGGATGACCGGCGCCGCCAGGGGCAGCTCGAGCTGCCAGAGCACCTGGGTGGGTGACATGCCCATGCCGCGGGCAGCCTCGCGCGTCGCCGGATCGACCTCGCCGATACCGACCAGGGTATTGCGCACGATCGGCAGCAGGCCGTAGAGCACCAGTGCCACCACGGTGGGCAGGCCGCCGAAACCGAGCCAGGGCACCGCCAGGGCCAGCACCGCCACCGGCGGGAAGGTCTGACCGATGGAGGCCAGCTGGCTGACCAGAGGCAGGAAGTCGCGCCCCCAGGGGCGGGTGACCATGATCGACGCACTCACCCCGCTGACAATGGCGATCAGCGAGGCCCCGGCCACCAGCAGCAGATGGTTGGCCAACAGATCGACAAAGGCATCGCGCCGATAGATCGGCTCACGGGCGTCGGGGTCGATGGCGGCAAACACAGGCCCCAGGTGCGGCAGGGTGACCAGCAAAGCGCCCAGGGCCGCGCACCAGCCCAGAGGGGCTGCCCAGCGTCGCCAGGGCGATGGGATGGCGCGCACCATACTGACCGGATCAGTCTTCATGGCGCCCCTCCGGCGCCTCGGGTGGCGCCTTCCCCTTAGCGATATCAGGGCCATCACCCGCCTCGTCGGGTGCAGCGGTCGTCACGCTTGTGCTGTTCCTGGCGCGAGGCCTTTCCGCCTTGGCAGCACTCTTCCGCTGCATGATGTCATCCACCTCCAGCGTCCCCACGGTGCGATCGCGATCATCCACGACCGTAAGGCTCGACAGCCGATGCAGCAGCATCACCGACAGGGCCTGACGCAGGTCGTCATCCTGGCCAACCGCGGCGGCAGTGGTCTGGCGACGCGCGCCGGTCGGGTGCATCACCTCGCGGACACGGATCAGCCCGGCCTGTTTGAGACCGCGATCGCGCCCACCGAGCAACGATTCGACAAACGCATCCGCCGGCGACGCTAATAAATCCTCGGGGCTGCCTTGCTGGACGATCCGCCCGCGATGCATGACCACGATACGATCGGCAAGCTTCAGGGCTTCTTCCATGTCATGGGTCACGAAGACGATGGTCTTTTTAAGGCGCGCCTGAAGGCGCAGCAGTTCGTCCTGCAACGACTCGCGGGTGATGGGGTCGAGGGCACCGAAGGGCTCGTCCATCAGCAGGATATCCGGATCGGCGGCAAGGGCTCGCGCCACCCCGACTCGCTGTGCCTGACCGCCGGAGAGCTGATGCGGGTACTTGCCGGCGAACTCGGCCTCATCGAGCCCCAGCAGCGCCATCAATTCGCGGGTCCGCTCCTGGATGCGCTCGGCGGGCCACTTCAACAGCCGCGGCACCAGGCCGATGTTGCGCGCCACCGTCCAGTGCGGGAAGAGCCCGGTGCTCTGGATGGCATAGCCGATACGCCGGCGCAGGGCCTGCTCGTTGATCTCGCGGATGGGCTGACCGTCGATGTGGATCTGGCCGTCGCTGTGCTCGATCAGGCGATTGATCATGCGCAGCGTGGTGGACTTGCCACAGCCCGAGGTCCCCACCAGCACGCACAGCTCGCCAGGCGCGATGGCAAGCGAGATGCCGTCGACGGCGGTATCCTCGTCGAAACGCTTGGACACGTCCATCAGCGCGATACGCGCCATCTCGGTTTTACCGGCCGTCATGGCGGGCTCCTTGTCGCAGCGCCTCGGCCAGGGCGGTCAGCAGGCCATCGACGATCACCGCCATGGCGATGATCGGCAAGGCCCCGAGCAACACCAGGTCCATGGCCGCCTGGCCAAGTCCCTGGAAGACGAAGGTGCCGAGCCCGCCGGCACCGATAAGCGCCGCCACCGCCGCTAGGCCGATGGCCTGGACGCTGGTGATGCGCACGCCCTCGAGTAACACGGGTAGCGCCAGCGGCAGGCGCACCTGCAGAAAGACCTGACGCGGACTCATGCCCATGCCACGGGCCGATTCGATGACGCCGGGATCGACGTCCCCCAGCGCCACGAAGGTATTGCGCGTCATCGGCAGCAGGCTATATCCCACCAGGGCGATCAGGGCCGGCGCGGCACCGATGCCTTGCACGCCGAGCGCCGCCAGCCAGTCATAGCGATCGGCGAGCCAGGCCAGCGGGGCCAGCAGCAGACCGAACAGCGCCAGACTGGGAATGGTCTGGATCAGGCTCAGGAGGCCATTGATACCACGCTCAAGCCGCGACCAGCGGCGCATGGCGAGCGCCAGGGCGAATCCCAGTATCAGGCTAAGCCCCACCGCCGAGGCCACCAGCAGGCTGTGATAGCCGAGGGCCTCGATGAACTTGTCGCTGCGTCCCTGGTATTCCTGCATCAGTGCGAGTTTATCCAGGGCCCCGCTAGCGAGCGACACGGCCCAGGACCCGAGCATCAGCGCGCCTAGCCCCCACCAGCTGCCCCGGGGTAGCCTCAGGCGCCCCTTGAGCTCGATCAGTGCCAGCATGAGCACGAACAGCAGTACCCAGAAGCCCGCCGCCAGGCCCGCACGGGCATAGGGAGCATCCGGGTCGATGAAGGCATCACAGAAGCCGGCCAGTGCCCAAGGCAGGCCGAGCATGGCGAGCACGATCAGTCCAAGCGCCCACTTAAGCCGGGACGATGTCGCCCGCCAGGCCAGGCCCACAACGACCAGCGGCAACAGTATGACGACCAGACCGGCAGGGCCGAGCATGGCCCACAGATCGATGCCCTGCCCCGGCACGATGCGGTTGGGCTGAACGCTGGCAAGATCCAGAAGCGTCAGGGCCGCGAGCGCTGCCGGCATCAGCACCAGCAGCACCCGGTTGGGCGGCACACGCCGCGACGGGGGGAATGACGCAGATGACACGCTTACGGAAGTCCGTCCCAGCAGCTTACGGCTCGAGCCCGTCGAGGAAGCTCGCCGCGACCTTGGCCGGGTCGGCGCCGTTGACGGCCACTTCACCGTTCAGGCGCTGCAGCGTCTCGAGATCCAGAGCCTCGAAGACCGGCGTGAGCAGCTCGGGGATCTGCGGGTAGGCCTCGAGCACCGCTTCGCGAACGACCGGGGCCGGCTGATAGACCGGCTGCACGCCCAGCGTATCCTCGAGCACGCGCAGGTCCAGGGCATTCAGGCCGCCGTCGGTGCCATAGGCCATGGCGGCGTTGACGCCATTGGTCTGCAGCGCCGCGGCGCGCAGGGTTGCCGCGGTATTGCCGCCGGAGAGCACCACCAGCTGGTCAGAGTCGAGTTGGAAGCCATAGGCTTCCTGGAAGGCCGGCAGGGCCGCCTCGGATTCGACAAACTCGGCACTGGCGGCGAACTTGAACTCGCCCCCACCGGCCAGATAGGTAGCCAGGTCTTCAAGAGAGGCGAGGCCATACTCCCGGGCCAGATCGCCACGCACGCTCATCGCCCAGGTATTGTTGGCCTCTGCAGGCGTCAGCCACACCAGGCCGTTGGCCTCACGATCGAGCTCACTGACCTCGGCATGAGCCTCGGCGGCGTTCTTCCACACGGGGCTGTCCGCCATGTCGAAGAAAAAGGCGCCATTGCCGGTGTATTCGGGATAGATATCGATCTCGCCGGCGATGATCGCCTCGCGCACGATGCTGGTGCCACCGAGCTGCAGCCGGTTCTCGGTCTCGATACCCCCGGCCTCCAGGGACTGCATGATCAGTTCTCCGAGCACCGAGCCCTCGGTGTCGATCTTCGAGGACACCACCACCGGGTCGGCGGCCTGTGCCTGCCCGACCAGGGCACTAGTTGCCAATGCTGCCACCCATGTCAACGTCCGGTTCATCGCGATCACCCCAGTGGTATGCCAAGTGTGAAGGCAGTATAAGGAACTGACGTTACAATGTCAGGAAGGACGGTGTGGCAGGACGTCAACGCCAAGTGACTGTCCAGGCTTGAGGATTCGATGGACGACGACAGACTGACAGACCCCGACTGCATGCTGGGCGCCTGGCGCCACCCGCTGGTGCGTGACCTGGGCTGGCTGTGCCTGGCTCCCGATCTTTTGGGGATGCCCTGCCCGGGCCGGCCGAGCCTTGGCGAGCTGGGGCTTGAGAATGACGGCTGGCGAGACTACCTGGATCGGCTGGAAGCCGCCCCCCAACCGCTGGAAGCCCTGGTGGGCGGCGCCGTGAATGCACGCATGGGGCACTACCACGAACGGCTCTGGCAATTCCTGCTCGAGACCGCCCCCCGCACCCACCTGCTGGCCCATAATCTGCCGGTGATGCGCGAACGACGCACCCTGGGCGAGCTCGACATGGTCTATCAGCAGGCAGGTAGCCATCGCCCGGTACATCTGGAAGTGGCGATCAAGTTCTACCTGGGCCTCAGCGAGGGGCCCGGTGAGGCGACCAGTCAGGCACGCTGGGTGGGGCCTGGCTGCGCGGACAGCCTGGCCGGCAAGCGCAGTCACCTCTTCCACCATCAGCTGCCGCTGATCGACACCCCGGAGGCGCGCCTGGCCCTCAGCGAGTTCACTCGGGGGAAAGAGGGGGAAAAAGAGAGAGAAGTATCGGTTGCCGACACGTCCGGCCGTGAAGCCGACGGTGGAGAAAGGATCACGGATCAGCGCATGGCGATGCCCGGGGTGCTCTTCTACCCCTGGCGACGTGAGGCGGATCAGCCGCCGCTCCCCTCACCCGTCGAAGCCACCGCCGAGCACCTACGTGGCCAATGGCTCGCCTGGCACGACTGGCCGGCCTTTCGTGCCGGCCTGACGACTGGCACCCGAGGGGCCTGGCTGCACAAGCCTCACTGGCTGGCGCCGCCGCTCCCCGAGCAACTCCGGCCACTCGAGGAGGTCGACGCCTACCTGATGACGCGCTTCGCCACCGGTGCTGCCCCCCTGCCGCTGGTCCTGCAGGGCGAGGACGGCAGCTGGCAACGGCTGTTCGTGGTCGGCGACGACTGGCCGCGCAAACTGCCGCTGCCGCCTGCCCCGGTGGCCTTCACCCGCTGAGGCGCAATCGACACGCCCCACGAGCCACGCGGCGACTCAGTCGCGATCGACGACCCAGGTGGTGCCCTCGCGGGAGTCCTTGAGGGTGATACCCAGCGCCGAGAGCTCCTCGCGAATGCGATCGGCCTCGGCGAAATCCTTGGCCTTCTTCGCCGCGGCTCGCGCCACGATGCGCGCCTCGATCTCGTCCTCGCCGATGGCAAGCGCCGTGGCACCGGCCTGCAGGAAGGCCGCCGGGTCCTGATCGAAGAGTCCCAACACCTCGCCCAGGCGCTTGAGCTCGAAGGCCAGCGCCGGGGCGGTCTCGGGGGCATCCTTCTTGACCACGTTCAGTTCGCGAGCCAGATCGAAGAGCACTGCCAACGCCTCGGGGGTGTTGAAGTCATCGTCCATGGCCGCCGTGAAACGCTCGTCGAAGCGAGCATCGACCTCACCTGCGACCGCTTCGACGCCGTTGAGGGCGTTGTAGAAACGCTCCAGCGAGCGACGGGCATCATCGAGGGCATCCGGGGCATAGTTGATCGGGCTCCGGTAATGGCTCGCCACCAGCAGATAGCGCACCACCTCCGGGTCGTGCAACTCGAGCACTTCGCGGATGGTGAAGAAGTTGCCCAGCGACTTGGACATCTTCTCGCTGTCGACTCGCACCGCACCGGCGTGCATCCAGGTATTCACGTAGCGCTGGCCGGTGGCCGCCTCGCTCTGGGCGATCTCGTTCTCGTGGTGCGGGAAGGTCAAATCCGGCCCACCGCCGTGGATATCAAAGGTATCGCCCAGGCAGCAGGTCGACATGGCCGAGCACTCGATGTGCCAGCCGGGACGGCCTTCACCCCAGGGCGACGGCCAACTGGCCTCGCCTGGCTTAGCGGCTTTCCACAGCACGAAATCCAGCGGGTCTTCCTTGTGCTCACCGACATCGATGCGCGCACCGGAGCGCATCTCGTCGGGATCACGGTTGTTGAGCTTGCCATAGTCGGCGAACTTGCGAACCCGGTAATAGACGTCGCCATTATCAGCGGCGTAGGCATAGCCCTTGTCGATCAGCGTCTCGATCATCTTGACGATGTCGTCGATATGGCGCGTGGCCCGGGGCTCATGATCCGGGCGCAGCACCTTGAGACGATCCTCGTCCTCATGCATGGCGGTGATCATGCGCTCGGTGAGCGCACCGATCGTCTCGCCGTTCTCCTCGGCGCGCTTGAGGATCTTGTCGTCGATATCGGTGATGTTGCGCACATAGTTGACGTCATAGCCCCGCGAACGCAGGTAGCGCGTGATGACATCGAAGGCCACCATCACCCGAGCATGACCGATGTGGCAGTAGTCGTAGACGGTGATGCCACAGACATACATGCGCAGCTTGCCGGGCTCGATCGGGGCCAACGGCTCCTTGCGGCGCGTCAGGGTATTGTAGATCTGCATATCAGCCCTTCTTCTGTGCCTTGGCCCAGCCGTCCTTCAGCCCCACGGTGCGGTTGAACACCAGCTTGCCCTCGGCGCAGGCGTGGCGGTCGGCGCAGAAGTAGCCGACCCGCTCGAACTGGTAGCGCGCCTCGGGGGCCGCGTCACGGATCGACGGTTCGGCGATGCCCTGCACGGTGACCAGCGACTCCGGGTTCAGGTGATCCAGGAAGTCGGCGTCCTTGTCCTTGTCGGGGACCTCGACCTGGAAGAGGTTGTCGTACTGACGCACCTCTACCGACACGCCGTGGGCGGCGCTGACCCAGTGAATCACGCCCTTGACCTTGCGGCCTTCCGGGTTCTTGCCCAGGGTGTCGAAGTCCACCGAACAGCGCAGCTCGCTGATCTCGCCGGCGTCGTCCTTGATCACCTCATCGCAGCGGATCACGTAGCCGTTGCGCAGGCGCACTTCCTTGTCCGGGGCCAGACGGAAGAACTTCTTCGGCGGCTCCTCCATGAAGTCGTCCCGGTCGATCCAGATCTCGCGGGTGAACGGCAGCCGGCGCGTACCCATGTCATCGCGGGCCGGATGGCCGGCGACTTCGAAGACCTCGTCGTGATCCTCGGGGACATTGGTCAGCACGACCTTGAGGGGCTTCATCACGCACATGGCCCGCGGCGCGTTGTCCTCGAGATCCGAGCGAATCGCATGATAGAGCATGCCAATCTCGACCAGGCCGCCGTCGGCGCGGGTCACGCCGATCATGTCGCAGAACTTGCGGATCGAGGCCGGCGTATAGCCGCGGCGACGCATGCCGGAAATCGTCGGCAGACGGGGGTCATCCCAGCCATCAACGATGCCCTGATCGACCAGCAGCTTGAGCTTGCGCTTGGAGGTCAGGGTGTAATTCAGGTTCAGGCGCGCGAACTCGATCTGACGCGGCTTGGCCGGCACCGGCAGGTTGTCGAGGAACCATTCGTAGAGCGGGCGATGGTCCTCGAACTCCAGGGTGCAGACGGAATGGGTCACGCCCTCGATGGCATCCGACTGGCCATGGGTGAAGTCGTAGGACGGGTAGATCTTCCACTTGTCACCGGTCTGATGATGGTCGGCGTGACGGATGCGGTAGAGGATCGGGTCGCGCAGATTGATGTTCGGCGAGGCCATGTCGATCTTGGCACGCAGCACCTTCTCGCCCTCGGCGAACTCGCCCTGCTTCATACGCTCGAGCAGATCGAGGCTCTCGTCGGCGCTGCGCTCGCGATAGGGGCTCGGACGGCCGGCTTCGGTCAGGGTGCCGCGATACTCGCGGATCTCGTCCGGCGACAGATCGTCGACATAGGCCTTGCCTTCGCGGACCAGGTGCTGCGCCCAGGCATAGAGCTGATCGAAGTAGTCCGACGCGTAACGCACGTCGCCGGCCCAGTCGAAGCCCATCCACTCAAGATCTTCCTTGATGGCATCGATGTAGGCCTGCTCTTCCTTGGCCGGATTGGTGTCATCGAAGCGCAGGTGACAGTCGCCACCGAACTGCTCGGCCAGACCGAAGTTCAGGCAGATCGACTTGGCATGGCCGATGTGCAGGAAGCCATTGGGCTCCGGCGGGAAACGGGTAACGATCTTGTCGACCTTGCCAGCCTCGATCTCTTCGCTAATCTGATTGCGAATGAAGTTCGGGGCGCTGGTGCTGTCATTGCTCATGGGGCGTCTGAGAACCTCTTGATGGAGTACGCTGGCGACGGACCGTCATCCTCTCATCCCGATCGACCAGGACGGATGGCGGTTGCCGGCTTCGCGCGTCGATGCAAAACCGCTATTATAGCGCGACGCAGATGCGCAACGCCAAGGCGCCCAATACGACTTCCGGGAAACTGACATGATTGTTCTCCAGACCAATTACGGCGATATCACCATCGCGCTCGATTTCGACAAGGCGCCCAAGACCGCCGAGAACTTCCAGCAGTACGTGACCGACGGCCACTATGACAACACCCTCTTTCATCGGGTGATCGACGGCTTCATGGTGCAGGGCGGTGGCTTCGACACCGACTTCAATCAGAAGCCGACCCGCGCGCCGATCGAGAACGAAGCCGACAACGGCCTGAAGAACACCAAGGGCACCCTGGCCATGGCTCGCACCCAGGACCCGCACTCGGCTTCCGCCCAGTTCTTCATCAACGTCGCCGACAACGACTTCCTCAATCACAGCGGCAAGAACCTCCAGGGCTGGGGCTACTGCGTGTTCGGCAAAGTGGTCGACGGCATGGACGTGGTCGACAAGATCCGCGTCGTCCCGACTACTCGCCGCGGCATGCACGCTGACGTGCCCGCCGACGACGTGGTGATCCAGCGCGCCTATCTCAAGGATGACGCGCCGAGCGACACCTGAGATCCATGCCTGTAAGACACGCCCGCCTACGTGCGGGCGTGTGTCGTTTTTCGGCCCTCGGCCGCTGGGACATGCGCCCTGACGGCGCGTCCCGACAAGCGCCACGTTACCGCACCGCAATCACACGAACAGGCTCGCCATGACGACTCTGCTGATTTCCGATCTGCACCTGCACCCGGGTGCCCCCGCGATCACCGACGGCTTCTTCACCTACCTGGAAGAGACGGCCAGCAAGGCCGACGCCCTCTATATCCTCGGCGATTTCTTCGAGGCCTGGGTCGGTGATGACATCCTCGACCTGCCGGAGGCCGAGCCCAGCGGCAACGCGGCGCTGGTCAAGCGCGTCGCCAAGGCACTGCACAACCTGAGCAGCGCCGGCACGGCGGTCTACCTGATGCACGGCAACCGGGATTTCCTGATCGGCAAGCGCTTCGCCGAAGCCTGTGGCGCCACCCTCCTCGATGATCCCACTAAGCTCGACAACGACGGCGAGCCGATCCTGCTGATGCACGGCGACAGCCTGTGCACCCGCGACGAGGCCTACATGGCGTTCCGCGCCCAGGCCCGCGATCCTCAGTGGCAGGCGCAGATCCTCGCCATGTCGATTCCTGAGCGCCTCGCGCTAGCCAAGCAGATCCGCGAGCAATCCGGTGACGCCAACTCCAACAAGGCCGAGGACATCATGGATGTCACGCCCGATGAGGTGGTCAAGGACATGAAGGCGCATGACGTTGCCCTGCTGATTCACGGCCATACGCATCGCCCGGCCATCCATGACCTCACGCTCGATGACCAGCCGGCCATACGCGTCGTGCTGGGGGACTGGCAGCCCGATCGAGGCTGGGATATTCGCCTCGACGCCGGCCAGGCACCCGAGCTGCGCGACTTCCCGCTCGACGCACCGCCCAGCGCTTGAGGCCTAGCCGTAACGTGCGCCGGCGCCAGAACGAAATGTGCGCCGCCGGCCCAGCGCTGGCACCGAAGGCCCCCTTTGGCCATAATGTTGCTCCTTTTTTGTCAGAGACTTGCCATGTGGTTCAAGCACCTGCATCTCTATCGCCTGCATGATGCCCCGCAGATCGCCCACGACGACCTGGACGACCAGCTCGCCGAACAGGCCTTCCGCCCGCTAGGGGGTAGCGAAGCCACGCGGTTGGGCTGGCGGACGCCGGGCGGGCGCGGCAGCGAACGTCATCTCCACGAGATCCAGGGGCATCGCCTGCTCTCGGCGTTGCGCCAGGAGCGCGTATTGCCGGCAAGCGTGGTGCGCGAGGAAGTCGAGGAGCGCTGCGCCGACCGCGAGGCCGCCGAGGGCCGCCCCCTGCCGCGCAAGGAGAAGCAGACGATCAAGGAACAGGTCTATGAGGAGCTGCTGCCACGCGCCTTCATCAAGAGCCAGAAGGTCGACCTGTGGTGGGACACTCGCCGCGACCTGATCGCCGTCAACGCCAGCAGTCGTGCCCGCGCCGAGGAAATACTTGATCTGCTGCGCCAGACCCTAGGCAGCCTCAAGGTCACGCCACTGGCCACCCAGGCCTTGCCGATCCGCGCCATGACCACCTGGCTCAAGGAAGCGGATAGCCGCCCGACCGGGCTGATCCTCGGCGACCAGGTCGAGCTCAAGGCTCAGGGCGACGATGGCGTACTGCGCGCCCGGGCCGTGGATCTGGACAGCGACGAGATCCAGACCCTGCTCGAAGGCGGACGACAGGCCCACAAGCTGGCACTCGAGGTCGAAGGGCAGCTCTCCCTGGTGCTGCACGACGACCTGGCCCTCAAGTCGCTGCGTTTTTCCGATGCCCTGCTCGACGAAGCGAGCCAGGCCAACGACGGCGATGACGCCATCCTGCGCATGGAGGCCGACTTCGTGCTGATGGCGCAGACCCTGGCCGAGGTCGTGGAACGCCTGATCGGCTGGCTGGACGGCGAAGCCTCCGCCGCGCCGCCGAGCCCATGATCACCGAGCCTATGATCCGCGTCGCTCTCATCTTTCCAGTCTTCAATCTCGTGATTTTTTCATCGTGACCACAGAAGCCGAAACAATAAACGACCCCTTCGCCGACATTCGTCCCTATCACGACGACGAGGTCGCCGAGGTGATCACGCGGCTGGCCGACAATGCCGAGCTGCTCGATGCGCTGACCCAGTTCAAGCTGCCCAGGCTCGCGCGGATGGCCCCGCGCCTGGCGCGCACCCTGGCCCGCTTCGCGATTCGCCGCGAGATGCGCGGGGTCGACAGCGTCTATGACTTTCAGATGCGCATCGCCAGCTACATGCAGCGCATGATCCGCACCACGACCGAGTCCTTCGAGGTGGAAGGCCTCGACCGCCTGGAGCACGATCAGGCCTACCTGTTCATCGGCAACCACCGCGACATCGCCCTCGACCCGGCTTTCGTCAACTACGCGCTCTATCAGGCCAACCGCAGCACGGTGCGCATCGCCATCGGCGACAACCTGCTGCAGAAACCCTATGTGTCGGACCTGATGCGCCTCAACAAGAGCTTCATCGTGCCGCGCTCGGCCAAGGGCAAGCGCGCCATGCTGGCCGCCTACCAACTGCTGTCACGCTACATTCGCCACTCCATCAGCGAGGACAACCATTCGATCTGGATGGCTCAACGCGAGGGGCGCGCCAAGGACGGCATCGATCGTGCCGACCCGGCGATCATCAAGATGCTGACCATGGCGGGTCGCCAGGCCGACAAGCAGGCCAACCTGGGCACGATCATCCGCGAACTGCGCATGGTGCCGGTGTCGATCAGCTACGAGTACGATCCCTGCGATCTTCAGAAGGCGCGCGAACTCCATGCCATGCACACCGAGGGGGCCTATCAGAAGATCGAGTTCGAGGACATTCGCTCAATCGTCGCCGGCATCACCGGCGCCAAGGGACGGATCAAGCTGACCTTCGGCACTCCACTGGTCGCGGACTTCGACGACCCCGAGGCTGTGGCCCAGGAGATCGACCAGCAGGTGCTGAACGGCTACCACCTCTTCCCCAGCCACCAACTGGCCCTCGAGGCCAGCGGCCTGGCACCGGATCTTGTCGATCTCAGCGAGGTCACCGAGACGGATCGCCAGCGCTTCCATGCGCGGCTTGCCGAGGTGCCCACCCACCTGCGTGACTGGTGGCTGGCGCAGTACGCCAACCCGGTACTCAATCGCGCCGGACGGCTCTAACAGGCGCCAAACCAGGCCCCTGGGCATACGCCGCCGATCTTCTGCCTCGGCGGCGCTCGACGGGCTCTGATCTGGCCGATGCCCCGCCAAGCAGCCACCCTTAGCCTCAGGCCCCGTTGGATGGGGCCACCCTCCGAGGAGACCATCCATGGGCCACATGCATCACTCCCGCGCGGAGACCGATGACCGCGCCGCCGACACCCGGGCCGCGCACCGCGTCACCCTGATCGGGGCCGGCATCGACTTCGTGGTGGGCATGTTCAAGCTGGTGGCCGGCCTGATGGTCGGCTCGGCGGCGCTGGTGGCCGATGGCATTCATTCCTTCTCGGATATTCTCACCGACATCTTCGTGATTGGCGCCACCCACTACGGTCGCCAGGCGCCCGATCGCGGCCATCCCTATGGCCACGGTCGCATCGAGACCCTGGCGACCCTGTGGCTGGGCAGCATCCTGATCTTCGTCGCCGGCGCCATCGCCTGGGGCAGCCTGGAACGGCTATTCAGTGGCACGCCGGTCCTCGCGCCCGGCCCTTGGGCGATCGGGATCGCGGTACTCGCCCTGGCTGCCAAGGAATGGATCTTCCGCTACACCATGCAGGTGGCCAAGCGGGTAGGCTCCAAGCTGCTGGAGGCCAATGCCTGGCATTCCCGTTCGGATGCCCTCTCCACCGTAGTGGTGCTGGTCGGCCTGCTCGGCGCCCAGTTCGGCGCCGGCTGGCTGGATGGCGTGGCCGCGGTGGTGGTCGCCATCATGGTCGGCAAGATCGGTGGCGAGCTTTTGTGGGAGGCGAGTCAGGAGCTGATCGACACCGCGCTCCCCGAGGCCGAGCAAGAGCGCATGCGCGAGACGGCCAGCCAGGTACCCGGGGTGCGCGGCGTGCACGATCTGCGCACCCGCACCGTCGGTGGCCAGGTGTTGCTCGACCTTCACCTGGTGGTACGCCCGCGGGTGACCGTCTCGGAGGCCCACGAGGTCGGCAACGAGGTCTGTCGTCAACTGCATCAGGCCTTCCCCAACCTGAGTGATGTGACCTTCCACATCGACCCCGAGGACGATCAGGACGCACCGCCCCAGCACCCACTGCACGTGCTGCCGCTGCGTGAGGAAGTGGAGGCCGAGCTCGCCACCGCCTGGTCCGGCCTGCCTGCCTGGGAATCCCGCCTGACCCTGGACCTGCATTATCTCGATCAGCACATTGATATCTCTCTCTACGTGCGCCCGGATAGCTCAGAGCTGAGCCTCGACGAGGCGGCCGACACCCTGCGCCGCCACGCCGCCCGCCTACCCTGGATCGGTCGGCTGCGCATCTGGCAGGGCCCAGGCAAAGCCTGATATATTCCGCCACTCTTATCTGCCTCCCTATCAGGCCCTGCACGCAGGGAAACCTCGATGCCTCGTGCCCCCACTCCCCCAGCCTTTCAACGCCAGCGTCGCCGCCTGCTCATCGGGCTAGGGGGTCTGCTCGCGGGTGGCTGGCTGGGGTTGTCACCGCCAGCGGTGGCCGCCCTCGACATGGCACGCTTGCGTCAGGTCATGCAGTCCCGCTTTGAGACACAAGGCACGGCGGCGCTGGAGGCCTGGCTCGCCCTGATCGAGCGCCTTCGCCCCCTCGCCATCGCCGAGCAGCTGGCCGGGGTCAACGACTTCTTCAACCAGCGTATTCGCTGGCTGGATGACCGTGCCATCTGGCAGCAGGAAGATTACTGGGCCACGCCTCTGGAGACGCTGGGGCGCGGCGATGGTGACTGCGAGGACTTCACCATCGCCAAGTACATCACCCTGCTGCAGCTGGGGATGGCCTCCGAGCGACTGCGACTGATCTATGTCCGGGCGACCCTGGGGCGCGGCGGTCTCTCTCAGGCACACATGGTGCTGGGCTATTACCGCCTGCCGGGGGCAGAACCGCTGGTACTGGACAACCTTGTGGAGAGCATTCGTCCCGCCAGCGAGCGGTTGGACCTGACGCCCGTGTTCAGTTTCAACAGCGACGGCCTCTGGACCGGCGGGTCCAGCCAGTCACGGGTCGACCCGGTGCAGCGTCTGTCTCGCTGGCGCAGCGTACTGGCCCGCATGCGAGAACAGGGATTTCGACTTTAACGGTGACACATTCGATGATGATCGATATAACCGCCAATAGGCGGCAGAGGGAGAGCTTGGGATGTCTCTGATCAAACAGCTATGGCTGGCCATCGCCACCGTCCTGCTGCTCGCCTTCGGCGGCAGCCTGATCGTGGGGCTATCGACCAGTCGCCATTACATCGAGCAGGAAGTGCGCATCAAGAACGCCGACAATGCCAATGCACTGGCCCTGTCCATGAGTCAGCTCGACAAGGATCCTGTCACCATCGAGCTGTTGCTGGCCGCCCAGTTCGATACCGGCCACTACCGGCGCATCGAATTGCGCGACTCCGCCGGCGACCTCATCCTGCGCCGCGAGGCCCCTCCGTTCATCGCCGATGTACCGGGCTGGTTCGTGGACCTGACCCACTTCACCATTCCTCCCGGCCATGCCGTGGTGCAGGATGGCTGGCGTCAGTACGGCACCCTGATGCTCGAGAGTCAGCACAGCTATGCCTACCGCTCCCTGTGGCAGAGCGCCCAGCAACTGGTGGCCTGGTTTGCCTTCGCCGCCTTGATCAGCGCTTTGATCGCCTGGTGGATCGTTCGGCGCATCCGTCGCCCGCTGGCGGCGGTGATCGACCAGGCCAACGATATCGGCAACCGACGCTTCACCATCGCCCCGGAGCCCAGGACACAGGAGTTGCGCGAATTGGTCGCGGCCATGAACCGCCTGTCCGGCAGCGTACGTCAGATGTTGACCCGGGAAAGCGGCAAGCTCGAGGACCTGAGACGTAAGCTGCAACAGGATGCGACCACCGGCCTCGCCAATCGGGCCTACTTCATGACGCATCTCCAGCATGCCCTGGACAACAAGGAAGTCTTCCACCAGGGCTGCCTGGCCATGGTAAGGGTCGCCGACCTTGAAGCTCTCAATGCCAAGCTGGGGCGACCGGAGACCGATCGCTTTCTCCACGAGATAGCCACGGCTCTTCATGAGTTATCGCTGGAGCATCATGAAAGCCAGCTAGGCCGCCTCAATGGCAGTGACTTCGCCATCCTGCTACCCCACGGCATGACACCCGACGATGTCGCCGACCAGCTCACTCAGCGCCTGCATCCGCTCGCCGACCGACAACCCAGCCTGCTCGACCTACCCATCGGCATCGTCGCCTTCAAGCACGATGTCCCACGCGAGACGCTGCTCAGCCAACTCGATGGGGAACTGGCCAGGGCCGAGGCGCGTGGTGGACGATCGATCTGCATGACGGAGCCGACGCCCGATGTCCTGAAATACCGCAACCATGCAGAATGGCGACACGCGCTGGAAACGGCTCTCGAACAAGGCGTTAGGCTAGCTCGCTACCCGGTACTCGATGCCGAAGGGAAGTTGCTGCATATGGAATGCCCCTCACGTCTCTGGCTGGATGGCGATTGGCAGCCAGCGGGCACCTATCTAGCCTGGATCACACGCTTCCAGTTGGATGAAGCCTTGGATCTGGCCAGCATCGAGAGTGCTCTGCGTACCTTGGAACAAGAACAGGCGCCGATGGCGCTAAACCTCTCGGCCCGAAGCCTTGCAAGCTCGGGGTTCCATCAGCGGCTGCATGAACTGCTGTTGGCCCACCCCGAGGCAGCCAGGCGGCTGTGGCTGGAATTGCCCGAGACGGTGGCCATCCATCAGCTGAAGGATTTCCAGTCCCTGTGCCATGCCCTGCAACGCTTTGGCTGCCATATCGGCCTTGAACACGTCGGCCAGCAGTTCACACACCTCGCCGACCTGCAGGGCAGTGGCCTGAGCTACCTCAAGTTCGATGCCTCGCTGATCCGGGATATCGACCAGCAGACCGCACACCAGACGCTGTTGCGCGGCATGGCGACACTGAGCCACTCGCTGGGGATCCTGGCCATCGCCGAAGGCGTGAAAACCCCAGAAGAACGCCAAGCTCTCGTCGAGATTGGCATGGATGGGGTGACGGGGCCGGTGGTGAAGTTCGAAGGCTAGATATTCACTCATTTCCACACGGTACCAACAGACACGAAGCCGGATCGACCATAGGACGATCCGGCTTTGTGCTTCCTGGATTCCGGCTTTCATGCGAGGGCGGCCACCCCATGGCCGCTAGATCGCATCCTCCTCGTCCCGCTCGCCGAGCAAGGCCACGCTGTTGCGCTGCTGCCTCAGGCTCTGGCGGGTCATCAGCTTGTCGCGTGCGGCCTGCGGAAAGTCGGTGAAGCTGATCAGGTTGCGCTCGATCAGCACATCGACCAGATCCTCGATCACACGGACCAACCCCAGATCCGACTGTGCAAGCTTGCCACCGCTTTCGCTATCTTCACGCTCCAGAAAGACATCCAGCTCCGGGGCATCGACATCGATCCGCTCCTGACAATCGCCCGTAGCTACCCGGCTGAGCTGCTCAATCTCTCCTGCCTTATTCCGCTTGATGTACATGCCGTTCCCTCGCAAGACACTGCTTCCCTGCCATGGGCCTGCTGTAGTCATTCATATAGCACCTCATACAGCACCCCAGGCTCGTTATTGATCAATATTCAGGTTGCCATTCTGGATCAGGTCATTGATGAAGGCTTGCGATGACTGACCATCCATCGAAACGCCTTCCAGGGTAATCGTCTGATCTTCCTGTCCCGAGTTGTTGGAAAAGTCACCACCGAATCCCCCCGTGGTGCTGACATGCAGGATGGTATCATCACCCGTGGCACTGGGTTCGGCATGCAGGTAGTCATCGATTGAATCAGTCGTCTCATCGACCAGTAGTTCGGTAAGGTTCAGGGAATCCCCTTCGGCGAGGGAAAAATCCTTCACCGTATCGTGGGCCGAATCGCCGGGCTGCCCTTCATCGCCTAGCTGCCAGACGAAGACATCGGCACCCAATCCGCCAAAGAGAGTGTCGCTGCCTTCTCTGCCAATGAGCTGGTCGTTTCCTTCACCTCCCATGAGCACATCGTTGTCGGTGGTACCAACAAGGATTTCATCGCCTGGGCCACCTTCAAAGTTCGAATCGGCACTGAAGCTGAAGTCACCTTCCACTGTCACACTGTCGCCATCACCATCTTTGACCGTTACTTCACCAGCCAGAGCGAAGTCAGTAGAGGAATCAAGATACAGCCCTTGCAAGTTATTACTTACGCTATACCCATCCGAGGTACCAATGAAGTCGATTCGGTCAAAATAGGAACCAACATCTTCGGCCAGAATGGTCAAGACCCCTTCAGCACTTTCATCAGAGTGGACAAGCTCACCGTCGAGGTAAGCCTCCCAACTGCTCGCGCCATTGGTTGTAAAGACAATCTTGCTCAATGGGTTGGAGAGCGTTGACTCTCCTGGCTCATGAAAATCGAACCTTAGCGTTTGACCGGTTGTAATCTTACCCCCTTGCGCCACCCAGATACTTTTGGCGCTCCAATTCGGCGAAAGATCACCGGCAGAGACCGTCACTTGCAGGCTATCATCGCCAAAGGTCGGAGATGCGTTGTTCCCACCAGTACTCAATGAAAAGCCTGTAAAGACCTGAGCCGCCGGATCAATTTCCTTGAACACCTCAAGGGTGTAACTACCGGAGCCCGGATCCACCGTAATCTGAAATGCAGCCTCTCCGTCCGACGTTGTGGCCGTAAGCACTCCATCCTGCACGGCATATGTCAGTGTTTGTCCACTCTCGACTGTAACCGGTGCCGTCATCAATGCCCCTGACACGGGATCCGAGTATTGAGCCAGGATCTGACCGTCATCATTGGTCGAAAGCGAAATATCCTCTACGGAAGCAGTCTCAGTGTCCGATCCGAGCTGAATTCCGAGGCTGCCACTTAGAATGGTCCCCACCTCCACACTGAGAAGCGCATCCTGGAACTCTTCCACAACAGGAGCATCATCCACGATGACCACGTTGATCGCCTCTGCCTCAACGTTATCAGCAACGTCAGTGACAGTTATATCGATGCCCGACTGAACAAGCAGGTTACGCGCATCGCCACCCTCTTGATGCGTAACCGCCTGGCTCAATTCGAACTCGTAATCCACCTTCCCTGTGCTCGCATCGAAACCAGTCAAGCGAAGAATGCCACCTTGATCCGTATTGATCTCTACCGGTGTACTCGACGTAATGCCTTCGAGTTGACTCAAGCTCAAGCTGACTGTTTCACCGGTCTGCTCTCCAGCACCGGACCTTAATGTTCCAGTAATCGCCAAGGTCTGGATACCCGCCGTGGCACTGATGCCAAACCAACTCTTGCCTACAACCGAGCCGTCACCGACCCGAGTCCCATCGTCTAGGAAAGACTCATAAACCGTGACGTCACCGGAATCAGACAAGTTCGTGATTTCGAGCTCGGAGGTGTCGAGGGTGGCACTGTTATCCACGCGGCCCGTGTTGCCGGCGGCATCGGTGACGGTCATGGTCACGGTCAGCTCGCCGTCTGCCAGGTCGCTCAGATCCTGCCCCACCACGCTGACGGTGCCGTCGTCGCCCACGGTGATGTCGCTCGCCGCCACACTGAGGTCGGCGGTGGTGGCGTTGCTGTCGCTGATCACGAGGCTATCGATCGTGGCCCCGTCTTCCACGGTGCCGCTGAAGGTGACGCTGCCTTGTTCGCTGGCGTCGATCACGGCGTCGTCGAAGGCGATGGCGTTGCCCTCACCTCCTCCACTGCCCCCACCCGGCGCAGTGGTGTCGATCACCACGTCTTGCGTGGCGGTGGCTGCGTTGCCCGCGGCGTCGCTGACCACCGCACTGACGGGATAGGAGCCCTCGGCCAGTTCGGTGTCGGTCAGATCCAGTGACCAGGTACCGGCCGTGGCATCGAGGGTGAGGCCGTTGGCGGTGGTGTAGTCGGTGCCGTTGAAGCGCACCGTGAGACTGTCGCCGTCGGCCAGCTCGACGCGGCCGCTGAGCACCAGGCTGGTGTCGTTGGTGACGAAGTCGCTGCGGGAGGTGCCGGTGTCATCGCTGATGCCATCGATGGTGACCGCCGCCCCGTTGGTGGTGTCACCGTCGCCGATGGTGGTGTCGATCACCACGTCTTGCGTGGCGGTGGCTGCGTTGCCCGCGGCGTCGCTGACCACCGCACTGACGGGATAGGTGCCCTCGGCCAGTTCGGTGTCGGTCAGATCCAGCGTCCAGCTGCCGTCGGCAATCACCAGGCCATTGGCGGTGGTGTAGTCGGTGCCGTTGAAGCGCACCGTGAGGCTGTCGCCGTCGGCCAGCTCGACGCGGCCGCTGAGCTCAAGGCTGGTGTCGTTGGTGACGAAGTCGCTGCGGGAGGTGCCGGTGTCATCGCTGATGCCATCGATGGTGACGGCGGCCCCGTTGGTGGTGTCACCGTCGCCGATGGTGGTGTCGATCACCACGTCTTGCGTGGCGGTGGCTGCGTTGCCCGCGGCGTCGCTGACCACCGCACTGACGGGATAGGAGCCCTCGGCCAGTTCGGTGTCGGTCAGATCCAGTGACCAGGTACCGGCCGTGGCATCGAGGGTGAGGCCGTTGGCGGTGGTGTAGTCGGTGCCGTTGAAGCGCACCGTGAGGCTGTCGCCGTCGGCCAGCTCGACGCGGCCGCTGAGCTCAAGGCTGGTGTCGTTGGTGACGAAGTCGCTGCGGGAGGTGCCGGTGTCATCGCTGATGCCATCGATGGTGACGGCGGCCCCGTTGGTGGTGTCACCGTCGCCGATGGTGGTGTCGATCACCACGTCTTGCGTGGCGGTGGCTGCGTTGCCCGCGGCGTCGCTGACCACCGCACTGACGGGATAGGAGCCCTCGGCCAGTTCGGTGTCGGTCAGATCCAGTGACCAGGTACCGGCCGTGGCATCGAGGGTGAGGCCGTTGGCGGTGGTGTAGTCGGTGCCGTTGAAGCGCACCGTGAGACTGTCGCCGTCGGCCAGCTCGACGCGGCCGCTGAGCACCAGGCTGGTGTCGTTGGTGACGAAGTCGCTGCGGGAGGTGCCGGTGTCATCGCTGATGCCATCGATGGTGACCGCCGCCCCGTTGGTGGTGTCACCGTCGCCGATGGTGGTGTCGATCACCACGTCTTGCGTGGCGGTGGCTGCGTTGCCCGCGGCGTCGCTGACCACCGCACTGACGGGATAGGAGCCCTCGGCCAGTTCGGTGTCGGTCAGATCCAGTGACCAGGTACCGGCCGTGGCATCGAGGGTGAGGCCGTTGGCGGTGGTGTAGTCGGTGCCGTTGAAGCGCACCGTGAGACTGTCGCCGTCGGCCAGCTCGACGCGGCCGCTGAGCACCAGGCTGGTGTCGTTGGTGACGAAGTCGCTGCGGGAGGTGCCGGTGTCATCGCTGATGCCATCGATGGTGACCGCCGCCCCGTTGGTGGTGTCACCGTCGCCGATGGTGGTGTCGATCACCACGTCTTGCGTGGCGGTGGCTGCGTTGCCCGCGGCGTCGCTGACCACCGCACTGACGGGATAGGAGCCCTCGGCCAGTTCGGTGTCGGTCAGATCCAGTGACCAGGTACCGGCCGTGGCATCGAGGGTGAGGCCGTTGGCGGTGGTGTAGTCGGTGCCGTTGAAGCGCACCGTGAGACTGTCGCCGTCGGCCAGCTCGACGCGGCCGCTGAGCACCAGGCTGGTGTCGTTGGTGACAAAGTCGCTGCGGGAGGTGCCGGTGTCATCGCTGATGCCATCGATGGTGACGGCGGCCCCGTTGGTGGTGTCACCGTCACCGATGGTGGTGTCGATCACCACGTCCTGTGTGGCGGTGGCTGCGTTGCCCGCGGCGTCGCTGACCACCGCACTGACGGGATAGGTGCCCTCGGCCAGTTCGGTGTCGGTCAGATCCAGTGACCAGGTACCGGCCGTGGCATCGAGGGTGAGGCCATTGGCGGTGGTGTAGTCGGTGCCGTTGAAGCGCACCGTGAGGCTGTCGCCGTCGGCTAGCTCGACGCGACCGCTGAGCTCAAGGCTGGTGTCGTTGGTGACGAAGTCGCTGCGGGAGGTGCCGGTGTCATCGCTGATGCCATCGATGGTGACCGCCGCCCCGTTGGTGGTGTCACCGTCGCCGATGGTGGTGTCGATCACCACGTCTTGCGTGGCGGTGGCTGCGTTGCCCGCGGCGTCGCTGACCACCGCACTGACGGGATAGGTGCCCTCGGCCAGTTCGGTGTCGGTCAGATCCAGCGTCCAGCTGCCGTCGGCAATCACCAGGCCATTGGCGGTGGTGTAGTCGGTGCCGTTGAAGCGCACCGTGAGGCTGTCGCCGTCGGCCAGCTCGACGCGGCCGCTGAGCTCAAGGCTGGTGTCGTTGGTGACGAAGTCGCTGCGGGAGGTGCCGGTGTCATCGCTGATGCCATCGATGGTGACGGCGGCCCCGTTGGTGGTGTCACCGTCACCGATGGTGGTGTCACCGTCACCGATGGTGGTGTCGAGGTTAGCGGTATCTGTGGCAATAGCCTCATTGCCCGCCTGGTCTTCGACCGTGGCGGTCACGGTCAGGCTGCCGTCGTCGAGATCGCTCAGGTCGGCGGTGATTTCGTAGCTGCCATCGGGCTGGACCGTCGCGGTGACTGCCACGTCGGCGCTGGTGGCATCATCGTCGCTGATCACCAGGCTCACCACCTGCCCGGCTTCCACGCCGCTGGTGGTGCCGCTGATCAGAGCACTGGAGGCGTTGGCGCTGTTGATATCGCCGAGGGTGACACTGATCTCGGCACTGGTGTCGAGGCTATCGCCATCGTCGACCGTCGCCTCATCACCCTCTAACTCTATGCTCGTCACGGGATCACGCGCCGTATCGAAATCAAATTCCAGCGGGTCGACGCTTTCCATGATTCGCGCCAGCTGGACAAAGCTGTGGCCTCCGCCACCAATGCCACCTCCGCCGCCGGCAGCTGGCGACTCAAGGCTATCGAACAGGTCGTCATCACCCTCCAGAGCGGTCAACAGGGTTTCGATACCCTCATCGTCGGCGCTGGCCTCGTCGTTATCGACGGGCACACTGGCATCGAGCTCTCCGCTCATCGCCACCTGCTGTCCCCCACCAATTGCGACCGGAGGCAGGCCGTCCAGGAAATCCAGCTCGACGGTGCCATTATCCGAGGTCACTAGAGTCTCCCCTTCCTGCAGCTGATCGCCGAGGCGGAGTTCACGCAGGTTACCCTGAGCATCACGCGCCCAGGCCTGACCTGTGATGGAGACAACGGTAGCGATAGACATAATGACGATTCCCGAAAAACGGCGCCCTTAGCATCAGACATTAAGACGCACGGATGACTTATGCCATCAAGCATAAGTCGGGTAATCACCTCAGGGTATTGTACCGATGGTACAGGTGCTTAATTGGGCAAGACGCTGGGAGAGGTTTCGCGAGAAAGCATGAGGACCAGTTGCATGCGATCACGAACCTCCAGCTTGCGGAAGATAGCGCCAAGATGGGCCTTGACGGTGCGGGGGGTAATATCGAGCTGTCGTGCCACTTCCTTGTTGCTGTGACCTTCGGCCACAGCCAAGGCGACGGCACGCTCGCGCTCGGTCAGCTGATCCAGAGATTCGGATTGCACCCCGTCACGCCCGCCAAGGGACTGGAAGCTGACCCGGACGACCCGAGACAGCAGTTCGCTGCCCATCCAGATGCCCTGGTGTTCGACCACCAGAGAGACCTGCTTGAGAAGGTCAGGCGGCGATAGCAGGTGTGCATAGCCACGAGCCCCGGCCGACAGCGCCTGGAGAGCTTCCCGACTATCAGGGTTCAGGGTGAGTACGCAGACCACGGCGCCAGAGGCGGAGAGACGAGCAACCTGCTGCTCCCAATCCGGCAGCTGGATGGGGATCCATACCTGGCAGCCGCCATCGAGCGCATCGCCCAGCGCTACGGCCTCCACCGCACGCCCCTCGGGAAAGGCCTCGCGCCAGCGCATCGGCACCTGCTCGGGGGGAAGGAGGATCCAGTGTTGCATCATCGGCTCATCTCTCCGTCAGGGCGTTCTGCCCAGCACGCAGCAGGGGCTTCAACAAGTACTCCATCACCGTTCGCTTACCGGTGAGGATATCCACCTCGGCGGTCATGCCCGGGATGATCTCCAACTGCTCTTTCAGCGTGCCCGATTGAGTCTTGACGCGCACCAGATAGAAAGTATTCCCCTCTTCGTCGGTGATAGTGTCGGCGCTGATATGCTCGAGTTCGGCGGGCACCCCGCCATAGATCGCAAAGTCATAGGCGGTGAGCTTGATAGTGGCCGGCTGGCCGGGCCTCAGGAAGGCGATGTCCTGCGGAGCGATGCGCGCCTCGACCAGCAGACGATCGTCGCTTGGCACGACCTCGACCACATCCTGTCCTGGCTGGGCGACGCCGCCAATGGTGTTGATGGTCATGCGCTGCACGATGCCATCGACCGGTGAGCGGATCTCGGCCAGGCGCACGCGATCCTCAAGCCCGGTGCTGGACTCATCGAGGGTGGAGAGCTCGGACAGCGTCTCTGAAAGCTGGTTGCGCCACTCGCTGCGCTGCTCGGCCTTGGCTTCCCGAAGCTGGGCCCGCGCCTCCTCTGCGCCGGACTCGAGACGTAAGACCTGAGAACGCGCCTGGTTGCGATCACCGCTGGCTTGGGAGACCTCGCGTTCCAGGCGCAATACCTCGACCTCGGAAACGGCGCCAGTATCGAGCAGCGGCCGCGTCAGGGACAGCTCCCGCGAGGCCAGGTTGAGTTCGCGGGAGGCGGTGGCAAGCCGAGACCGCGCCTCGGCGAGCTCGGCCTGGCGCTGGCTAAGCCGCTCCTGAAGCACCCCCAACTGCTCGGCCAGAGCCGACTGACTGCTTGCATAGAGTTCGGTTTCCTGGGCGACCAGATCGGGGGCTTTGACACGCAGGGCCTCCGGCGGATTGAAGGCACTGTCGGTGGCCAGGGCACGCAAGCGAGCGGCTCTCGCCTGAAGCGCCCTGGCACGGGCCCGATTCTCACGGAAGGTCGAGACAAAGCGGGTTGGATCGATACGCATCAGCAATTGACCCGCCTCGACTCGCTCGCCCTCTTCGACCAGGATCGCCTTGACCACGCCCCCATCGAAGGACTGCACCCGCTGCAGCTGAGACGAGGGAATCACGCGACCCACACCGCGACTGACCTCGTCCAGCTCGGCGAAATAGGCCCAGACGCCCAGGCTCAGGAGCGCCAGCAGCATCCCATACAACAGCGCCCGAGCGCGCAAGGGTTCCTGCTGAAGGCGCGCCCAGTCGGCGTCGGTAGCCCAGTCACGGTCGAGGTGAGCCGAGGATACCCGCTTGGCAAACAGGCGGTCGATCAGGGGGCGCAGCACCTTGCCCCCCTCTTCCGATACCCGGCCGATGGCCTCGAAGCCCTTCTGCTCGGCATGGCGGGACGCATCATCTTTTCGGCTCATCGTGCAGCCCTCCCGACCTTGCCATTGCGCAGGGCCTCAACGACCTGATCGCGTGGCCCGTCGGCGACCACCCGCCCCCCATCGATGACCGCCACCCGGTCGGCCAGGGACAATAAGGAGGTGCGATGGGTGACAACGATGACCGTCTTGGCCTTGGCCAGCGTGGACAAGCGCTGCTTGAAGGCTTCTTCGCTTGCATGATCCATGGCACTGGTCGGCTCATCGAGCAGCAGAATCTGCGGGTCGTGCACCAGGGCACGGGCAATCGCCACGCTCTGACGCTGTCCACCGGAGAGCCGCTCGCCCCGCTCGCCGACCGGCAGCTCAAGCCCCATCGGATGACTGTCGACGAAGGCCTTGAGGCCAGCGACCTCGATCGCCCAGTGCAGCATCTCGTCGCTGACCCCGTCGCTGCCACCGCCGGCAATCACATTGTCGCGCAGCGAACCGAAGAATAGGCTGACGTCCTGGGGCACATAACCGATATGGCGGCGCAGCTCCAGCGGGTCGAACTGGCGGATGTCCACCCCATCGACGGTCACGGCCCCTGCGGTGGGCTGGTAGAGCCCCAGCAGCAGCCTGTGGAGCGTCGATTTGCCCGAACCAACCTTACCCAACAAGGCCAGCTTGTCGCCGGCCTCCACCCTGAGCGAGACCTCGCGCAGCGCCTCTCGCTCCTCGCCTGGGTAGCGCAGCGATATCCGCGAGAACTCGACCTCGCCGCGAATCACCGGCCGCGACACCCACTGCTGCTGCTCGCCGCGCTCTGTCGGCTGCGCCATGACTTCGTTGAGTGAGTCCAGCGACGTCGAGGCCTGATGATACTGGGCGAGCAGTCCCGCCGACTGGCTGATCGGCGCCATGGCACGAGACGACAGAAGGTAGGCGGCGATCAGGCCGCCCTGGGTCAAGTCGCCGGCAATGATCAGGTAGACGCCCACCACGATCACAGCCACCGCGACGGTATGTTGGGTCCACATCGCCACGCTGGTCACCGAGGACGCGGTGAGGCGCAGCTGCGCCGAGGTGCGTGACAGGAAGGCGGTGGACTTTTCCCAGATCGCCTGCAGACGGCCTTCGGCCCTCAGCGCCTTGACGGTCTCGAGGTTGCCGAGCGACTCGACCAGGGTGGCGTTACGCTGGGCGCTGGCACGCCAGGTCGTCGCGGAGAGTTCATGCAGCCGGCGCTGGGCGGCCAGACCATAGAGCAGCACGAAGACGATGCCGACCAGGATCGGGATGACCAGGGGCACACCGATCAAGGCGATGATGGTCACAAACAGCAGCACAAAGGGCAGATCCACCAGCCCCACCACCGTCGCCGAACCGATGAAGGCCCGCACCGACTCGAAAGACTGCAGGGTGGAGGCGAATGAGCCGGTGGAGGCGGGCCGATACTCCAGGCGCACGCCCAGCACCCGCGACATGATCGCGGACGACAGTTTGACGTCCGCCCGGCTGGCGGCAAGATCCACGAAGGCGTTGCGCATCAGCCGCAGAGCCAGGTCGAAGCAGAGCACCAAAATGATGCCGATCGCCAGCACCCAGAGCGACTCGGTGGCATGGTTGGGCACCACTCGGTCATAGACGTTCATCACGAACAGGGGCATGGCGATGGCGAAGAGGTTGATCAGCACGGAGCCGATCAGTACATCGCGATAGACACGACGGTTCTCTCGGATCACGTCCCAGAACCAGTGCCCGCGGCGCGTGGCGCCGAGCTCGGGGCTCCGAGCATCGAAGCGGAACGCCGGGCGGGCATAGAGGGCGCGACCACTGTAGCGGGCCTTCAGTTCATCGAGGCTCACCTCGACCGCGGCCTCACCCAACTCCGGGAAGATCACTCGGGCCCGGCGCTCCTTGACGTCCAGTGACAGCAATACGCAGGCACGCATCGGCTCGAGCAGCAGCACCAGCGGGAACAGCGAGGGATTGAGCTGCACCAGCCGACAGCGCGTATGCCGCGCCGAGAGCCCGGCACGCTTGGCCGCTCGGGGAAAGACGGACGGAGTCAGACGCCCCCCCTCAAGGGGCAGACCGGCAATCAGGGTGTCCGGGCTGGTCTCACGATCATGGGCGCGCGCCACCACTTGCAGGCAGGCCAGCAGGTCGTCCTGAGGCGGTGGCGCGTCGTCCGGCGCTGGCTGGGTGGCGGCATCCTTGGCCTTGCGGGCATCACTGGTCAATAGAATCTCGAACGCTCTGTGAAAAAAGAAAGGCGACAAACCGGCGCATTGTGTTGGGGTTGAGGCGTGAACTCAAGACATGGGTGGAGTGGTGTGCCGGCAACTCATGCCGGCACAAGTGCTTAGAGAACTCAGCCGGGCTGATCTGTTGCGACGACGAAGGAATCCGTATAGCCCAGCGACTCGAGTTCCGCCTGCAGGACAGGCACCTCCTGCTTGGCGATCGGGCCGACCTGCACCCGATGCAGCCTCTCTCCACTCAGTACCCGCAGCTCACCTCCCAGCCGTGTCGTCAGGTCCTCTTTGAGGGCCATGGCCCGATCCGCCGCACTCAGGGCGACGATCTGGATGTAGGCGACATCTGTGGCCACGGGGGCTGCGGGGGCTGCGGGGGCTGCGTCGGACACAGCTGCGTAGGCAGCGGACAGGGAGCCCGGGCGCCCCGGCGAGGCATGAAAACCGACCTCCCGCGTCTCCAAAGTGATCTCGACGCGGCGGTTGGCGCGGCGGCCTTCTGCCGTGGCATTGGTGGTCATCGGCCGACGCGAACCGAAACCACGCGCTTCGAGCAGGTCACGTGACACGCCCCGCGTCGCCAGGTAACCGGCTACGCGGTCGGCCCTATCCTGGGACAGCGGCTCGTTGACGGCATCGCTGCCGGTGCTGTCGGCATGGCCGGCGATCACGATCCCTACCAGGTCATTGCGGGCCTTGAGCTCCGCCGCCAGCCCCGAGAGCTCATCCCTGGCCCGGGGTGAAAGCTCGGCGCTGCCCGGGGCGAAGAGCGCATCCGCAGAGAGCACGATGTCGGGCGAGGCGGCCTTGGGCACATCGAGACCAGTGGTCAGGTCATCGAGCGTCAACCTGGCCGGACCCTGCGCTGGACAGATCGCGCCGGGGTCAGTCACTGCGCCCTGGCCTCCCAGTTCGCCAAGCGACGGCAACCCATCACGACGGACCTCGAGCTCGGCGAGCAGCGCTCCCATGGCCGACAGGGTCTCCGCTTGGGCGATGCGCTGATCATGGAGCGCATTGGCATAGGCACGACTGGCATCGAAATACTCGTTCTCGCTATCCAGGACGTCGAGCAGGGTCCGCTGGCCGATATCGAACTGCTGCTGGTAGGCACCACGCACCCGGTCGATATGCTGACGATGCTGATTCAGGTAGCGCTGCTGTTCCTCGAGCCGTTGCGCCGACTGATAGGCAATCGAAGTCGTCTGGCGCAGGCTCACACACTCCTGGTCGCGCAGGCTGAGGCTGCGCTCGACCTCGTCGCTGACCTGCCGGAACCGGGCCAGGTCGCTGCCACCCCGATAGAGGTTGACGCTGGCAACCAGCTCGGCGGTATGGCCGTCGCGACGTGCGGAACCCGAGCTCCAGTTGTTACGCCCGGTCTGGGCCTGGAGCTCCAGCCGAGGCTGGAAGGCCGAGCGGGTACCCGCCAGCTCCTTGCGGGTGGCCTCGATATTCTCGATAGCGGCATGAAAGCCGGGATTGCCCCGGTAGGCCTCGTTGAGCGTGGTCTGCAACGAAGCAGGCAGGCGCTCGCTCAGCGCCGGCGTGGGCGCCAGGCTAAGCGCCGGTACCCGGCCTACCAGGCGCTGGAAGCGGGCACTGACGTCATGCAGGTTGGCAGCCTCGGTCATCAGGTTCGATTCTGCCAGCGACAGGCGGCCACTGATCTGCTCCAGGTCCACCCGGCGCCCGGCACCGGAAGCCACTCGCTCCTCGATCTGCCGATACACCCGCAGATGCTTGGCATAGTTGTCCCGTGCCAGCGCCACCAGCTCGCGATAGCGACGCACATCCTCGTAGGCGCGGAAGGTCTCGAACGCCACTTTCTCGCTGGTATCGAGCAACTCCAGGAAGCGCACCCGCCTGGCGCGATCGAGCCGCGCGACTTCATTGCGGGTAGAGAAACCGTCGTACAGCATCTGGGTCAGCGATAGCTCGACATAATCGGTGCTATAGCTGTCGGCGCCATCGTCGTCGACATCCTCGCGGCCAACCGCCGCGGTGAGATCGACGCTCGGCAAGTACTCCCCACGCGCCACATCGACTTCATCAGCCGAGGCCTGGAAGGCATGCCAAGCGGCTTGCACCTCCGGGTTGCCGTTGACCGCCTGGCGCACGGCGGAAGTGAGCGTGGCGGTGCCAGCCTCCTGAGCCAGGCCAGGGGCCGCCTGCATCATGGACGCTATCAATAACCCTCCTGTCAGCCAGCGGGGGGCGACACGGAGGCGAGCAGCAACCGTCCGAGGAACAGCTGCGGGAAGAAGGTATGGCATGGCATGTCGTCCATTCTGTGAGCCAGGCGCGTCCTGGCAGAGACCTGTTGCCGGGCAAAGGCGATCATCAGTGAACTTATTAGACAGCATCCAAAAATCTGCCACAAATTAAGCTGAGTATATGCCACACATTATTGCGACGAACATCCAACGCTGAATGCAAGGTAACGGTGACAAGGCCACACACCTAGGTTTAGCACATTCTAATAATAATTTCTCAGTTCACTTCTCTACCCTCATGACGGCAACGGCTCTTCCCTCACGGGCTCACCGCCCCCATTCTCAATATGCTATGGTCACGCCATTACTAGGGCAGTCCTCCTGCCCGGCATTCTTGCTTTCACGAGGAGCTCACCATGTCCGCATCCGAAATCCAGAAAACACGCGTCATCAACGAACTACGCGGGTTCATCAAGAAGCTGCTGCAGGACCCGCAGATCCTCGAACAATCGCTGGTGGTAGCCCGCCAGCACCTGGCTCAGGGCTCGGATGCCAAGATCATGGCCCGCATCGCCAATGACATCTCCGACACCACCAGCGTGCATATTCCCGAAGACCCCAGCGAGCACTCGGAGGCCGACAAGCTCTATCTCGAGCTGCTCAAGGAAGTCGTCGGCGAAGAGCAGGCCATGTACTAGAAGAGCAGGCCGTGTATTAGAGGCACCCCGGGCATGGCAGAGCGTTGACCCTCTCCCTACGGCGCATGGAGGGCCCAGGCTTTGGCTTACATCCCAGCCCAGTTCACAGAAGCCGAGCCCTCGACTAGAGTCACTCATGATAAAAGATGATGGCATCTAAGGCTCTCATGCTTGGACTGGGTGACCACCGCTGCCGAAACAACATAAGCCTACGGCGCCGGTTCCAGACCGAGCGACCTGGGCCATGCAGGGAAAATCATGATGATGTTCAGCAAACGTCTGTTCCGAACTCGATCGACTGCGGTCGCCAGCGCAAGAAAAGCCGGCTTTCTTCGAAGACGCGACCGCCTGGCGGTGCTGCTGACAGGGTTACTGACAGGACTGCTGCTCAGCACCGGCCTGCAGGCCGGCGAGCTGACGCCAAGCCCGCTTACGCCCTCCCAGGACACCACGCCGGTCCTCACCCTACAGGCCAGCGACCGGCGAGAGAAATTGTCGCTCGCCGATATCGAGCGCCTGCCACTTTTCGAGGCCAGCATGAAACACCCCGAGGGGCCTGAGGGTGTCTACAGTGGCGTGCTGCTGGACGACTTGCTCGCCTCTCATGCGCTGGACGACGCCGAACGGCTGCGCCTGGTGGCGGTCGACAACTACTCCGTTTTCCTGTCGCCTGCCCAGCTCAGCGACAAGACCTACCTGCTGGTCACACGCTTCGATGGCTCACCCATTCCCCGGAGCCAGCAAGGCCCGCTGATGCTGGTAGTGCCCGCCGATGAAGAGGCCGTGCTCGAAGGGCAGGAAGCCTTCGACAAATGGATCTGGTCACTGAACAGGATCAACGCGAGCTGACGGGCCGTGACTACCGACAAGGCACGCCTGAGCCTGAGACTCCCGCGGCGCCAGCTGCTGATCTGGGTGAGCTTCCTGCTATTGGCAGGGCTTTCCGTGATCGCCATCGCCTTCTATGCCAGCTACGCCAAGAAGCAGCTGGATGCCGACTACATCGCCTTCGCCAGCGAGATCGTCCGGGCCCAGCACGATGGCGATGCCCTGCGACAGGCCAGCCTTAACCTGCTCGACCACCCACAGCCACTCCACCAGCAACAGCTGATCGAGGCGCTGTGGGTCATCGACAGCCGCCAGACGACCATCGCGCATTACCTTCAACGCAGCAATCTGCCAGAAGATGAACTTGCGCAGATCATGCAGGAGTTCGCCCGACTGGGTGCCCTTCTTAAGCAGGCGCACCCCCTTGCCGAATCGGTGCTTGAGCGCCCCGACCAGCGCGAGCAACTAGATAAACTGACAGCTGGCATCGAACACAGCCTGGCCTACATCTACAGCGAACTGCATGCGCTGATGATCAGTGGCGCGACCGAGCAGCAACGCATCATGACGGTGATGACCCAGATCATCGTCGCCCTGGGTATCCTGGTGCTGGTGGTCATCCTCGGACTGCTGATCGCTATCGACAAGATTCTCGGCCAGCAAAGCGCCCTCGAGCTTCTCTCAATCACCGATGAGCTGACCGGCCTCGAGAATCGCCGCTCGGCGATGGCTCAGGCCAGACAGACCCTGGCACTCGCCAGGCGCAGCGGCGCATCGGTTAGCCTCGCCATCATCGATATCGACCACTTCAAGCATATCAACGATCGATACGGCCACCCCTTCGGCGATCAAGTACTGAAACAGCTGGCCACAACGCTAACCCAGCTGGTGCGGGAATCCGATGTCGTCGCGCGCATCGGCGGAGAGGAATTCTGCCTGTTGATGCCCGACACCGACGCACAGGGCGCTTATGAACTATGCGAGCGCCTTCATCGTGGCATCGGTAACTTAGTGATTCCCCACGGCGACGACATCGTCCCCCTCACCGTCAGCGCAGGCGTGACCAGCATCCGCGGCATTGAAGACTACAACTTCGATGCGCTCTACGCCCAAGCCGACGAAGCGCTGTACCGGGCTAAGACCGGCGGGCGAGATAGGGTGGTGGTGTATTGATCCTGTTATCAGTCAAGCAGACCAAGCGACCAATATCCAACCACTCCCCCCAGCAAGCAACAAGCAGCCTGTCCCAGCGTCTGGCTACAGACCTAGCCCCTCCATTAGTGGCTGCAACTCAATCCACCGATTTCATGAAAGTAAAGATATTGAGGGGCAGTTACCAGCTGCTCTCCTTAACCTATAAGTGCCAAAACAGCCAATGCTCCGGTGCGATCATCTGCATGCATTCTAATCGCCCCTGAGCCCAGAAACGCGGGTACAAATAAATACGCCCCTGTTCCTCAAAACAGGTCTGGGTGGAATCAATAGAGAGCCAGTAGAGCTCAAGCCCTGCATGAAGCATATAAGCCAGCATCAACACCAAGCAAGCCCAGAGCAGAGTGGCACCTATCGGCACAGGGCCCGAGCATTCAGGAGGCCCCGACTCACCGGTGGAGCTATAGCCAAATACCAAACCGATCGCCAGCACCATTACCAATGCACTGAGCGGGATAATATGCGAACCAGCGAACTGCGCATTTGTCATGACGCCGACGAAGGCCATCACCAAACAGGCGTATAGAGGTCTATCCACGACCGGACGAGCACGGGAACGCCGTATAATCAACCGGCAACCATGGATCAGCACTGCCAAGAGGAGCATCGCCAGCGGAAGCCCCCACTCAGCCATGAGGTTAAGAAATAGATTATGGGCATGAGCACTGCGCAGGTTGCCATCCGCGGCGAACCCCATGGGCCCGATACCCACCGGGAAATGCTCAACGGCATAGCGCAGTGCGTCAACCCATAGCGAGAGGCGCCCACTGCTAGAGGTAATATCGCGCAAAAAGGCACCTTCAACTCCATCACCGCCTCCGCCGCCGATGGGATTGAGGATCCACCAACCCACCAGCCCCAACGCACCGGAAACGGACAGCAACGTCACCGGCCAACGAGCAGCGCGCCCGAATAACCAGAGCGCGCAAAGCAAGCCGGCAAAGAGCCCCAGCAGTGCCGCACGGCTTTCGGATACCCAAAGCAGCCACCACCAGACCGACAAGGGAGCTAAGCAAAGTGTCGCCGCCACTTTTGAGGGTCTCGGGCGCGCCACGACATAGAGTAGCGCAAGCGGCATTACTCCTACCGCCACATCGGCAAAGAAACGGACGTTGGCGAAGCCCGGCCCGAAATCGTGGCGATTGGCAAAGCCCCAAACCAGAAAGATATGGTAAATGGCCAATAAAGCATAGATGAGTATTAAAAGCGTCAGCAGCCCGCCCAGCAACGTCCACCCCAGAAGCGAATAGCACTTAACCGATACCGCAACCACAATAATCGCTGATCCCAGCAGCACCAGATAGGCCATTTCCAACATCGCCAGGCCGCCAAAGGAGACTTGCCACAAAACCAGCCCCACCAGCAAGACAGCAACAAGCCGAGACAAGTGGAGACAAGTGGAGACATAATCCACCAGGTTTCGATAAATCAGCAAGCGACACTGAAATCCCGCAATACCCACAACCAGACCAAGGCTAAGCCATTGAATCCCACGCTGAATATCGAAAAAGGCCAACGTCCCTAGCTGCCAAGGCAACAACACACCTACGGCAACGCATAGGCAACAAACCAAAGGGGGCCAGCCGCTCGCAAGGGTATGATGTAGGTACTTATTTGTCATTTTGAGCATCCTAAGCAGCCTAACTCACAAACAGGACCTACAGGCTTTCAACCCAAAAAATGTATCAACCCATATACAAAAGCGACCGACATCTCTGCCGGCCGCTGACTGAATAGCACTATGCGGTTCTGGTCAAAATTTTTATTACATCAAAATTCTGAAACCACTCTCACGACCCACTAATACCAATATCAAGTGTAACGGATCCACCAGGAGAGTACGCAGTGCCCGTGATATTTGAAGTACCTGCGGTAGCAGTTATCTGAGAACAAGCAGTTTCACCTTCTTCCCCGGCACCAGTATCACTGTACTTGGGGAGCACAGTGTCAACATCAGGAGCGTCGTTGCCTTGATTCCTTTCTATTGCCACAGCCGAACCGTAGGTACGCATATCTGACAAGCAAGCCTTATCCGCAGAATCTGCGGTGTAGTCTTGATACTGTGGAATAGCAATTGCCGCCAAGATGCCAATAATCGCCACCACAATCAACAGCTCGATCAGGGTAAAGCCTCCCTGACCATTCTGCATTCCCTTGAGGTGCTTCATACCCTGCTTCTTCATGTCTCGTCCCCTCGAATGAACGCCCATCTTGGACGTGTGTGCTGCTTCATGCCTGGTCGGGTCGTCGGCTGATGCCTTCCCTAAGTCCATTGCATGTATCATATAAGTAGCTTGGTGTTGCCTGTTCTGCAAGCACTAAGCCTTGTTAGAATCAACGATTTAAACTTTGATGCATGACAGCACCCACCCTAGTACAGCCGGTTAGCAGCGACAAGACCATCTGTGGACGACATCAGCGATGATTTGACACTACTGACTCATACCATGATACAGGTCACGAAGCCGGGGTTACCTCATGCTCGTGCCTTAACCGCATCTAGTGAGCTAGAATGAGTAGGCGTGCTCAGGTTGCCGTCTCCTGCCGCGTCGTGATCATAAGGAGTGCACATGGAGGATACACAGTCGCCGACACTGGCCTACCCGGGAACCCCAGCCTACGGAACGCCTGCCTCATCGGCGCTGCGCGGCTTTCCTCTTCGCCTGGTATCGGATGGCCTCCTGACCGAGGCGGCGGCACTTCGCGCCGTGAAAGAGGCGGAAGAAGAAGACGTCTCGGTGATGCGCCATGTGGTCGAGAACGGCTTGGTGCCAGCGCGACACGCAGCGCTCTCGGCGGCCTGGGAGTATGGCCTGCCGCTGATCGACCTCGATGGCCTGCGGCTGGCGAGCCTTCCTCCCGCCAACGAGATGCCGGAGAAGATTCTGCGCAAGCTCACCGTCATGCCGCTCGCACGCAGTGGGCATCATTTGACGGTCGCCGTGCCCTACCCCTCGATACTGGCGCAGCTCGATGAACTGCAATTTGCCACCAACCTGACGGTTGAAGGCGTGTTGGCGCCGGTGGACCAGCTGGGACCGGTCCTCGAGAATTACCTCAGCCATCATGAAAATGCCGAACTCTTCGGTGATCTTGACGATGCCGACGATGCCCTCGAGGGATTGGAATACGAAGAAGAGAACACCGACGACGACAAGGCGATCACCGCGGGCAGCGACGATGCGCCGGTCGTCAAGTTCGTCAACAAGGTGTTGATCGACGCCATCCGCCGCGGCGCCTCGGACATTCACTTCGAGCCCTACGAGACCAGCTATCGCATTCGCCTGCGCATCGATGGCATCCTCGTCGAGGCGGCCCGGCCGCCCTTCGGCATGCGCACCCGTATTGCCGCGCGTCTTAAGGTGATGTCACGCTTGGATATCTCCGAGCGTCGCCTGCCTCAGGATGGCGCCATCAAGCTGAAGTTATCTAAGCAGCGCTCCATCGACTTCCGCGTCAGCTCCCTGCCGACGGTATTTGGCGAGAAACTGGTGCTGCGTATCCTCGACCCCAGCTCCGCGCAGATGGGCATCGACGCTTTGGGCTTCACCCCGGCGCAGCGGGAGATGTACGAGAAGGCGCTATCCGAGCCCCAGGGCATGATCCTGGTCACGGGCCCCACCGGCAGCGGCAAGACCGTCTCGCTCTATACCGGGATCAATATCATCAATACCGGCGAGCGCAATATCTCCACCGCCGAGGATCCGGTCGAGATCAAGGTACCCGGGGTCAATCAGGTCAACGTGTTGCCAAAGATCGGCCTGACCTTTGCCAGCGCCCTGCGCGCCTTCCTTCGCCAGGACCCGGACGTGGTGATGGTCGGCGAGATCCGTGACCTGGAAACCGCGGAGATCGCCGTCAAGGCGTCCCAGACCGGCCACCTGGTAATGTCCACTGTGCATACCAACTCTGCCGCCGAGACCCTGACCCGCCTGTCCAATATGGGCATTCCGGCCTTCAATATTGCCAGTTCCATCTCGTTGATCATTGCGCAGCGCCTGGCGCGCAAGCTCTGCCCGCACTGCAAGGCGCCGACCGATATCCCCGAGGAAGCCCTGCGACAGGAGGGCTTCGAGGAGCATGAAATCCGCGCGGCCACCCTCTACCATCCGGTCGGCTGCAGGCAGTGTACCCTCGGTTACAAGGGCCGGGTCGGCATCTACGAAGTGGTACCCATCAGTGAGGCCATCGGCCAGCTGATCATGCGCAACGGCAATGCCATGGAGCTACATGAACAGGCCCGCCTCGAGGGCCACCCCGACCTGCGCCGCAGCGGTCTCTACAAGGTCATGCAGGGCCTGACCAGCCTGGAAGAGATCAACCGTATCACCAAGGATTGAAGGCGCGTTACGCCTCAGGCCACGAGAGGCCCGCAGAAGCGAACGTGGATCACATGCGCTCAGGGAGTCGCCCATGGCACGCAAGCCCAAGTCAGCTGTCAAGTCCAAGCTGTACCAGTGGAAATGGACCGGCAAGGGCCCGGGGGGACGCCGCGTCAGTGGCGAGCTCATCGCCACCGAGAAGGCGGAAGTCGAGCGCGTCCTCAATGGCCAGCGCATCATGGTCAAGAATATCCGCCGCAAGAGCGGCCTCGGTGGCGGCATGGGCACAATCAAGCCCCGGGACATCATGATCTTCGCCCGCCAGCTGGCGACCATGATCAAGGCTGGCGTGCCCATGTTGCAGGGGTTCGAGGTAGTCGCCGAGACCCTCAAGAAGCCGGTCATGCGCGCCCTGGTACAGGAGCTGATGGACGATGTCGCGGCCGGCTCGAGTTTCTCGGAAGCGCTGCGCAAGCACCCAAAGCACTTCGACCAGCTCTTCTGCAACCTGATCGAGGCCGGCGAACAGTCCGGGGCGCTGGATCATATGCTGGAGAAGGTGGCCGCCTACAAAGAAAAGATCGAGACCCTCAAGGGCCGGGTCAAGAAGGCGCTCTACTACCCGGTGGCCGTGATAGGGGTCGGCATCGGCGTCACCGCCCTGCTGCTGATCAAGGTGGTGCCTCAGTTCGAAAGCCTCTTCAATGGCTTCGGTGCCGAGCTCCCTGCGCCTACCCGCATGACCATCGCCATGTCCGAATTCGCCCAGCAGTACTGGTGGTGGGGTATCATCCTGCTGGTGGGCACCATCATGCTGATCCGCCAGGGCATGAGACGCTCAGAACCCTTCGCCTATCGCATGCATGCCCTCGCGCTGCGCATCCCGGTGATCGGCGACATCCTCGACAAGTCCTCGGTGTCGCGCTACTCGAGCACGCTTGCCACTACCTTCGGCGCCGGGGTGCCGCTGGTCGAGGCACTCAATACCGCTGCCGGCGCCTCGGGCAACAAGGTCTATGAACGCGCCATCCAGCAGGTCCGTGATGACGTCTCGACCGGCCAGCAGCTGCACTTCGCCATGCGCCTCACTGAACAGTTTCCGGCTCTGGCCGTGCAGATGGTGGGCATCGGCGAGGAGGCGGGCTCCCTGGATGCCATGCTCAACCGGGTGGCCGCCTACTACGAAGAGGAAGTCGATAACAAGGTCGATGCCCTGACGTCGCTACTGGAACCCTTTATCATCGTTTTTCTTGGGGTACTGGTGGGCGGCCTGGTGGTCTCCATGTACCTGCCGATCTTCGAGCTCGGTAGCGTTCTTTGACCTACTACACTGACCGCCCGGCAAGGGCGGCCAGGCCGCATAGACTTCGCTTCCGCACCGCCGACCACCAGATATCATTAACACTACTAGGAGCCTTTCCTTGTTCGCCGATCTTCCGCCTTCCCTCTTCTGGCCACTGGTCATCGTGCTCGGCCTTTGCCTGGGCAGTTTCCTGAACGTGGTGGTGACTCGCCTGCCGGTCATGCTGATGCAGGGCTGGCGAGCCGAGGCTCGCGAGGCCCTGGAGCTTGAAGATGAGCAGGACGAGGAATCTACGGCGACCTTCAACCTGATCACGCCCGCGTCCCAGTGCCCGGCCTGTCGGGCCTCCATCGCCTGGCACGATAACGTTCCACTGCTCGGCTATCTGAAGCGGCGCGGCAAGTGTGCGGGCTGCGGCAAGCACATCAGCCTGCAATACCCGCTGATCGAGCTCGCCGGCATGGCGCTGGTGGTGGCGGTCTTCGCCATTCATGGCGCAAGCCTCGAGAGCCTTTTCCTGACAGGCGCCTGCCTGACGCTCTTGGCCCTGGCGGCCATCGACTTTCGTACTCAGTTGCTGCCGGACATCATCACCCTGCCCCTGCTGTGGGTCGGGCTTGGCTATCAACTGCTCTTCCAGCCATTGATGCTGACCTCGGGGGTGATCGGCGCCATGGCCGGCTATCTCTCGCTGTGGGGCTTCTACTGGCTGTTCAAGCTCGTCACCGGCAAGGAAGGCATGGGCTACGGCGACTTCAAGCTGCTGGCCGCGCTTGGCGCATGGCTCGGCTGGCAAGCTCTGCCCATGGTACTGATCCTGTCGGCCGGTGTGGGCGCCGTGGTGGGCATCCTTATTCAGCTCGCCATACCGCGCCTGCGCGGCGCCCCCATGCCCTTCGGCCCCTTCCTGGCCATGGCGGGCTGGATCGCCCTGCTGGCCGGCGCGCCCTTGCAGGCTGCCTACCTTGGCCTGGTGTCATGAGCCTGACCATCGGCGTGACGGGTGGCATCGGCTCAGGCAAGTCCACCGTCGCCCGTGCCTTCGCCGCCCACGGTATCGACTGGATCGATGCCGATGACGTCGCCCGGGAGATCGTGGCGCCGGGCGAGCCCGCCCTTGATGATATCGTGGCGCACTTCGGCGATGGCGTATTGACGGCCGACGGCCGTCTCGATCGTCGCGCCTTGCGCGGAATCGTCTTTGCCGATGAGTGCGAGCGGCACTGGCTGGAGTCGGTCACCCACCCGCGCATCCGGGAACGCATCGTCGAGCATCTTTCACGCATGGCGGCGACCGACTCGCCCTATCACCTGCTGGTTTCCCCGCTCCTGTTCGAATCCGATCAACATCGGCTGGTCGATCGCCGCCTGGTCATCGACCTGCCGCAGACGCTACAGATCCAACGCACCGTCGATCGGGACGGCGGTGACGAGGCGCAGGCCAGGGCCATCGTCGCCGCCCAGATGCCCCGCGAGGAACGCCTGGCCAGGGCCGACGATGTCATCGACAACAGCGGCAATGCGGACGCCCTCGTCCGCCGGGTAGCCCGTCTCGACCAATTCTATCGCGGCCTCGCCAGCACCTCCTGAGGCGCGCGGCCTCGCCCTTGTGAGGCGTCATCAGGATTGCCTTGACCGCACTGTTTGGGCATCCTGACGCCAACATAGATCAGCCGTGGATTCACATGACTCAAGAACAGACGTCTCGCCCCCTGGAAGTCGCCTGCCCGCAGTGTCGCAAGACGGTGGCCTGGATTGATGCCAACCTGCATCGTCCCTTCTGCTCGAAGCGCTGCAAGCTGCTCGATCTGGGCGCCTGGGCGGATGAGTCCCACCGCATCGCCGGCGAGCCGGCCATGGATGAGACCGACATCGACGAGATGATCATGCGCGCCGAGCGCGGCCAGGAGTAGCGTCTCATCGCCATGTCGGACGGCCCACAACTGCCAGACAGGCTCGAGCAGCGCCAGTATCGGCTGCTGGCCGAACTCGAGGCGGCCTTCGATACCATCATCGAGCGCATCGAGGCCCTGGTGGCCTGCTATCGCCAGCAATGCCGAGACGGCCATACCGATGCCTGGGCACTGCATCACCCCACTCCCGACGCCGACTGGCTCAAGGGCGCGCTGCTCGATTTCTGGTATCAGGATGGACAGGATGGCCGCACGACGCGTAGCTATATCGGCCTGATTGCCGCCGACGAGCGCCTGCTCGAGCACGTCCGGGAGGTCAACGCTGCCAAGGACGCCTTTTCTGCGGTACTGGTCAGGATTCGCGAGCATGCCGCCGACCTCATTCCCGAGATCAAGGCCGTCCTGCCATTCCGCCACCCGACCCTGCATGCGCACCTGACCGGCCAGGGGCTCGCCCGATTGCATCTCAAGCAATGCTGGCGGCACCTGCCGGTGGCGAACGCGCCCCTATCGCGCGTCCGCCTGGCCTGGTACTCCAGCGGGCGCTCGATCAAGAGACTGACGGTGCGCGAGGCCGAGCAGAAACTGCTGGCTTTGGATGCCGATGCGCCGCATGTGCGCATTCAGCTTGAGCACCTGGCCGGCATTCCCGATAGCGAACCCCTGGCCCAGGTGCAGAAGCAGGCGCCACTAATGCGGGCCAACCTCTTCTTCGCCGAGCCCTTGGCCGATGGACGCGAACGACGGGCCATGAACGTCGCGCTTCCCCTGTTCATCCCGAGCACTGACGGTCGACTGCCGAATCATAACGAGCCCTTGCCGACACCGCAGGAGAAGCGCACCCGCGCCAAGCGCAGCGATGAACGGCTGGAAGAGACGCCCTTCCTGCCGAGCCTCCGGGTTTATCGCTACCGCTAAAAAAGCATCTCCACACTTCGCTCCGGAATGACGAGTCATCGACGATGGCGATAACGTCATGGCTCCGTCATCGCTTTTTCGTGCCCGTGATCTTCTCCGGGTCTTATCCTGACGCTTATTCTGGCGCTTATCTGGCTCTTATCTCACTACCGCTCCCGCCCAGCCGGCTTAACGCAAATAGCGCAGGGGCATCATTCTCGTCTACCCAACCGCCCCACCGTCTTCCGAAGAGCATATTGAACGCACTATTTCTTTCGCCTTCATCAACTGTTGCCATTTGGCGACAGCTGGCAATAAAGACAAGTCCTGCATCGTCTTACAATAGGGAATGATCCAGGAATTCAAACCCGACACGAGCCGACATAAAAAAGCCCCCGACAAGGTCGAGGGCATATCGGCGCGCGAGTCTGGCGCAGAGCCTAGATCACTCTTCGACGCGGACCAGCCAGGATTCGACGGTATCGTTACCGTACTCGTCTTTCCAGGCCTTGAGGGTCTTCTGGTTACCGCCGCGAGTCTCGACGACTTCGCCGGTGTTCGGGTTCTTGTAGATCTTCAGCTTGCGCTTGCGACGACCGCCGGATGATTCCGTCTTGGCTGCCGCCGGACGCGCGGCGCCCTTGGGGTCGACCAACTCGATCACATCGGCTGCGCTCTTGCCATATTCTTTCATCAGCGCTTCGAGCTTTTCCTTGAACTCCAGCTCGGACTTCAGGCGGTTGTCGTTTTCCATCTTATGGAGCTCTTCCGTGAGCTGCTTGAGCATCTGTTCTTTATGCATGTAGTCATTGAGCAGGGACATGGCCGTTCCTTATATGCTGCTAGTGGACACTACGGGACAGGTAGTTGGTAAAGCCAAAGATATCTGACTTGAGCCAAGTTTAATCATTTTCTTTTAGAACGACAACGTAGCATGCCGAAGGCAAGTCTCTCCTTTATTTTTTTCTTATTTTCTTCCTTATTATTGCCAGTGGGGAGTCAATATGCGGCCAGGAATGGTCATAGGGACGACCTGCTGTTAACCTATCATAAATCTTCGGTTAACAGAGTATAGCTCCATGAGAGATGTCCTTTGGCACCCCTATGCACAGATGAAGACACAACCCCCGGCCCTCAAGGTGGTCGGTGGCGACGGGGCACACTTCACCCTGGAGAGCGGCGAACGCCTGCTGGATGCCACCTGCTCTTGGTGGTGCATGATTCATGGCTATGGTCATCCCCGCCTGGTAGCGGCAATTCAGCAGCAGGCCGACACCCTATGTCATGTGATGCTGGGCGGACTGACCCATGAGCCGGCCGACCGGCTGTCGCAGGCCCTGGTCCGCATTACACCACCGGGTCTCAATCACGTCTTCTTCTCGGACAGCGGCTCGGTCGGGATGGAAGTCGCCATGAAGATGGCGGTGCAATACCAAGTGCAGCGCGGGCACCCCGGCAAGCATCGCATGCTTTCCCTGATGCGCGCCTATCATGGCGATACGACGGGCTGCATGGCAGTGTGCGATCCCGAGGAAGGCATGCACTCGCTGTTCGCCGGCTTCCTGCCAACCCATCATTTTGCCCCGGCACCGACGGCCGGCTTCGATGCCCCACGAGAGGCCGTGGAAGCCGGCATTCAGGGCCTGCGGGAAGTATTGGAGGCACACCACCAGGAGATCGCCGGGCTGCTCATGGAGCCGCTCCTGCAAGCCGCCGGCGGCCTCAACATGACATCCCCCTACTATGTACAGGCGGCAAGAGAGCTCTGCGACGAGTTCGGGGTGCTGCTGATCTTCGATGAAGTAGCCACCGGCTTCGGGCGAACCGGCAAGATGTTTGCCGCCGAACATGCCGGTGTCACGCCGGATATTATGGTGCTCTCCAAGGGCCTGACCGGCGGCTACCTGGGTCATGCGGCCACGCTTGCCACCGATCGGGTCTATGAGGCCTTCCTGAGTGAAGACCCCGATCATGCCTTCATGCACGGCCCCACCTTCATGGGCAACCCCCTCGCCTGCCGAGTAGCCCTGGAGAGCCTGGCCGTCTTCGAGGAAGAGGACTACCTCGGCAAGATCGCCTCCCTGAACGCCATCCTTCGCCAGGAGTTGGTCGAGGATGCCAAGCTCAGGGCACACCCGGCCGTCGAGGACGTGCGAGTGCTTGGGGCCACAGCAGTGATCGAGGTTCATGATGCCGCAAGCCTCGAGGGCGTACAGGACTTCGCTCGCAGGCGCGGTGTCTGGCTGCGAAGCTTCGGCCGCTGGTTGTACACCATGCCGGCCTATGTGACCCAGGCCGAGGAAATGCGCCAGATCACCACGACCATGAAGGACTGGTTCCTGAGCGAAACGCCGAGGCCCTGAAGAAACGCAGGGCCTGCCCCAGCAAGTGACTCCTTTGCAACTAGGTCATTAGAAACCAGGCCACTCATCCCAGACACACAGACACAAAAAAACGCCGCCCCTTGGGGCGGCGTTTTTGTTCAAGCCATCTTGGCGTCTCGGCGGACCGAGACGCCGGGTCGGGACTTAGTCCTGACCCATCTGCTGCTTGATCAGGTCACCGATGGTGGTCGGTGTAGCCTCGGACTCCTGCTCGCGCAGACGACCCATGTTGCGACGGGTGTCGTCCTGATCCTTGGCCTTGACGGACAGGTTGATCACGCGGCTCTTGCGATCGACGCTCACGATGCGAGCTTCGACGCTGTCGCCTTCGTTCAGCACGTTGCGCGCGTCTTCCACGCGATCGGCGCTGATCTCGGACGCCTTGAGCACGGCCACGACATCGGTGGACAGCTCGACGTGCGCTTCCTTGGCATCGACTTCGACGACACGACCGGTAACAACGCTACCCTTGTCGTTGACGGCGAGGTACTCGGCGACCGGATCGCTGTCCAGCTGCTTGATACCCAGGGAGATGCGCTCACGCTCCGGGTCGATGGACAGGATGACGGCTTCGGCTTCGTCGCCCTTCTTGAAGTTGCGAACCGCTTCTTCGCCGGTCTCGGACCAGGAAATGTCGGACAGGTGCACCAGACCGTCGATACCGCCTTCCAGGCCGATGAAGATGCCGAAGTCGGTGATGGACTTGATGCTACCAGCGACGCGATCGCCCTTGTTGAAGCGAGCGCTGAAGTCTTCCCACGGGTTGGTGGTGCACTGCTTGATACCCAGGGAAATACGACGACGTTCTTCGTCGATATCCAGCACCATTACCTCGACGTCGTCGCCAACCTGGACGACCTTGGACGGGTGAATGTTCTTGTTGGTCCAGTCCATTTCGGACACGTGGACCAGGCCTTCAACACCCTCTTCCAGCTCGGCGAAGCAGCCGTAGTCGGTGAGGTTGGTAACGCGTGCGTTGACCTTGGTGTTCTCCGGATAGCGACCCTTGATGTTGACCCAGGGATCTTCGCCCAGCTGCTTGAGACCCAGGGACACACGGTTACGCTCGCGGTCGAACTTCAGCACCTTGACGTTGATCTCGTCGCCAACGGCAACGATCTCGGACGGATGCTTGATGCGCTTCCAGGCCATGTCGGTGATGTGCAGCAGACCGTCGACGCCACCCAGGTCCACGAAGGCACCGTAGTCGGTCAGGTTCTTGACGATACCCTTGATCTGCTGGCCTTCCTGCAGGGTAGCCAGCAGCGCTTCACGCTCGGCACTGTTCTCGGCTTCGAGCACGGCGCGGCGGGAAACAACCACGTTGTTGCGCTTCGGGTCGAGCTTAATGACCTTGAAGTCCAGCTCTTTGTGCTCGAGGTGAGCGGTGTCGCGCACCGGACGCACGTCGACCAGAGAGCCCGGCAGGAAGGCACGGATAGAAGCCACGTCGACGGTGAAGCCGCCCTTGACCTTACCGTTGATCACGCCCTTGACGATCTCATCCTTCTCGAAGGCTGCTTCCAGCTCTTTCCACGCTTCGGCGCGCTTGGCCTTCTCGCGGGACAGGCGGGTCTCGCCGAAGCCATCTTCCACGGCTTCCAGTGCGACCTTGACTTCATCGCCCACGCCGATGGTCAGCTCACCGTTCTCGTCGCGGAACTGCGCGGACGGGATCTGGCCTTCGGATTTCAGACCGGCATTGACGGTGATCCAATCACCTTCAATGTCGACGACGGTCGCCATGACAATGGCGCCCGGCTCCATGTTGATGTCTTGGAGAGACTGTTCAAACAAGTCAGCAAAGCTTTCGCTCATGATGTTCCTACGTGATCAACGTTGAATGGCGGTTTACCGCCTTCTCCGCACCACCAGCGAGTGCGGGCCTACTGCAATATGCCCCGGGGATGTTGGCGCTGGTTAGACCTGAGCGGACTCTCAGTACGTGCTGTCCGCCCATGTCGTTACATCATCCCGAGGCCCGTAATGGATCGTTAGACGATCAAGCAATGCCACGCTGGGCAAGCAGATCCTTCACCCGTTCCACCACTTCCGGAATTGTCAGGCTCGTGGTGTCCAGCTCGATGGCATCGTCTGCCGGTTCGAGAGGGGCAACGCTGCGCTGCATGTCACGCGCATCGCGGGCCTGAATCTCCTTTAAAAGACTCGATAGACTAGCATCCTGCCCCGCTTCCCGCAACTGGAGATGGCGGCGTCGGGCCCGCTCCTCGGCGCTGGCGGTCAGGAAGACCTTGAGAGGCGCCCCAGGAAAGACCACGGTGCCCATGTCGCGGCCGTCGGCTACCAGGCCGGGGGCCTTGAGGAAGTCGCGCTGACGATTCAGCAGCGCCTGGCGGACCCGGGGCAACGCCGCTACCTGAGAGGCCCGGTCGCCGGCCTGCTCGGTGCGAATCTCGCGGCTGACGTCATCACCTTCCAGCAGTACCCGGCTGCCCCCCTCGGCGGGCACGAAGACCACGTCCAGGTTGGCGGCCAGCGACTCGAGGGCGTCCTCGTCGGTCAGGCTTACGTCATGGCGGGCCGCCGCCAGTGCGGTCAGGCGGTAGAGGGCGCCGCTGTCCAGTAGGTGCCAGCCCAACCGCTCGGCGACCAGGCGGCTGATGGTGCCCTTGCCGGCGCCCCCGGGGCCATCGATGGTCAGTACCCGTGCATCGACGTCGCTCATGCATCCTCCTGCTGTTCACTGGGCGCGGACTCGGTGGCCACAGGTTCCGGCGTGACCGTGAGACCGACGCGCCTCGCCAGCTCGACGAAGCCCGGAAAGGAGGTGGCCACATTGGCGCAGTCGTCGATCAGGATCTCGTCAGAGGCGCGCAGGCCCGCCACCGTGAAGGCCATGGCGATGCGATGATCGCCGAGGCTGTCGACATGGCCACCACCATAGTTCGGTGTGCCGGAGCCGTCGTCACAACCAAGGATGTCGATGCCGTCGGCCACCACGGTGTTCTTAACACCGAGCACGTCGAGGCCGTCGGCCATGGCCTGGATACGGTCGGATTCCTTGACGCGCAACTCCTCCGCGCCGCGCAGCCGGGTCGTGCCCCGGGCATTGGCGGCGGCGACGAACAGCGCCGGGAACTCGTCGATGGCCAGCGGCACCTGATCGACCGGAATATCGATGCCTGACAGCGGCGCGTAGCGCACGCGGATATCGGCCACCGGCTCGCCACCCACCTCATGCTGGTTGGAGAGCTCGAGATCGGCACCCATCAGCTTGAGGATGTTGATCACCCCGATGCGGGTCGGGTTGATGCCGACATGCTCAAGCGTCAGATCGGCGCCCGGCGTGATCGCCGCGGCCACCAGGAAGAAGGTCGCCGAGGAGATATCGGACGGCACGTCGATCGGGCCTGCGTTAAGCGCCCCGCCGCCGCTCAGTCGGGCGGTGTCGCCATCGCGGGCCACCGGATAGCCGAAACCGTTGAGCATGCGTTCGGTGTGATCACGGGTCGGCGCCGGTTCCTTGACGCTCGTCTCGCCGTCGGCATAGAGGCCGGCCAGCAGCAGGCAGGACTTCACCTGGGCACTGGCCATCGGCATGGCGTAGTCGATGCCCTTGAGGGGCTGGCCACCGTGGATCTTCAGCGGCGGACGACCGCCCTCGGCGGTATCGATCTTCGCACCCATCAGGCGCAGCGGATCGGCCACCCGCCCCATCGGCCGCTTGGTGAGCGAGGCATCGCCGGTCAGCTCGCAATCGAAGGTCTGGCCGGCCAGCAGGCCGGCGAACAACCGCATGGCGGTGCCGGAGTTGCCCACATAGAGCGGCCCCGCCGGCGCCTGGAGGCCGTGCATGCCGACGCCATGGATGGTCACCCGGCCCTGGTGGGGTCCCTCGATGGCCACGCCCATCTCGCGGAAGGCCTGCAGGGTCGCCAGGCTGTCCTCGCCCTCGAGGAAGCCCTTGACCTCGGTCACGCCCTCGGCCAAGGCGCCGAGCATAATGGAACGGTGTGATACCGACTTGTCGCCCGGGACGCGGATACGCCCGGCGACGCTGCCACCGGGGCTGACCCGGTAACGCATGGAATTGTCTTGCATGGTCTGATAACCCGCCTGATAACTGGTCTGGTTCAACAGCGTATCGAAATATTGTCGCGCATGACTGGCACGATCGAGGATGCCCAGCATGGCATCGCCGTCGCCCGCCTCCACGGCGTGACGCAACCGCGCCACGCCGCCCTCGAAATCATCCAGCGCCTGAAGCACCGCCTCGCGGTTGGCGGTGAAGATGTCCCGCCACATCACCGGATCACTGCCGGCGATGCGCGTGAAGTCACGAAAGCCGCCGGCGGCGTAGCGAAAGATCTCCAGCCGCTCGTCTTGACGCGCCAGGGTATCCACCAGCGAAAACGCCAACAGATGTGGCAGATGACTGGTGCGCGCCAGCACCTGGTCATGGCGCTCCACCGGCATCTCGAGCACCGTGGCGCCACAGGCCTCCCACAGGGCCCGCACCCGCGCGAGAGCCGCAGGCGCGGTGCCCTCGTCAGGCGTCAGGATGACCTTGTGCTGACGGTATAGCCGGGAGTTGGATGCGGCCACCCCGCTCTTCTCGGAGCCTGCGATCGGATGCCCCAGCACCAGATGGGTCGGAAGTTCGCCGAAGGCGCGCACGGCGGCCTCGCGGATCGCCGCCTTGGTGCTGCCGACATCGGTGATCACCACCTCGGGTGCGGCCGTCTCGAGCCCTGCCACCAGCTCGCCCATCACCGCGTCCATGGCCAGCACCGGCACCGCCAGCACCACCAGGGTGCTGCCGGGCAGCACGGCGGCAAGCTCGGTATCGCCGCCATCGATGATGCCCATCTCGACGCCGCGGGCGATTTCGTCGGCGTCCCGATCGCAGGCAAGGATCCGGCCACCGAAGCCGCCGGCCTTGAGCGCCGCGGCCAGGGAGCCACCGATCAGCCCGAGGCCGACAATCAGCAGCTGCCGCTCCCCGAGCGCACTGGCATCAGCCGCCTGCTCACCTGCCATCGCGGCCCGGAGCTCGGAAGATGTTGCCATGATCAGAGCACGCCCACCGGGTAGGAACCGAGCACCTTGAGCTCGGCGCAGCGCAGCCTCACTTCCTCGAGCATGGCGGCCACCCGCGCATCGTCGCGATGGCCGCTGAAATCGATGAAGAACACGTAGTTCCACACACCGCTGCGGGACGGCCGCGTTTCGAGTCGCGTCAGGTCGATCTGATGGCGATGGAAGGGCTCCAGCAGGTCATGCAGGGCCCCGGGCTGGTTGCGCATGGCGACCACGATCGAGGTCTTGTCCTCGCCGGAGACCGGGACGTCCTGATTGCCGATGATCAGGAAGCGAGTCGAGTTGTCCGGACGGTCCTCGATGGTCTCGGCGATCTTGTCGAGCCCGTAGAGCTTGGCGGCCATGTCACCGGCGATCGCCGCGCTGTGCCACTCGGTCTTGACCAGCTTGGCCGCCTCGGCGTTGGAGGAAACCGGCACCCGCTCGGCATGGGGGTAATGGGCATCCAGCCACTTGCGGCACTGAGCGAAGGACTGCGGATGAGAATAGATCCGCGAGACCTTGTCGCGCCGGGTATTACTGGAGACCAGCAGGTGATGGTGGATGCGCAGCACCACCTCGCCGCAGATGCGCAGAGAGGAATCCATGAAGGAGTCGAGGGTGTGATTGACCACGCCCTCGGTGGAGTTCTCCACCGGTACCACACCGTAATTGACGGCGCCGGCCTCCACCTCGCGGAAGACCTCGTCGATAGCGGCCATCGGCAGGCTGACGGCGCTGTCGCCGAAATGCTTAAGCGTGGCCTGCTGGGTGAAGGTGCCCTCGGGCCCCAGGTAGGCGACCTTGACGGGCTGTTCAAGCGCCAGACAGGCCGACATGATCTCGCGGAACAGCCGCGCCATTTCCTCGGCATCCAGCGGGCCCTGATTGAGGGCCATGATGCGCCTTAGCACCTGCGCCTCACGTTCGGGCCGATAGAAGACGGCATCCGGGTCGGACGCGGTCTTGACCTTGGCGACCTGACTGGCGCACTGGGCGCGCTCGCTGATCAGGCGAAGAATCTCGCCATCCAGACCATCGATACGCTGACGCAGCGCATCGAGATCAATGGGAGTGTCACTCATTCGATTTCCCCTACACTAACCCCTGATTCGACAATCCGCGGCCTGCCCTGGCTCAACGGCCCGTGGCAAGCCGCCCGCTGCGATCCTAGCCGCGCCGACGCTCGAAGTCGGCCATGAAGGCCACCAGGGCATCGACCCCGGCCTCGGGCACTGCGTTGTATAGGCTGGCGCGCATGCCCCCCACGCTACGGTGTCCCTTGAGGTTGAGCAGACCCGCCTCCTCGGACTCGGCCAGGAAGGCCTTGTCGAGGCGATCATCGGCCAACACGAAGGGCACGTTCATGCGTGAACGGTTGGCCACCGCGATGGGGTTGGAGTACAGCTCGCTCTGGTCGATGGCAGCATAGAGCTTGGCGGCCTTGCGGTCGTTGAGCGCATTCATCGCGCCAAGCCCGCCGATCTCGTGCTTCAGCCACTGGAACACCAGCCCCGCCAGGTACCAGCTATAGGTGGGCGGCGTGTTGTACATCGAGTTGTTCTCGGCCATGACCCGGTAGTTGAACATGGTCGGCGTGTCCGGGCGGGCCCGCTCCAGCAGATCATCACGCACGATCGCAAGGGTCAGGCCGGCCGGGCCGATGTTCTTCTGGGCGCCGGCATAGATCACGCCGAACCGCGACACATCCAGCGGGCCAGAAAGGATCGACGAGGACATGTCACAGACCACCGGCACTTCGCTGCCGTCGGCCAGACGCCCTTCGGGCACATAGTCGAACTCGAGGCCGCCGATGGTCTCGTTGGCCGTGTAGTGCAGGTAGGCGGCATCGCTCGACAGCGCGATATCGGCCTGGCGCGGCACGGCGACAAGGCCATTGGCCTCGCTGGAGGCCGCCACGTGGGCGCCGACCAGATGGCGCGACTCGGCGATGGCCTTCTTACCCCAGATCCCGGTGTAGAGATAGTTGGGGGTGCCACCCTGGCCCAGCAGGTTATAGGGCAGCATCGCGAACTGCATGGAGGCGCCGCCCTGCAGGAACAGCACCCGATAGTTATCGGGCACCGCCAGCAGCTCACGCAGATCCGCCTCGGCCTGCTCGGCGATGGCGACAAACTCGGGGCTGCGGTGACTCATCTCCATCACCGAGAGGCCGCGCCCCTGGTAATCGAGCAGCTCGTCCCGCGCCCGCTCCAGCACGGCGGTCGGCAGCGCCGCCGGCCCTGCACAAAAATTGAAATGACGTGTCATCAGCGTTGTCTTCCAGAATGATGGTATCGGCCCGCGGCGATCAGTGATCGCCCTGCGGTGCCTCGTCGCCGGCGCCCTCTTGCGGGGCGTCATCCGCGGACGAGTCGGCCTCTGCCTCTAGCGCCTCGGCCTCTAGCGTCTCGCCGCCGGCCTCGTCGTCCTCCGGCTCGTCGATCCGCACCGTCTTGACCAGCGACTCACGCTCGCCCAGGCGGATCAGCATCACGCCCTGGGTGTTGCGCGAGGTGGTGGAGACCTCCTCGACCCGGGTGCGTACCAGGGTGCCCTTGTCGGTGATCAGCATCATCTCGTCGGCAGAGTAGACCTGCATCGCCGCGACCAGATCGCCGTTGCGCTGGCTGGTCTGCATGGCGATGACGCCCTGCCCGCCACGCCCGCGCAGCGGGAACTCCTCGAGCCGGGTGCGCTTGCCGTAGCCCCGCTCGGAGGCAGTCAGGATATAGATCTGGCCGCCGTTCCCGGCTGCCACCTCCGGCTGAACCGCGTCGCTGTCGTCGGCATCGGCCTCGACATCGATCTGCTGGCTCTGCGGGATGATCAGGCTGATCACCTGGGCGCCTTTCTGGAGGCGCATGCCACGCACGCCGCGGGCGGTACGGCCCATGGCGCGGACCTGGGATTCCTCGAAGCGGATCGCCTTGCCGTTGGAGGACAGCAGCATGGCGTGGTCGGAGCCCGAGGTAATGGCGGCGCCGATCAGGCGATCGTCCTCGTCGAGGTCGATGGCGATCAGCCCGACACTACGCGGACGCGAGAACTGATCAAGGCTGGTGCGCTTGACCGTGCCATTCGCGGTGGCGAAGAAGATGAAGCTGTCCGCGCGGTACTCGCGCACCGGCAGCATGGCGCTGACCGCCTCGCCCTCATCCAGCGGTAACAGGTTGACCAGCGGCTTGCCCCGCGAGCCACGGCTGGCATTGGGCATCTCGTAGACCTTGAGCCAGTAGACCTTGCCCTTGTTGGTGAACAGCAGCACGGTATCGTGGGTCGAGGCCACCAGCAGGTGCTCGATGACGTCCTCGTCCTTCATGGCCGTCGCCGACTTGCCGCGACCGCCACGGCGCTGAGCCTGATAGTCGGACAGCGGCTGCGTCTTGGCATAGCCGCTGCGGGAGATGGTCACCACCATGTCCTCTTCGGCGATCAGGTCCTCGATATGCAGGTCCAGGTGGCTGATCTGGATCTCGGTGCGACGCGGATCGCCATACTGATCGCGGATCGCCTCGAGCTCCTCGCGAATCACCTCGAGCAGGCGATCGGCCGAGGCCAGGATCGCGCTCAGCTCGGCGATCTTCTCGAGGATGCCCAGGTACTCGTTGAGCAGCTTCTCGGTCTCGAGACCGGTCAGGCGGTGCAGGCGCAGCTCGAGGATGGCCTGAGCCTGAGCCGGCGAGAGGCGATACTCGCTACCGGCTTCATCGAGACCGAAGCCTTCCTCCAGGTCTTCCGGCTTGCAGGAGGTGGCACCGGCACGCTCCAGCATGCCGGTGACCTGGCCAGGCTGCCAGGCGCGGGCCAGCAGCTTGTCCTTGGCCTCGGCAGCGGACGGCGAGGCCTTGATCAGCTCGATCACCTCGTCGATGTTGGAGATGGCGACCGCCAAGCCCTCGAGGATATGGCCGCGCTCACGGGCCTTGCGCAGTTCAAACAGCGTGCGGCGGGTGACCACTTCGCGACGGTGGCGAATGAAGGCCTCGAGCATCTGCTTGAGGTTCAGCGTCTTGGGCTGGCCGTCAGACAGGGCCACCATGTTGATCCCGAAGACATTCTGCAGCTGTGTCTGGGCGAAGAGGTTGTTGACCACCACCTCGCCGCTCTCACCGCGCTTGACCTCGATCACCACGCGCAGGCCGTCCTTGTCGGACTCGTCACGCAACTCGGCGATGCCGTCGATCTTCTTGTCCTTGACCAGCTCGGCGATCTTCTCGATCAGCCGCGCCTTGTTCACCTGATACGGCAACTCGCTGACGATAATGTGGTCGCGACCGGTCTTGTCATCGTGCTCGATGGTGTGACAAGCCCGCACATAGATGCGCCCACGGCCGGTGCGATAGGCATCGAGGATGCCGGCCTTGCCGTTGATGATGCCCCCGGTGGGGAAATCCGGCGCCGGGATGTACTCCATCAGGTCATCGACCGACAGGGTATGGTCGTCGATCAGCGCCAGGCAGCCGCTGATCACCTCGCTCATGTTGTGCGGGGGGATGTTGGTGGCCATGCCCACGGCGATGCCGGAACTGCCGTTGATCAGCAGGTTGGGCACCTTGGTCGGCAGCACCTCGGGGATGCGCTCGGTGCCGTCATAGTTGTCGACCCAGTCGACGGTGTCCTTCTCAAGGTCGGCCAGTAGCTCGTGGGAGAGCTTGGCCATGCGCACCTCGGTGTAACGCATGGCGGCGGCGTTGTCGCCGTCGATGGAGCCGAAGTTGCCCTGGCCGTCGACCAGCACGTGGCGCATCGAGAAATCCTGCGCCATGCGCACGATGGTGTCATAGACCGCACTGTCACCGTGCGGGTGATACTTACCGATGACGTCACCCACCACACGGGCCGACTTCTTGTACGGCTTGTTCCAGTCGTTGTTCAGCTCGTGCATGGCGTAGAGTACGCGCCGGTGCACCGGCTTGAGGCCATCGCGCACGTCGGGCAGCGCCCGGCCGATGATCACGCTCATGGCGTAATCGAGGTACGATTGCTTGAGTTCGTCCTCGATGTTGACTGGCAGAATCTCTCTGGCGATGTCACCCATGGGTCGTCAAATCCTTTGCACTGCGACTGTTTGGCGCTACGGGAGGCTGGCAGGGCTAGCTTCGTGATAGCAATGCGAAATTGTACCACTCACCGCCCCCTAAAGGCAGCGTCAGACCCCCGACCCGGGCGAGTTTGGCGCCTAGGAATCCTGGTCTCGACAGGCCAGCAGGCAAGACTGGAATGCGCTTGCCTCCGGCAGCCCCTCTGCACCGACATCCATGATCAGCTCGAGGCGGGAATCTCGCCGCCAGCTGGCCCCGGTCAGGGTCACCCGCCCCGAGGCCCGGTTGTAGGTCTTCCAGCCAACGTCAGTCTGCACCACCGCTTTTATCCGCAAGTCAGCGGGCAACGACTCGAGCAGGCGTGCCAGCGCATCCAGGGAGAACAGCTCGCTGGCATGGAAGCGCCACCCCAGGCTGCGATAGCCAAGCGAGTCGCCCTCCTCGCAGACCGGCTCACCCGGCACCGGCTCCCGATAGGCGATTTCCTCCAGCATCACCGGCACCTGCCCGGCATGCATAGCGGAATGGAGAGCGGAATGGAGAGCGGAATGGAGCACAGGACGCGCCGGCGCCACAGCCAAGGCGTCGCCGCCGTGATCGCTCGCGACGCTTGCCTCACTCCCCCGCCCGGGCTCACTCCCCTGCCCACGCATCAGACGCGACACCGGCAGCCGCCCATGCGGCGCCGCCTCGACCCAGCGCTTGGCGGGCCACAGCGCGTCAAGATAGGCCTCGGCTTCGCGACACTGCTGCGCCGTGGCCAGGTCGGTCATGGTCAGGGCCACCCCATCGGCCATCGCCAGCTGATCGCGGAAGGTCTCATGGCCTCGGGCACGCGGATCGTCGAGCCGCCGCGGGTCCAGCAGCGCGATGATATCGCGTACGTCCAGCGCCTCGGCGAAGGCCTCACTGCGCAACAGGTCTAAAAGTCCCGCCGGATGACCGAGCCCCGAGGGCTCGATGATCAGCCGATCGGGACGATGACGATGCAGCAGATTGACCAGCGAGGCCTGCAGCACGAAGGCCAGCTGACAACACAGACAACCGCCGGGCAGTCCCTTGACCACCACATCCTCGCGCTCTTCGAACATGGCCTGATCGATACCGACCTGACCAAACTCGTTGATCACCACCACCCAGCGCTCCTCGCGAGGCTTGTGGGCCAGCAGGTGGCGAATCAGGGTGCTCTTGCCACTGCCAAGAAACCCGGTGATGACATGTACGGGGATCCCCGACAGCGGAGCGGAGGAAAGCGCTTGAGATGACACGGGCACGGGACCTCGATGAAGACGACTTAATAAACGTTACACTATAACAAGAAAGCCTTTCACACGGCACTCCTGCCTCCCCCATATCCGTGCGCGAAGGACGACCCAGTGAACCTGGACAAAACCCGGGTTGAATTGCTTGAGACGCGGGAGAGGACGACACTGGAAGACACAACGCCCCGGCACGCACCCACCAGCCGAGCCGGGCGCTACCCCCACGTGACGGAGAATGCCCGTGATCGGTGACCGCTCAGTGATGGTGATCAGTGACGACCGCATGTTGAACCATCAACCCGATATCCAGGATCCCTTCCTGCCCGGGCGCCTGGATCGCCGGGTCAGGGAAATCCTCAACGGCCTCGCCGTGCAGTGGAAATACCCCGAGCACCCCGGACGACTCAGGGCCATCACCGAACGACTCACAGCCGAGCCGATACCAGGTGTGCGCTTCGAGACCGCCGAGCCTGCGACACGAGAACAACTCGGGCGCGTTCACACCAGCGCCCACCTGAGGGAAATCGAGCGCATGCGTGGCCAGCATGCCTGGCTCGATGTCGACACAACGGCCGTGTCCCCCGGCAGCATAGAAGCCGCCGAGGTCGCTGCCGGCGCCGCCATCGCGGCGGTGGAAGCCGTCTGCAAGGGGCGGGCCCAGAGCGCCTTCGCTCTATGCCGCCCGCCGGGGCATCACGCCGAACCGGCTCGCTCCCGCGGCTTCTGTTTCTACAATAACGTGGCAGTCGCGGCGGCCCATGCCCAGCAGGAACTGGGCATGGAGCGCATACTGATCATCGACTGGGACGCTCATCATGGCAACGGCACCCAGGACATCTTCTGGGCCTCGCCGGACGTCATGTTGTTCGATACGCACCGCGCCGCCCCCTTCTACCCCGGATCGGGCCAGCTGGAGGACGTCGGCGCCGGCCTCGGCGAAGGCACCACCGTGAACGTGCCCCTGCCCGGCGGGGCCGGCGATCAGGCCATGCTGATGGCCTTTCGCGATATCCTGGTCCCGGCCGCGGCCTGGTTCAAACCGGACCTGATCCTCATCTCGGCCGGCTTCGATGCGCACCGCCTCGATCTGTGCCTGAACGTGAGCTATGAGGGATTTGCCGCCCTCACGGAGCTCGTCCAGACGCTGGCCGATCAGCATTGCGAAGGAAGGCTCGCGCTGGTGCTCGAAGGGGGCTATCACCTGGAGTCCCTGTCTCAGGGCGTCCACACCGTGCTGCAGATCCTGGCCGGTGGCGAGGCCCCCACCCCCGAGGAAATCGGCCTCGCCGAGGTCGCAGCCGCCAGCGAATTTCATGCGACGGCATTCACGCCGGATGAACCAGCAGGCGCCCCGGATGCACCATCGAGCGATGCCTGACCGCCAAGCGACATTCCGGAACAAGAAACCATCCCCTACCACCCAGCACAAAAAAACGCGACCCTGGTGGGTCGCGTTTATCTCCCGCGTGTCGGGGCCAGGCGATCTCGCCCGACAACGAGCGCTAGAAGCGCTCGATCTCGGCGTCGCTGCGCAGCTGTTCGCGCAAGCCGCTCACCGCGGACTGGGCCCGCAGGCGCTCGACCAGTTGCGCTACCTGGGAGCCGGCGGCATCGGTCACGTCGCCCGCCTGGACATCCAGCAGTGTGACCAGGGCCACGCCATTCTGGGTCGCGGTCTGGCCATACACCGGGACTTCGCCCTCGGGGTGCGGCAACCGGAAGGCCAGCGCATTGACCGCTGCCGGGGCCTCGCCCCCGCTCTGACGCGTCGCAGACTCGACCCGCTGCCAGTCATCGGCCGTTGCCGTGCCATCACGCAGGGCGGCCACGCGAGTCTCGGCAAGCGTCACCAGCGCCTCCTGTACCTTGCGCTGACGGACCGCCTCGCTCACCCGCTCGCGAACCTCGTCCAGCGCCAGGGTGGTCGACGGGCGGTGCTCGCGCACCCGCAGCACCAGTCGGCGATCCTCGTCGAGCTCGAGGACCTCGCTGTTGAAGCCTTCCTCAAGCACGTCAGCACTGAAAGCGGCGTCCATCACCCCGGGCTCGGCAAGCTCGCCCGTGGCGCCGTTGGCGGACACCCAATCGCTGGTCTTGAGCTCGACACCGATATCCTCGGCGATGCTCGCCAGGTCATCGGCAGCGAAGCTCTCATCGATCAACTGCTGCGCCCGCTGATTGAAGATATCATCCACGCCGGCCAGCGCCGCCTGCTGGCGAAGCTCATCACGCAGCTCCTCGAAGGCCGGGATCTCGATCTCGGTGACCTCGACCAGGTGCAGGCCATTGTCGGTTTCGACGATCTCGGAGACCTGCCCCTCGTCGAGGGAGAAGGCCGCGTCCTCGAAGGCTTCCCCGAAGAAGCCCCGGCTGATCACCCCCAGGTCACCGCCGCTGCCGCTGGTCGAGCCATCCTCGGAGACCTCTGCCGCCAGGGCAGCAAACGACTCGCCGCCTGCCAGCCGCTCGCGCACATCCTCGAGGCGCGCCACGGCGTCCTCGCGGGTGCGCTGATCACCGAAGGTGACCATGATATGCGAGACACGACGCTCGGCATCGCTGGCGCGCTGCTCGTAAAGGTCGCGCAGATCGGCCTCGTCGACCTCCACCTCGTCGGCGAGCTCGCGACGGTCGAGCACCAGATAGGCCAGCTTCACCTGCTCCGGACGCCGATAATTGTCGCGATGCTCCTGATAGTAGGTGTTCAGATCCGCCTCGCTGACCTCGGGCATCGCCTCGAGATCGGAGGCCTCGAGCAGCCGATAGCGATAGCGGCGCGTCTGATTCTGCAGCGCCGCCAGTCGCTGCTGTTCGTCGTCCAGCATGAACTCGCCGGCAGAGAGCCCCTGCTGCAGCTGCTGGCGCTGCATGTCATCCCGCAGCTGGGCACGGAAGGCCAGCGGCGTGTAACCGGCGCTGGCCAGGCGGTTCTTGAACAGCTCGCTCGAGAAGCGACCGTTCTGATCCTGGAACTCGGGCAGCGACACGATCAGCTCGTCGAGCTGATTGTCGGAGAGATGCAGCCCCCCCTCTTCGACGTATTGATCCAGCAAGGCCGTGCTGATCAACTGATCCAGCACCTCGCCACGCAGCTGGCGCTCCTGCTCCGGCGGCACCTGGCCGCTGCGGATCGCCCGCTGCACCTGCAGTTCGACCTGTTGGCGGGTGATGGACTGCCCGTTGACGGTGGCGACATCATCCCCACCGGATGACAACAGGCCGATCAGGGAGTCGACCCCGAACAGGGCCATGGTCGCGATCACCGCGCCGATGATGATCTTGGCGCCCCAGCTGGTGGAGCGGTCCCGAATACGTTGCAGCATTACTGGCCTCGGCTGGAGATTGGCAGAGAAAAAACGATGTATTATATGCGCCCGATGCGGGCCGGGAGCAACCGCTCATCAGGCAAACCCGGACTGACGCCCAATAAAAAGGCGCACCGCTAAGCGATGCGCCAGATCAGAGGACCGTCGGTCCACCAGGCTGAGCCAGGCGTCTCAGTTGACGGAATCCTTGAGCGCCTTGCCGGCCTTGAAGCTGGGCACCTTGGCGGCGCTGATTTCGATCGGCTGACCGGTCTGCGGGTTACGGCCGGTGCGCGCGGCACGCTCCTTGATGGAGAAGGTGCCAAACCCTACCAGTGAGACGGAATCACCCTGCTTCAGGCTTTCAGTAACGCTATCGACCATAGCGTCGAGCGCACGGCTGGCAGCCGCCTTGGGAATGTCGGCAGACGCGGCAATGGCTTCGATCAGCTCGGATTTGTTCACACTTCACCCCTTGACTGTTTCAGAAATTACTGGAAATCGGCGCTATCTTGAGGCGACTTTCTCGATCACAGCAAAGCGTAATTTATAGCAATGCCACATAAGATCGTCAAGCAACTATTGGCCCCAAGCCCCACCATGCCGAGGTTTTTGCCTTGGCATGGTGGTAAAATTCCTCTTAGTGAGTACTGATCATCGTCTGGGATGAGGCCGAGTCATCCTTGCGATTTTCATCAGATTCAAGAGTGGACTTTTCGGCGAGAGCAACCTCGAGCACCTCATCAATCCAGCGCACAGGACGAATGTCCAATGCTTCCTTGATATTGTCCGGCACCTCTTTGAGGTCGCGCCGATTTTCCTCTGGAATAAGCACCGTCTTTATACCACCGCGCCTGGCGGCCAGCAATTTCTCCTTGAGCCCGCCGATCGGCATCACTTCGCCGCGCAGGTTGACCTCGCCGGTCATCGCCACCTCGCAGCGCACCGGGCGATGGGTAAAGGCGGAGACCATGGCCGTGACCATGGCAATGCCGGCACTGGGACCATCCTTCGGGGTGGCGCCCTCGGGGACGTGGATATGCAGGTCTTCCTTCTCGAAGCGCTCGGGGTCGATGCCCAGCGCCTCGGCACGCGCCCGCACCACGGTCTGGGCGGCGCTCACCGACTCCTTCATCACATCCCCGAGCGAACCGGTCTTGTTGATCCGCCCCTTGCCCGGCGTCAGCACCGACTCGATGGTCAAAAGCTCACCGCCCACCGACGTCCAGGCAAGCCCGGTGACGCGCCCGACCTGATCTTCCTGATCCGCCAGCCCATAGCTGTAACGACGCACGCCAGCGTGACGCTCGATCTCCTCGGCGCCGAGGCGCTGAGGTGCCTGAGCACCCTCCTTGCCCTGGGCCTCGATGCGTTCGCGCAATACCTTGCGGCAGACCTTCGCGACCTGGCGCTCCAGCTCACGCACCCCCGCCTCGCGAGTGTAGTAGCGGATCAGCTCGAGCACGGCGTCATCGTCGAAGGTCAGCTCGTCGTCCTTGAGGCCATTGGCCTTGAGCTGCTTGGGGATCAGGTAGCGCTTGGCAATCGCCAGCTTCTCGTCTTCGGTGTAGCCCGGCAGACGAATGATCTCCATCCGATCCATCAACGGACCGGGGATGTTCATCGAGTTGGCCGTACAGATGAACATGGTCTCGGACAGATCGTAATCAAGCTCGAGATAGTGATCGCTGAACTTGTCGTTCTGTTCCGGGTCCAGCACCTCGAGCAGCGCAGAGGACGGATCGCCGCGATGATCCATGCCGATCTTGTCGACCTCATCGAGCAGGAACAGCGGGTTCTTGACCCCGGCCTTGCTCATGCGCTGCACCACCTTGCCGGGCAGCGAACCGATATAGGTGCGGCGATGCCCCCGGATCTCGGACTCGTCGCGCACCCCGCCAAGCGCCAGGCGCACGTACTTGCGGTTGGTCGCCCGGGCGATCGACTGCCCAAGCGAGGTCTTGCCCACCCCGGGCGGGCCGACCAGGCACAGCACCGGGCCCTTGAGCTTCTTGACCCGTTTCTGAACAGCCAGATATTCGAGGATGCGCTCCTTGACCTCCTCGAGACCGTAATGATCCTCGTCGAGGACCTTCTGGGCCCGCAGCAGGTCGTGCTTGACCCGGGTGCGCTTCTTCCAGGGCACCGCGATCAGCCAGTCGAGGTAAGAACGCACGACCGTCGCCTCGGCAGAGGTCGGCGCCATCATCTTCAGCTTGCTGAGCTCCTGAGTGGCCTTCTCCCGGGCCTCCTCGGGCATGCCGGATTCTTCGATCGCCTGCTCGTACTTCTCGGCCTCATTGGGCACATTGTCGAGCTCGCCCATCTCTTTCTGGATGGCCTTCATCTGCTCGTTGAGATAGTACTCGCGCTGCGACTTCTCCATCTGGTCCTTGACCCGCGACCGGATGCGCTTCTCGACCTGCAGCAGATCGATCTCGGATTCGATCAGCGCCATCAGGTGTTCGATACGATCGCGCACCCGATCCATCTCGAGCAGCTGCTGCTTGTCGCCGATCTTCAGCGACAGGTGGGCGCAGATGGTATCCACCAGGCGACTGGGGTCCTCGATCCCGGACAGGGAGTTGAGCACCTCATTGGGGACCTTCTTGGACAGCTTGACGTACTGCTCGAACTGGTTGAGCAGCACGCGCACCAGCGACTCCTGCTCCCGCTCGGTGAGCGGCTCACTCTCGCGCAGGATCACCTCGGCGCGGCTGTAGCCCTCGTCGACCACGGCAATGTCGCCGACATCGGCCCGGGCGGCGCCCTCGATCAACACCTTGACGGTGCCATCGGGCAGCTTCAGCAGCTGCATGATCTCGGCCACGGTGCCGACCGAGAACAGATCGCTGGTATCGGGCTCGTCCTGGCCGGCCTCACGCTGGGCGACCAGCAAGATGCGCTTGTCGGCGGCCATGGCTGCCTCGAGCGCCTGAATGGACTTTTCTCGCCCCACGAACAGCGGAATCACCATCTGCGGGTAAACCACCACATCGCGAAGCGGCAATAGGGGCAGACTCTGGGTCTGTTCGGCGTTCTGCTGCATCGCAGACGTTCCTCAATGCTCGAATGATTAAACAGGTGATGGGGGCAGCGGAGGCGCTTTGCAAGGATCGCCACGGCCTGCCGGGGCCTGGAGCACGAAAAAAAGGGGCCGCATCTGCGGCCCCTGCTCCGGAGGGGAGCGGCCTTAGCCGTCCTTGCCCGCCACCTTGCTGTCTTCCTGCTGGGAGTAGATCAGCAGCGGCTCGCTTTCCCCGCGAATCACGGAGTCGTCAATCACCACCTTGGTGACACCCTCAAGCGACGGAATCTCGTACATGGTATCGAGCAGCACCGCCTCGAGGATCGAGCGCAGGCCGCGCGCTCCGGTCTTGCGAGCCATGGCCTTGTCGGCGACGGCGCGCAGCGCCTCCTCACGGAAGTCGAGCTCCACCCCTTCCATCTCGAACAGCTTGGCATACTGCTTGACCAGCGAGTTCTTGGGCTCGGTGAGGATCTGGATCAGCGCATCCTCGGTGAGCTCGGTGAGGGTCGCGATCACCGGCAGGCGGCCGACGAACTCGGGGATCAGGCCGAACTTGACCAGATCATCCGGCTCGACGTCGAGCAGCACGTCACCGACGCCCTTGCTCTCGTCCTTGCTCTTGACCTCGGCATTGAAGCCGATGCCACCCTTCTCGGCGCGCTCCCGGATCACCTTGTCCAGACCGGCGAAGGCACCGCCGACGATGAACAGGATGTTGCCGGTATCGACCTGCAGGAACTCCTGCTGCGGGTGCTTGCGACCGCCCTGCGGCGGCACCGAGGCGGTGGTGCCCTCGATCAGCTTGAGCAGCGCCTGCTGCACGCCCTCGCCCGAGACATCGCGGGTGATCGAGGGGTTGTCCGACTTGCGCGAGATCTTGTCGATCTCGTCGATGTAGACGATGCCCTTCTGGGCCTTGTCGACATCATAGTCGCACTTCTGCAGCAGCTTCTGGATGATGTTCTCGACATCCTCGCCGACATAGCCCGCCTCGGTGAGGGTGGTGGCATCGGCGATGGTGAAGGGAACATTGAGCAGGCGCGCCAGCGTCTCGGCCAACAGCGTCTTACCGCTACCGGTCGGGCCGATCAGGAGGATGTTGGACTTGCCAAGCTCCACCTCGTCGCTTTTGACCTCGGCACGCAGACGCTTGTAATGATTGTAGACCGCCACCGACAGCACCATCTTGGCGCGGTCCTGACCGATCACATAATCATCGAGGGTGTGACGAATCTCCCGCGGTGCCGGCAGACGATCCTCATCGCTTTCGGCATCGGCCTCGAGCACCTCCTCGCGGATGATGTCGTTGCACAGGTCGACGCACTCATCGCAGATATAGACGGACGGGCCGGCGATCAGCTTGCGAACTTCGTTCTGGTTCTTGCCACAAAACGAGCAGTACAGCAGCTTGCCGCTCTCGTCCTTACCTTTGCCGTCGGCCATTTGCGTACCTCTCTACGGACGGCGACCTGTCGGCCGCCGGAGTTGCATATCGTGGCTGGGGATGATTTCCACGCTATCAGGATGCCGGGCGTTTCTCCAGCATGGCATCGATGAGACCGTATTCCGCGGCCTGCGCACCGTTCATGAAGTTATCACGATCGGTGTCCTTGGCGATGGTCTCGAAATCCTGACCAGTGTGGTCGGCCAGGATCTGGTTCAGGCGCTGGCGGATACTGAGAATCTCCTTGGTATGGATCTCGATATCCGAGGCCTGGCCCTGATAGCCACCGAGGGGCTGGTGGATCATCATGCGCGAGTTCGGCAGGCAATAGCGCTTGCCCGCGGCACCACCGGCCAGCAGCAGCGCACCCATGCTCGCCGCCTGACCGATGCAGACGGTGGAGACATCCGGCTTGATGAACTGCATGGTGTCGTAGATCGACATGCCAGCAGTGACCGACCCGCCCGGCGAGTTGATGTACAGATGGATGTCCTTGTCCGGGTTCTCGGACTCCAGGAACAGCAGCTGTGCCACCACCAGGTTGGCCATGTAGTCTTCCACCGGTCCCACCAGGAAGATCACACGCTCCTTGAGCAGGCGCGAGTAGATGTCGTAGGAGCGCTCACCGCGTGCGCTCTGCTCGACCACCATCGGCACCAGGCCGCCAGCGTTTTGAATATCGAACTCGTTGCCCATAGTGTGACGTCCTTAATCCGATGACTGGATGATGCCCCCGCAGGCGCGGGGGCATGGAGACAGTAAAGCATGATCGGCAGCTCAGCCGAAGCCGGGCTGCCAACGCCTGCTGTCGACGATCACGCCTTGGCGTCATCCTCTTCTTCGCTGGTCGCTTCCTCATCGGCTTCGGCCTGCTGCTGGGCCGCCTGCAGCGCCTCCTCGTAGGACATCTCGACGTCCTTCACGGTGGCCTGCTCGAGCAGCACCGCGACGGCCTTCTCCTCGAGGATCGACGACTTCAGCTGATTCTTGAGCTGGTCGTTGCTCATGTAGTAATCGATCACCTGCTGCGGATCCTGATACTGCTGAGACAGCTCTTCGACCTTGGCCTTGATCTCGTCATCGGAGGCGTCGGCCTCATGGACCTTGATCACCTCGGCCAGCAGCAGACCGACCTGGACGCGGCTCTTGGCCTGCTCGGCGAACAGCTCGTTGGGCAGCTGGGAGACGTCGAAGTCCTCACCCAGACCGAACTGCTGCGCAGCCTGACGCTTGAGGGCGTCGGTTTCCTGCTGAACCAGGGCCTGCGGCGCCGGAATGTCGTTAGCCTTCTTCAGCGCGTCCAGCACCTGCTGCTTGACGCGGTTGTCGACGGCCTGACCGGCTTCACGGGTCATGTTCTTCTTGATCTCGGCATGGAAGGTATCGACATCACCACCTTCAACACCAAACTGCTGGATGAAGGCCTCATCGATCGCCGGCAGCTCCTGGGCGCTGATCTTGTGGACCTTGACCTTGAAGGTCGCATCCTGACCGGCCAGGTTCTCGGCCTGGTAGTCTTCCGGGAAGGTCACCTTGATCTCGGTCTCATCACCGGCCTTGACGCCAACCAACTGCTCTTCGAAGCCCGGGATGAAGCTGCCGGAACCGATCACCAGATCATGGTTCTCGGCGCTGCCGCCTTCGAACGGCTCGTCGCCCAGGAAGCCCTGGAAGTCGAGGGTGACCTGATCGCCGTCTTCGGCGGCACGCTCGACTTCGGCCCAGCTAGCGTTCTGCTTGCGCAGGGTCTCGATCATCTGCTCGACGTCGGCGTCGGTCACTTCGACCACCGGACGCTCGACTTCGGTGCCTTCGATGCTCGCCAGCTCGACTTCCGGATAGATTTCCAGGGTAGCCACAAACTCGAGATCCTGACCGCTTTCGTTCACGGTCGGCTCGATCTGCGGGTAGCCCGCCGGGTTGAGGTTTTCCTGCGTGATGGCCTGAACGTAACGTTCACGCATCACCTCGCCCACCACTTCATTACGCGCATCCTTCCCGTAACGCTGACGGACCACGGCCATGGGCACCTTGCCCGGGCGGAAGCCGTTCAGGCGAGCATTCTTGGCGGTGTCCTTGAGGCGAGCCTCGACGGCCTGATCGATCTCGGCCGCCGGTACCTGAACCTTGACGCGACGTTCGATCTGGGAGGTCGTTTCGACGGAAACTTGCATGAATAGTCCTCTACCACTGGGGCGTTCGAAAAAGCGTTGAATGGTCAAAGGGGATCAATTCTAAGAACCCCGATGCACGCTGGCAAGCGCGATTGCCATGACTATGGGGGCGTCGCACCTGGTTACAAGGGGCCTGAAGCAAAAACCTTAGATAGCTGGCATACAGCGTCGAGAAGACAACGCCGGGAAGGCCAGACCACAGACACAAGGAACGGACACGACAAAGGGACTCGAGACCATGGGTCGCGAATCGTAGAATCAAGATGCATTTGGAGATAAATAGAAGGGAAAGGTAATGGGGTGGATGATGGGGATCGAACCCACGACCACCGGAGCCACAATCCGGGGCTCTACCACTGAGCTACATCCACCACTACCTAAACAAGCTACAAGAACACGACATGGGGTGGATGATGGGGATCGAACCCACGACCACCGGAGCCACAATCCGGGGCTCTACCACTGAGCTACATCCACCATATCGTCTTACTTATACGGAACTCGCCATGCTGCCGACCACCTACACATACCAGTGGCGCGCCCAGCAGGACTCGAACCTGCAACCTACGGCTTAGAAGGCCGTTGCTCTATCCGGTTGAGCTATGGGCGCATTCTACGGCCTCTAGGCTCTTGCCTGCAACCCTTTTATTAACTTTTCTTCTGAAAAATCAAAAGGTTGCGTGGTCGGGATGGAGGGATTCGAACCCCCGACATCCTGCTCCCAAAGCAGGCGCGCTACCAGACTGCGCTACATCCCGCCGGCATTCGGCACGGCCTTGAAGCGAGAACGTCGCCCGCCTCAATGCGCAGCGTATTCTACGCATCTTTGCCCACTGGTCAAGCCCTTAGCACCTCCTCTGCGCATAACGGCGCTTTGACTCCCGGCCCGCTCATGCGAAAATTGCCGCACTTCAACTTTTGTCGCCCGCGGCAGGCTCGCCTTTCCGAGCCGCCGCCCTAGCTTCCAGGGAAATGCCGATGACCGCCCAACTGATCGATGGCAAGGCCATTGCCGCTCATGTTCGCCAACAGGTTGCCCGCCAGGTGACGGCCCGCCAGGATGCCGGTGCTCGCGCGCCCGGCCTGGCCGTGGTGCTGGTCGGCGAGGATCCGGCCTCCGAGGTCTATGTGCGCAACAAGCATCGCGCCTGCGAGGAAGCAGGCATCGTGTCCTTCCGCCATCAACTGCCCGCGGAGACCCGCCAGGCCGAACTGGAGGCCCTGGTCGACGAGCTGAACGCCGACGATAGGGTGGACGGCATCCTGGTACAGCTGCCGCTGCCCGACCATCTCGATCCGCGCCCGATCCTCGAGCGCATCCATCCGGACAAGGATGTCGACGGCTTTCACCCCTACAACCTCGGCCGCCTGGCACAGCGCCTGCCGCTACTGCGCCCTTGCACCCCCAAGGGGGTGATGACCCTGCTGCAGGAATCCGGCCTCGATGTGCGCGGCCTGGATGCCACCATCGTCGGCGCCTCCAATATCGTCGGCCGCCCCATGGCCCTGGAACTGATGCTGGCCGGTTGCACCACCACCGTCTGTCATCGCTTCACCAAGGATCTGGAGGCCCAGGTGCGTCGCGCCGACCTGCTGGTCGTGGCCGTCGGCAAGCCGGGGCTGGTCAAGGGAGAGTGGGTCAAGGAAGGCGCCATCGTCATCGACGTGGGCATCAACCGCAACGACGACGGCAAGCTGATCGGGGACGTGGAGTTCACCCCGGCCGCCGAGCGCGCCAGTCATATCACCCCGGTCCCGGGCGGCGTGGGTCCGATGACGGTCGCCTCGCTTCTGGAGAACACCCTCTACGCCGCGGAACTTCACGCGCCGATGCCGGCCGAATAGGCCAACGGCCGCAAGCCACCATGCGCCAGTCGGCGCATTGGGGTAGAATCCCCGCCATTCTTTTTCCAGGCGCCGAGTGATCCGGGCGCCTTTTACATTCCATCTTTCACGAGGTCAGGTGCCATGAGCGACCAGAAGATGAACGTCGAAAGCTTCAATCTCGACCACACCAAGGTCAAGGCGCCCTACGTCCGCCTGGCCGGCGTCACCATCGGCCAGCACGGCGACGAGATCACCAAGTACGACATGCGCATCTGTCAGCCGAATCAGGACCACATGGACATGCCGGGACTGCACTCTCTCGAGCACCTGATGGCCGAGATGTCCCGCAACCACACCGACAAGGTCGTCGACATCAGCCCCATGGGCTGCCAGACCGGTTTCTACTGGGCGATGATCAACCACGACGACTACGACGGTATCCTGACACTGATCGAGAAGACCCTCGAGGACGTGCTCGAAGCCGAGGAAGTGCCGGCCTGCAACGAACTGCAGTGCGGCTGGGCGGCCAGCCACAGCCTCGAAGGCGCCAAGGACATCGCCCGCGGTTTCCTGGCCAAGCGTGACGAATGGCAGCAGATCTTTGCCTGAACCGATGACCAAGGCGACAGACGCAATGAACAGGATTGGCATCATCGGCGCCATGGCCGAAGAGGTGGCCCTGCTGGCCTCTCGCCTGGAGGATCGCCGTACCCGCGAGCATGTGGGCTGCACCTTTCACACCGGCCGACTGCAGGGCACCGAGGTCGTCATCCTCCAGTCCGGCATCGGCAAGGTGAATGCCGCGGTCGGCACCACCCTGCTGCTCGACATGTACCAGCCCGAGCTGGTCATCAACACCGGCTCGGCCGGCGGCTTCGGCGACGATCTCGCCGTGGGTGACGTGGTGATCTCCTCGGAGGTCCGCCATCACGATGTGGATGCCGTGGTCTTCGGCTACGAACACGGCCAGGTGCCCCAGATGCCGGCCGCCTACCTGCCCGACGACCGGCTGGTCGAGGTCGCCAGGCAGTGCATCGAATCCCTGGGCGAACTGCGGGTCGTCGAGGGCCTGATCGCCACCGGCGACATCTTCATGGCCTGCCCGGAGGCGGTATCGCGCACCCGCGATCGCTTCCCGACCATGCTCGCCGCCGAGATGGAAGCCGCGGCCATCGCCCAGACCTGCCATCTCTATGGCTGCCCCTTCGTGGTCATTCGCGCCCTGTCGGATATCGCGGGCCAGGAGTCCAACCTGTCCTTCAAGGCCTTCATCGACCAGGCCGCCCGGCATTCGGCGCAGATGGTCGAGGCCATGGTGGCCCGCCTGGGCACGCCGGAGCACACCACGGCAGACGCCTGACGGCTCGCCCTCGGTCGACAGACCTCTTCACGGAAGGCGCCGACTCGGCGCCTTTTTCATGTCCGGACAGGCACGCCAGGCTGTACAAAAACGATGCAAGAGCTATACAGTAGGGCGGATTCAGGCCCACGGAGCCCCACCCATGCGCGCCGCTTCTTTCCTGCCACGCTCGCCGCTACTTTCACCACTACGCTGGATGGTCCGGCCACTGGCCGCCCTGCTGCTGCCTCTGTTGGTGGCCGGCTGCGCTGCCTATCCGCTGGGCCTCGACGACACCACCACCGGCGCCGACACGCGACGCCTCAACGACGTGACCTACAGCCCCGAGGACTGGCCGGAGGTCCTGCAGGCGGATATCCACCTCCCCTTCACCCCGGATGACCCAAGCCTCAGGCCCGCCGCCCTGGTGGTGCATGGCGGTGGCTGGCAACGGCGCAGCCGCGAGGACATGGACGCCATCGCCGCGCGCCTCGCCCAGCGCGGCTTCGTGGCCATCAATATCGACCATCGCTTCGCACCCACCTACCGCTTCCCCGCCCAGCTGCACGACCTGCAGCAGGCGATGCACTGGCTCCATGACCAGGCAGAGCGCTATCGCATCGATACCGACCGCATCATCGGGGTCGGCTATTCCTCCGGCGCCCACCTCCTCAGCCTGCTGGCCGTGATCGATCCGGACAACCCGCTTGATCGCCCCCACGGAGGGCCGGAGGCGCGCCTCGCCGGCGTGCTGGCCGGCGGTACGCCCACCGATCTATTGAAGTTCGACGACGGCCGCCTGCTCAAGGACTTCATCGGCGGCACCCAGGCCGAGCGTCCGGAGCGCTATCGCCTGGCGTCGCCGCTGCGCCAGCTCGGAAAGATGGCCCCGCCCTTCTTCTTCTTTCACGGCAGCGCGGATGGCCTGGTGCCGGTGGAGCACGCCGAGGACTTCCAGGCCGCCCTGCGAGACCGCGGCGTCGCCACTCGACTGGAACGGCTCGCGCTTCGGGGGCATTACACCGCCTTCCTGTCGGCCGGCCCGGCCATCGAGGCCGGCCTCGATTTCCTCGAGCAGCAACTGGGCTCGCCCTGATCCCTGTTACGTCTGTCCAAGTCAGCCTCGAACTTCCGTCACTCACTTGAGCCACTCGATCACGCCCTCGACTTGGCCACAGCTGGCGCGGCATCGGGTATCATGACCGCCTCATTCCCCATGCTGACAGGAGTCCTCCATGCACGCGCCGCGCCCTCCCCTGCTGATCATCTACACGGGCGGCACCCTCGGCATGGTCGAGACCCCTCAGGGCCTCGCACCCGGCGGCGATTTCGAGCCCCGCCTGCGCGAGGCCCTGAACCGCCTTCCGCCGGCACGCCGCGCCAGCCTGCCGGACTTCGACTTCATCGCCACGCCCTCGCCCATCGACTCGAGCGGTGCAACCCCTGCCGACTGGCAGGACCTGGCGAGCCTCGTCGACCAACACCAGCAGGCCTATTCCGGCATCGTCATCCTGCACGGCACCGACACCCTGAGCTGGACCGCCAGCAGCCTGGCCTTTCAGCTGCAGGGCATCGACAAGCCCGTTGTGGTGACCGGCGCCATGCATCCGCTGGAGGCCGAAGGCAGCGATGCGCTCGACAACGTAGAAGGCGCCCTGCGCTTCGCCGCCCTGCCCGACCTTCAGGAAGTCGCCCTCTACTTCGCGGGACGCCTGTTGCGTGGCGTGCGCGCTCGCAAGTGGAACACCCAGGCCGAGGACGCCTTCATCAGCCCCAACCACCCGCCGCTCGGCGAACGGGTCGACGATGCGCCGGTGCTCTACCCCGGCCGGGGCCTCGCCGAGCATCAGCGCGGCACTCGGCGCTTCGAGCTGCCGGACTATCGAGCGCTCGGTCCCTCGCCGGTGGTGCGCACCGCCCTCTGGCCGGGCATCACCGCTGCCCAGCTCGGCGCCTTGCTGCTCGACGATCGCGTGAAGGGTGCCCTGCTGGAGGTCTGGGGCGGGGGCAACATCGCCGATGACCCGGCACTGGTCGAGGTCCTGGCCCAGGCCCGCGGCGAAGGCAAGCTGGTGACGGCCATCAGCCAATGCCCTGAGGGTCGCATCGATATCGGCGCCTATGCGGCCGGCCAGGGGCTCGCACAGGCCGAGGTGCTGGCCGGCGATGACATGACGCCGGAGGCGGTCATGACCAAGCTGATTCACCTCTTGGCCCAGCCGCTGAGTGACGAGGACCGACGCCGGCACTTCCTCACAAGCCTAGTCGGGGAACGCTGAGCGATGGCGGTTCTTCCGCTATGGTGATGGCAAGCGCCGGCCACGGCGTGTCAAGCTGAACGGCAGACGGCAAGCAGATGCCGCCGACAGGATCGCAGGGCACGACACGCCGGCCCATAGCGACGACAGAGCGACAGACTAGAAACGAAAGACCAGAAACGAAAGACCAGAAACGAAAGACCAGAAACGAAAGACCAGAAACGACAGGGCAAGCTACCGGGCCGTACGGCCCGGCATGTCGGAAATGGATCCATGCGGCACCGACCGGTCCTCATCACAAGGAGCATCACCATGGAACATGGCGTACACCCCTTCAGTGAACTCTTCGAACAGCTTGGCCTCCCGGCCGATAACGCTTCTATCCAGGCCTTTATCGAGCGACATGCTCCGCTGCCCGAGGAGATGGGCCTGGCCGAGGCCCCCTTCTGGAGCCCGTCCCAGGCCGAACTGATTCGCGGCGCCCTGGAAGACGATGCCGACTGGGCGGAAGTGGTGGATCATCTCAACGCGTCACTGCGCAAGACCTGAGTTTTCCGGCCCTCGAGCCTGACCGTCGAGCTTGGCCGGCCCATGACGATCACAGCCGCGCCTCGACCCGCTCGAGAATCTGCCGGCTGACCTTGTTCACCAGCGGACGGGCCGCCTTGTTGACGGCTCTCTCCACCAGGCGATTCTTGATCACGTACTCAAGTGTTAGCGCCACATGGGTGCCCTCGGGCACCGGCGTGAGCCGATAGCAGCCCTGGTTCTTCACCCCGTCGATGGATTCCCAGGCCAGTCTCTCGGGCGCCCGGGATTCGGTGATCGCCACATCGAAGGCCCAGTCGACACCCACCGCCCTCACATGCCAGCGGTAGCGGGCGTCGCCCAGCGATTCGATGGACTCAATCAGGTCAGAATACTCGGCGAAGTCCTCGACCCGCTGCAGCAGCTCGAAGACGCGCTCCGGTGTCGCCGGCAGTGTCGCGCTATGTTCGATGGTGGCCATGTCGACTCCCGGTGCTGATGCGCTGATCCCCCGAGGGTAACCAGCCAGCCCCGCCAAGGCCAGCCTGCCGCCGCCCGCACTGGCCAGCGCCCGCGCCAGTCTCTACAATGCCCGGCTCGTCCGGACCGGATCCCGGGCGTCCGCGCCGTCAGGCCGCGGCCCAAACAAATTCTCCGAAAGGACATCCCCATGACCTCTTCGACTCCCCGTGCCGTGGTGATCTATTCCGGCGGCATGGATTCCTTCACGGTGCTGCATCGCGCACTCCGCGAGGGCTACGAACTCCACGCCCTGTCGTTCAACTACGGCCAGCGTCATGCCCGCGAGCTCGAGACCGCCAGGCAGGTCTGTGAGGAGCTCGACATCCCGCACCAGATCGTCGATATCCGCGCCATCCACGGCCTGATCGACGGCTCCGCCCTGACCGATGCCTCCCAGACGCTGCCCGGCGGCGACTACGACGCGGACAACCTGACCGCCACCGTGGTGCCGAACCGCAATATGATCCTGCTGTCACTGGCCATTGCCCAGGCGGTGAACATCGGCGCCGATCGCGTCTTCTACGGCGCCCACGGCGGTGATCATGTGCTCTACCCGGACTGCCGACCCGAATTCGTCGACAAGATGAATGCCGTGGCGGCCATCGCCAACTTTTCCCCGGTGACCATCGAGGCGCCTTATCTGCACAAGCGCAAGGACGAGATTCTCGCCGACGGCCTCGCCATGGGACTGGACTACGCCCATACCTGGACCTGCTATCTGGGCGAGGATCTGGCCTGCGGCGACTGCGGCAGCTGCCGCGAGCGACTAGCGGCCTTCGCCCACCATGGCGTGACGGACCCGCTTGGCTATTTACAGCGGCCCGAAGCCGCCGCAGCTCAGCGGCCCGACAATAACGCAGAAGCTGCTCCGTCACAGCGGCCCGGGACTGATTCAGACGCCGCCGCTGACACAAGCGAAGGTCGCCGCGATGTATAGCGTCAAGGAAGCTTTCTATACCCTGCAGGGCGAAGGAGCCCGAGCCGGGCGTGCGAGCGTCTTCTGCCGTTTCACCGGCTGCAACCTATGGTCGGGGCGCGAGCAGGATCGCGCCACCAGCGCCTGCCGCTTCTGTGACACCGACTTCATCGGCACCGACGGCCAGAACGGCGGCCGCTTTCAGGGCGCCGAGGCACTCGCCGATCATCTGGCGGCGTTGTGGCCCGCCGTGCCCGGCGGCCGGCGCTACGTGGTCTTCACCGGCGGCGAGCCGCTGCTGCAATTGGATACCCCGCTGATCGAGGCGCTGCATGCCCGTGGCTTCGAGATCGCCGTGGAGACCAACGGCACCCTCATGCCGCCGGCCGGCATCGACTGGCTGTGCGTCAGCCCCAAGGGCGATACCACACTTGCGATCACCTCAGGCGACGAGCTCAAGCTGGTCTATCCGCAACAGGACGCACCGCCCGAGCGCTTCGCCGGACTTAACTTTCGTCATTTCTACCTGCAGCCCATGGACCTCGCCCCGCTGGGCGGCGACGGCAACACAATGGCCGCGGTCGTCGACTACTGCCTGGGAGCGCCCCAATGGCAGCTGTCGCTGCAGACCCACAAGATTGCGGGGATCGACTGATGACACTCTTCGTCAATGGCCTGACGCATCTCGATGCCTCGGCCTGGTGCCCCCGCCGCGGCCTGATCGGCATCAGCTGGCAGGTGGATGTCGAGCTCGATGGCGAGCTCGGCGAGGATGGCATGCTGTTCGACTTCGGCCACGTCAAGCCGTGGATCAAGTCGCGACTGGATGACGGCGCCGACCACACCCTGATCGTGCCCACCGAGGCACCGGGGGTGACGATCGGCGACTGTGCGGAAGGCCTCGCCATCCGCACCACCACGCCCTATGCCATGGAGGTGCGGGGCCCGCGTCAGGCCTTCACCCTGGTACCCACGGCCGAGATCACGCCGGAAGGGCTGGCCGCACGCTTCGCCGAGGAGATGATGCAGGCCCCGCCGCCACGGGTCAGCGCGATTCGCCTCGCTTTCTCGGATGAGCCGATCGCCGGCGCCGCCTACACCTACAGCCATGGCCTGCGTCGCCACGACGGCAACTGCCAGCGCATCGCCCACGGGCACCGCTCGCCGCTGCATGTCTGGCAGGCAGGCGTTCGCGCCCCGGCCCTGGAGGCCGCATGGGCCGAGCGGCTGGCGGATCGCTACCTGATCGACGAGAGCGACCTCCAGGACGATCGCGAGGCCGCCGCCCTGGGCGAACTGACGACGCGCTATCACGCCCCCCAGGGCGCGTTCTTCCTGCGCCTGCCTAAGGAGCGCTGCGTGATCCTTCCGACGGCCACCACCATCGAGCAGATCGCCACCTGGCTTGCCGGCGAGATCGCCCGGGAGACCGGCCAGACCACGAGAGTCCAGGCCTTCGAAGGCATCGGCAAGGGAGCCATCGCGGAGCGAACGCCATGAGTCGGCTGATCGTCAGCAGCCCGGCCATGGCGCCCTCCGACGCCGATGGCGGCTGCCGTCCGGGCTGCGGCGCCTGCTGCATCGCCCCCTCGATCAGCTCGCCGATACCCGGCATGCCCGAGGGCAAGCCCGCCGGGGTCCGCTGCGTGCAGCTCGATGAAGACAACCTGTGCCGGCTGTTCGGCGACCCCAGTCGGCCCGCCGTCTGCGCCCGCTTCGACTTCGACCCCGAACTGTGTGGCGATCACCGCGAGCAGGCGCTGGCGCGGATCGCCGCCTGGGAAGCCATGACCTGACGCGACGGCGCCATGTCGCGGGCCGATGTGGTTGCCCCGGCCCGTTGGCCGGCCAGTCCGCGTGAGCCATCACACCGCTCGACCTTCCCGACAATCGGGCCTGGCCGAAAAAAGGGCTCATCCGCCAGGCGGATGAGCCCTTGTCGTTGGAGGCGCCCGACGAGAAGCCGCGCTAGGCGCGAGCCGGCGAGGCCAGTCGGTGGTCGAGCAGGGTCCGCCAGCGCACCAGCACCGGCGCATCGCTGATACTCACGGTGCCCAGCAGCTCACGAAACACGTCCCTGGCCTTGGTGTCCTGCGGGTCCACCAGGGTCAGCCACAGCTCCAGCGCATTCAGCTGATGATGCAGGTTGCCGTGCTCCCGGGCCTGCTCCAGCGCCTGCTCGGCCAGCCGACGCACCTCCTCGACCGGATGCCCCAAGCGATGACGCACCCGGGCCAGCTGAATGGCCAGCTCCGGCATGTACAGCGAGCTGCGCTCCTGGGCCACCAGCAGGCACTGATCGAGATAGTTCTCGGCTCGCTCGTCCTCGCCAGAGGCCACCAGGGCATCGACCCACCACAGCACCGGCGTCTGGTAACGATGGCGGCCGGAGATGGCATCGAACTCCTCCATGCAGGTCTCGATCACCTTGAGCCCCTGACGATCCCCCGCCAGGGCCCGCTGCCAGCCCAGAAGGCTCTGGGAGGACATCTGCCACAGGTGCAGGTCCGGAGTGCCGGTGAGCTCGAAGGCTCGCTGGGCGCGACGACTGACCAGGTGCACATGCCCTAGCTGGCGGTAGACGGCGGCGGCATACATCAGGGCCATGGCCAGCGATCCCGGGTGATTGAAGCTTTCCGCGAGGCGAATCGCGGCCTCCGCCTGAACCTCGGCGCGGCGATAGTCGCCCCGCAGGCATAGCGCCCAGCCCTGATAACAGGCCGCCGCGACCTGGGGATGGTCCGAGAACGGCAGCCACTCGATCATCATCGGCTGATGGAGCGGATCGACCTCTTCCAGGTGAGCATAGGCCTGGCGAATGCTACCCGCCCAGTATTCGCAACTGGCGCGGGCATAGTCGGCCAGGCGTAGGTAGCGCGGGTCCTCGAGCCGCGAGGCCAGGTCGGCCAGCTGCGAGGCCAGCGAGAAGGCGTCGGCATGGGCATGGCGCTGGCTGCAGCCGACCCAGAGCCCCCACTTGACCAGGAAGCGCTGCTCGATATCGGCCTCGTCATCGGACGATTCCTGCGACGCGGCCTGCTGAGACGCCAGCAGATCCCGCGCCCGCACGAAGCTCTCGTGAGCCGTCGGCGAGGCATGGCCCTCCATGGCGAAGGCCGCCTGGCCGCGTACCGTCAGCAGGCTGATCTCGCGCTCGGTGCTGTCCTCGGCCTGGCGCAGGCTGGCCAATCCCTCGTCGGCCATCTTCAGGGCCGTGCGATTGGCGCTGACCTTCAGGGCCTCGCGGGCGGCGAGCTCGAAGTAGCGGGCGCCGCGCGCATAATGGCCGCTGCGCCGCAGGTGGGTCGCGAAATCCCCCGGATGACGGGAGATCCACACCGGGAAGCGCTCCTCGATCAGGCTGACCACCTGACGATGAATGCGCACCCGGACGTCCCGCGGGCAGGACAGATAGGCGGCCTCCTGCAGAAGCTGATGACTGAACTGATACTCGCACTCGGGGGTTGTGGTGCAGGGCTCGATCACCTCCATGCGCAGCATCTGCTCCAGTGCCTGCTTGAGGCGTGCGGCTTCCCAGCCGCTGCATTCCGCCAGGAAATCGACCCGGAACTGCCGCCCCAGGACGGCGGCGATCTGCGCCACCTCGCGATCGGCATCCAGCTGGTCGATACGGCTCGCCAGCAGGCCCAGCAGGCCCTGGGGCAACTCGTCGACCTGCACGCTGCGCCCCTCCCGGCGCTCCATGTCCAGGCGGCGGCAGATCTCCTGCAGATACAGCGGGACCCCATCACAGCGCTCGATCAGCTGGCTGCGCAGTCGGGGGCTTAAGTGCAGACGATAGCGACGCGCCAGCTGAGAGAGCAGGTGCGAGGACTGTTGGTTGTCCAAGCGGCCCAGGGTGATCTGCTGGTCCCAGTGCAGCTTGGTGGGCAGCGATTCGCGGCCATGATGGCTGGCCACCAGCAACAGCGGACAGTTGATCGGCAGGCGGGTCTGCAGGGCCGCCAGCACCTTGTAGGACGGCTCGTCGAGCCACTGCAGGTCATCCAGCATCAGCACCAGGGGGCGATCGAGGGTCAGGGTCTCGATCAGCTGCTGCATTAGCCGGGCCACCAGCTCGACCGCCTCGCCGCTCTGGATCAGGACCGTCTCGTCGCTGTGACAGACGCCCAGCGCCTCGGCCAGCAGCCGACGCTGATGCTCGTCGCCGGCCAGCGCCGGGTAGTCATCCAGCACCTCGTTGAGCTGTGCCTCGTTGGGCTCTTCTCCCAGGTGCCAGCGCAGCAGGGTTCTCGCCACGCTGTAGGGCGTCTGGGCCGCCATGCGCGTGGCGGGTTGCCAGCATATGGCCGCCTCGCGACTCTGCTCGAGCTGGCGAAAGGCCACCATCAGGGCAGACTTGCCCATTCCCGAGGCGCCTCGTACCAGCACGCTCTGGCGCAGGCCGATGCCGGCCCGGGCCAGGGCGTCACGCAACTTGCGCAGATCGGCTTCGCGGCCCACCAGGCTCGGCGGCAAGGCATCGCGGCCACCTTCGTTCACGCCGAGCACCAGCGCCCGCAGGTGCACCTTGCCGTCGCAGGCCACCAGCCGCGAAGTCAGGCGCGGCTGCAGGTCCAGCGCCGGCGGCATGTGCTGGCTGGATTCGTGGGAGATCACCAGCTCGCTGCCATCCGCGGCGCTCATCAGCTCGAGGGAGCGTTGCGTCACCTGACCGAGCGGGTCCACCAGCTGACGCTCAGGCACATACACCACCCGGCCGCTGTTGAGGCCGGCCGACAGGGTAAAGCGAGGCATCTCGCCCTCCCCGGACCAGCGGCGTTGGCTTTCCTCAGGCAAGGCGGCGCGGCAGTGCTCATAGAGGGCGACCAGCTCGGCGAGCTGGTGGGCGGGCCCATGGGTGCCGAAGCAGGCCAGTCCCAACCCGCCGGTGGCACCGGTCAGCCAGAAGCCGCCGAGGTGATGGCACTGCTCCTCCAGCCATCGCAGCAGCTCGATCTGCAGGCGCAGGCAGGCACAGGTCTCGGCGCGCTCCTGCCAGTCACCCTCGAGAGTCAGACGGATGGCCATCACCGACAGCTGGCGCTGCTCGATCTCGTCTTCCTGAAGAGGCGTGCTGTCGGGGGCCAGGGCGCGGGAAAAGGCGCCCTGCGGGGAGATGGGGGCCATGTCGGCCTGGCCGTCGGACCAGTACCTGGCCAGCTGAAGGAAGCTGAGGTCGGGCTGCTGACCGGACAGCGCCAGCAGCTGCAGGTAGGCGTTGTACTCTTCATGGGCGGCCGCCGACTGTCCCTGTTCGGCCAGCTGACGCACCAGGCACTCGTGAAAGGGGCCGTAGCCGGAGAAACGACTCACCAGGGTACGCAGCAGCGCCTCCGGCACGTCATCGTGCTCCTCGAGCACCGCCTCGGCGAAGGCAATCACCCGCTGGCGCCATTCGTTGCGCACCTGGAGCAACCAACGCTGGAACTCGGCACAGGCAGAGAGCTGCAACTCCTCGACCAGATCACCCCGATAGGCGTCGAGAACGGTCTCCAGGGTCGGGATATCCGCCACCCCGTCGAGCAGCTCGTGCAGCTGATGCAGATCGAAGGCCCAGCGTTCCGGCAGCTGGAAGGCGATGGTCTGACGGGAGACCGCCAGCACCTGGTCGGCCTCGTCCCCGAGGGACTGACGAAGACAATGCAGGGCATGACGAAGGTTGGTGCGGCCCGAGGACAGGCCCTGATCCGGCCACAAGAGCTCAGCCAGGGTCGCTCTGTTGACTGGCTGGTCATGGAGCAGAAGGTAGACCAGTAGGGCCTTGACCTTGTCGTAGCTGAACTGGGTCAGACAGTCTTCGCCCAGGGTCAGGGAGAAGTGCCCGAAAAGCGCTAACTGCTCGTTGACTGAGGGATCACGCATCGTGTTGGTTCCTGCGTTATTGTCTTCCTGACTCGGACAACCCAATCACGCTTTTCCAGCGAGCTTGCCGAGCCATTTATTGTGTGTAACGCGTGAGCGTTTCGTCCCCGGCATCCTTGGCCGAGTCACGCCTCTGGCTGGCCCTCGATTGCCTCTACCTGCCGCCTCGTTCTCTTCCCGGGCCGGGGCATCGCCAGGCGACACCCCTGACCCAGGAGCTCCCTCAGGCGGCGGCAGGCACACCACTATGGAAGCGGAAGTCCTCATCCGGTTCACAGATCAACTGGCGTTCACGATCGGCAAAGAAGGCAATGCGCGTCTCCACGCTCGTGTCATTTGCCTCGGCGGCATAACGACGGGCCAGCATCAGATAATCTTCGTAATGGCGCCCTTCCGACTTAACCAGACTGCGGTAGAACTTGGCAAGTTCGGCATCGAGATGAGGGATCAAGCGGGCGAACCGCTCACAGCTACGCGCCTCAATATAGGCCCCGATGATAAGGATATCGATCAGGCGGCCCGGGTCGTCGCGACGCACATGGCGCCTCAGCCCCTCGGCGTAGCGGGACGCACTGAGATGGCGATAGTCGATGCCCCGCTTCTCCATCACGCGAATCACCTGCTCGAAGTGCAGCAGCTCTTCCCGTGCCAGCTGCGACATCTTGGTCAGCAGCAGGGGGCGGTCGACGTAGCGATACATCAGGCTCATCGCGGTCGAGGCGGCCTTCTTCTCGCATTGCGCATGATCGATCAACAGCAGGTCAGGGTGGGCAAGCGCCGCTTCGATCCAGGCATCCGGGGTCTCGCAGGCCAGAAAGTCCCGCAGCTCGGCGGGTAACAGGTCATCGACGGTCTCTAGCATCGTGTCTCGAATAGTCATGTGGTGGGTAAGGGTGATAACAGGGGCGCTGACAGGAAGGTGCGTGGGGTGCCGCTTCAGCCTGAGGCCTCACGCCGAGCCTCGGCCGCCGCCATCAGGCGCGGCACCAGCCGGGCATGCAGCTCGGCGGGCGTGAGGTCTCGGCCTTCGGCCACCGTTTCCAGGCCATAGCGCGACAGGTCCCGGATGCGATCACGCCCGACGCGCAGCAGCTCCACCGCTTGAGAAAGCGCGGGCTGATCGGTGCGATGGCGAATGCCATGACGCTCCAGCTGGGCCTTGAGCATGCCGGCATCGACCACCCGCAGCAACTCGGCGGCGACCTCCTCCCGCAGGGCATCCAGATCGGCAAGGCGGCGATCCCGCTCTTCCGACTCGTAGGCCGGCCAGTCGCGGATCTCGTCGGCATGGCGCTGGCAGCCCCGGCAGACATCGTCCCCCACGGTGGTGGAACACAGCCCGACGCAGGGCGAAATGATTCGGCGTGTCATGGCTCTCCCTCTTGGCTGCCCCTATCTTACCCGGCTCGCAAAGCACACGACACACTTCCCCAGCCCGTGTCTGCTCCACCGCGCCACGCCCCCAAGACTTGCTCCTCATGCCTTACCTTCACATACCTTGTACCTCGCCCTCACATACCTTATCCCTTGATCCCCCTCCCCCCACACATCGCGCCTCCCCGATCGGTTCCGGCCGCCTTCGACCTGACGCCGAGGCAGCGCCACGCGCGCCTTCTCGGTCAAGGGACTCGACCAAGGGACGAGGCCTCACGACGGGGGCTTGCTTAACATTGTCGACAAATTCACGTACACTTCATCGCCTCCCGAAAGACGCATAATGAACGTCCCGGAGCGCCATGATCGACGACCTCATGCAGTCGATGTCGTCGGGCCGAGGTGCTCTGGCAGATCAACTTGATGAGGGTCCCTCCGTGCTTGAAGCCTATCGCCAACATGTCGAAGAACGCGCCAGCCAAGGCGTGCCGCCCAAGCCGCTGAATGCCGAGCAGACCGCCGCGCTGATCGAACTGCTGAAGAACCCGCCGGCCGGCGAGGAAGAATTCCTGCTCGAGCTGCTGACCGATCGCATCCCGCCGGGCGTCGACGAAGCCGCTTACGTGAAGGCCGGTTTCCTGACCGCCATCACCAAGGGCGAAGCCGAGTCCCCGCTGATCGACAAGACCCACGCGGTCAAGCTGCTCGGCACCATGCAGGGCGGCTATAACATCGTGTCTCTGGTCGAACTGCTCGACGACGACAGCCTGGCCAAGGAAGTCGGCGAACAGCTCAAGCACACCCTGCTGATGTTTGATGCCTTCCATGACGTGGAAGAGCGCGCCAAGGCCGGCAACGCCGTGGCCAAGGACGTTATCCAGTCCTGGGCCGACGCCGAGTGGTTCCTGGCCAAGCCGGCGCTGGAAGAGAAGATCACCCTGACCGTCTTCAAGGTGCCCGGCGAGACCAACACCGATGATCTGTCCCCGGCGCCGGATGCCTGGTCACGCCCGGACATTCCGGTGCATGCCAACGCCATGCTCAAGAACCCGCGCGACGGCATCAACCCGGAAGAGCCCGGCAATATCGGTCCGCTCAAGCAGATCGAGGAAGTGAAGGCCAAGGGCTTCCCGGTCGCCTATGTCGGCGACGTGGTCGGCACCGGCTCCTCGCGGAAGTCCGCCACCAACTCTGTGCTGTGGTTCTTCGGCGACGACATCCCCAACGTGCCGAACAAGCGCGCCGGCGGTTTCTGCTTCGGCGGCAAGATCGCACCGATCTTCTTCAACACCATGGAAGATTCCGGCGCCCTGCCCGTCGAGATGGACGTCGAGAAGCTCGAGATGGGCGACGTCATCGACGTCTACCCGTACGAAGGCAAGGTCTGCAAGCACGATACCGACGAAGTGGTCAGCACCTTCGAGCTCAAGACCCAGCTGATTCTCGACGAAGTGCGCGCCGGCGGCCGTATCCCGCTGATCATCGGCCGTGGCCTGACCGGCAAGGCCCGTGAATCCCTCGGCCTCGAGCCGTCCGACGTCTTCCGCCTGCCCGAGCAGCCGGCCGACACCGGCAAGGGCTTCACCCTGGCCCAGAAGATGGTCGGCAAGGCCTGCGGCCTCGACGGCGTGCGTCCGGGCATGTACTGCGAGCCGAAGATGACCACCGTGGGCTCCCAGGACACCACCGGTCCGATGACTCGTGACGAGCTCAAGGACCTGGCCTGCCTCGGCTTCCAGTCCGACCTGGTGATGCAATCGTTCTGCCACACCAGCGCCTATCCGAAGCCGGTCGACGTGGAGACCCACCACACCCTGCCCGACTTCATCATGAACCGCGGCGGCGTCTCGCTGCGTCCGGGCGACGGCATCATCCACTCCTGGCTGAACCGCATGCTGCTGCCCGACACCGTCGGCACCGGCGGCGACTCCCACACCCGCTTCCCGATGGGCATCTCCTTCCCGGCGGGCTCGGGCCTGGTGGCCTTCGCCGCCGCCACCGGCGTGATGCCGCTGGACATGCCGGAATCCGTGCTGGTGCGCTTCAAGGGCAAGCGCCAGCCGGGCGTCACCCTGCGTGACCTGGTGCACGCCATCCCCTACTACGCGATCCAGCAGGGCCTGCTGACCGTCGACAAGTCCGGCAAGAAGAACGCCTTCTCCGGTCGCGTGCTGGAGATCGAAGGCCTCGAGGATCTGACCGTCGAGCAGGCCTTCGAGCTGTCCGACGCCAGCGCCGAGCGCAGCGCCGCCGGTTGCACCATCACCCTGGGCGAGGACTCGGTCGCCGAGTACCTGAAGTCCAACATCACCCTGCTCAAGTGGATGATCGACGCCGGCTACGGCGACCGTCGCACCATCGAGCGCCGTATCCTGGCCATGGAAGAGTGGCTGGCCGATCCGAGCCTGATGCGCGCCGACAAGGACGCCGAGTATGCCGAAGTCATCGAGATCGATCTCGATGCGATCAAGGAACCGGTGCTGTGTGCCCCGAACGATCCGGACGATGCCCGCCTGCTGTCCGAGGTGGCCGGCCGCCAAATCGACGAGGTCTTCATCGGCTCGTGCATGACCAACATCGGCCACTTCCGCGCCGCCGGCAAGCTGCTCGAGAAGCAGCCCGCAGGCAGCCTGAAGACCAAGCTGTGGCTGGCACCGCCGACCAAGATGGACCAGCACCAGCTGACCGAGGAAGGCTACTACGGCATCTACGGCCGTGCCGGCGCCCGCATGGAAATGCCGGGCTGCTCGCTGTGCATGGGTAACCAGGCACGGGTGGCACCGAAGTCCACCGTGGTGTCCACCTCGACCCGTAACTTCCCCAACCGCCTGGGCGACGGCGCCGATGTCTTCCTGGCCTCCGCCGAACTGGCCGCGGTGGCCGCGGTCGAGGGTCGTCTGCCCACGGTCGAGGAATACCAGAGCTACATGGGCGAGTTCGACGCGATGGCCGGTGAGATCTATCGTTACATGAACTTCCATGAAATCGAGGAGTTCCAGAAGGCCGCCTCGAACGTGATTCCGGTCGCCGAAGCCTGAGACCGGGACACCCCGAAATCGACGATGCTCGCACCATCGCCGGTACGTCAGGTCGCTGACGGCATAGCGCCGACAGCGGCCATGACAGGCCGGAGTCGATGACCCAAGCGCCCCGCCATGCTTACCAATAGCGTGTAGGGCGCTTTTTTTATGTCTCGATCGCAACAATAACTCACGCGTCGTTACTGCCCTGACCTTGTTATCGAACAGTGTTTTTATTACCTTGCTAAGGTCATTCCGCTTTACCCGTCTCGACCCGTGTTTGCCCGGCAGGACGCCCATCGCGCGGGACACCCCGCCGCATCGGTCCATCTGGTACCGACATCAAGGAGATACCCATGACACTTCGTACTCTGCTTACCGCCTCCATAGCCACCGGTCTTTTCGCCTCGGCCCCGGCCGTGCTCGCCGCCCCGAATGCCGACGGCCTCTACCTGGGCCTGGGCACCGGGTTCAGCTCGCTGGAGAATGACCGGGACGACGTCGACGACTTCATCGAGTCCGGCTCCGAAGACTTCGAGGTCGACGATGACGACAACGTCTTCAAGGGGTTCATCGGCTATGAGCACAACCGCTACTTCGCCACCGAACTCTTCTACGCCGACCTCGGCCACACCCGCCTGAAGGGTAACAACGTCGCCAACACCGACCTCGAGTCGAGCGCCTACGGCCTCAACCTGGTCGGCCAGTTGCCGGTCACTTCCTGGTTCACGGCTTTCGCCAAGGCCGGCGTGGCCAAGTGGGAAACCGACGTGGATGGCAACCTGGGCAACGCCAACCTGGATCTGGAGGATAACGACGGCACCGACCCGGTCTACGGTGTTGGCGCTCAGTTCAACTTCGATCCGTTCCTGGTACGTGCCGAATACGAGCGCTACGACCTGGACAGCGACTACAAGATCGACACCTTCACCGCCTCGGCAGGCCTGCGCTTCTAATCAAGCAACCGGCGGCCAGCACACCCGCCCAGCGAAGGGCGGACGAAAAACGCCGGGCCATGGCCCGGCGTTTTTTGTACGCTGTCTCGGATTCCTCAAGGCCGAGGTTGTGGCACCATCGGAGTTTCAGCTCAAGGAGAATCCCATGACTTCCATCGTGACGCCCGACATCTGTGACGCCCATCCCGAGGTCGAGGTGCTCGACCCCATCTTCGTCAACGTCGGTGGTCGCGAGGCCTTCGCCGGCCCGGTTCGCACCGTCAAGTGCTTCGAGGACAACTCCCGGGTCAAGGAGGCCGTGGCCGAGCGCGGCGACGGCGCCGTGCTGGTGGTGGATGCCGGCGGCTCGCTGCGCTGCGCGATGCTCGGCGACATGCTGGCCGAACAGGCGGCCAGCAACGGCTGGGCGGGCGTGGTGATGTACGGCTGCGTGCGCGATGTCGATGTGCTGGCCGAGACGGATCTCGGCGTTCAGGCGCTGGCCACCCACCCCCGCAAGAGCGAGAAGCGTGGTGAAGGCCAACGGGACATCGCCGTGACCTTCGCCGGCGTGACCATCACCCCGGGGCAATGGCTCTACGCCGACAACAACGGCATCGTCATCGCCAACGAACAGTTATCATGACCGCCTCTTGAGGCACCCCCTACCCTCTGTTGCTGGAGATTTTCGATGTACTTACGTTCCCTGCTCGCTTCCGCCGGCCTGTTGCTCGGCGCCGTTAGCCCCCTGGCTCAGGCCGACACCCTGCGTCTCGGCATCGGCGAATGGGCCACCGGCCAGGCCAGCACCTATGTGTTGAAGGCCGTCCTCGAGGACGCGGGCCATGAGGTGGATGTGCGCTCCGTGAGCCTGGCCGCCATCTGGCAGGGGCTATCGGTCGGCGAACTGGATGCCTTCACCGGCGCCTGGTTACCGATCACCCAGGCCGGCTACTACGAAGGCACCGCCGATAGGATCGAGGATCTCGGCCCCAACCTCACCGATGCCCGCGTCGGCCTCGCCGTGCCGAGCTATGCCGAGGCCACCTCGATCGCGGATCTGGCCGATGCCGGCGAGACCTTCGGCCAGCGCATCCACGGCATCGACCCGGGCGCCGGCATCATGGCGCTGACCGAGCAGGCCATGGAGGCCTACGGCATCGCGGACTGGCAGCTGGTCGCGGGCAGCGATGCGGCCATGAGCCAGACGCTCAAGACCGCCATGTCCCGGAAAGAGCCGATCGTCGTCACGGCCTGGGCGCCGCACCCGGTCTTCTCTGATCGCGCATTGCGCTACCTCGACGATCCGCAGGGCATCTATTCCCGCGACGAGCAGATCCACACCGTGACCCGCCAGGGGCTCGCCGAGGAGAAGCCGGCGATCACCGCCATTCTCGATCGCTTCCAGTGGACCCTCGAGGACATGCAGGACCTGATGGCCGCCAATCAGGCCAACGGCGAGTATGAGGTCAATGCCCGGGCCTGGGTCAACTCGCACCCCGACCTGGTCTCCAGCTGGCTCGGCCAGCATGCCGATGAGGGCATGGACAAGGGCGTCGATACGGTCGACTGACGGCCCCCTTGCCGCGTGACCTAGAGAAAAAGAAAAGCGAAGAACGAAAAGCGCCCGGCCACATCGGTGGCCGGGCGCTTTTCTTTTATGCCCCGTCCTGCTTACAGGGTGGTCCGCTCGCGACCCCGTCGCACCCGCACGATATCGGCCATCACCGCCAGGGCGATCTCCGCCGGCGTCTTGCTGCCGAGCTGAAGCCCGATCGGCATCTGGATGCGCGCAAGCTCGGCCTCGGTGAGGCCACCGCTGCGCCGGAGCCGCTCGGCGCGAGCCGCGGAGGTCTTCCGTGAGCCCATCACGCCCATATAGAAGGCCTCGGTCCTGACCGCCTCGATCATCGCCAGATCGTCGATGCGCGGATCATGGGTCAGGGCCACCACCGCGGTGGCCCCGTGGCAGCCACCGCCGGCGATGAAGGCCGAAGGCAGCGTCTCGACCCGCTCGACGCCAGGCAATGTGACGCCATCGAGCACCTCGGGGCGAGGGTCACAGAGGATCACCTCGAAGCCCAGCCGCTGCGCGAACTCGGCGCAGGCCTCAGCCACCGGTGACATCCCCGCCAGCACCAGCCGCGCCGCCGGGCCAACCCGCAGCCGGACGGCGCCCGGGGACTCGTCTTCTTCCGCCTCCGGCCAGATCACCCGCTCACCGAGGCCGGAATCATCTTCGAGATGAGTCTGGCCACTGGCCAGGTCGACATGCCGAAGGCGCGGTCGCTGGCCGGTCAGCGCCGCCTCGAGACCCGAGAGATGCGCGAGGGTCGCCTCGCCGGGTGGCAGGCGCTCGACCAGCACTTCCAGGATGCCGCCACAGGGCAGGCTAACGCTTGGCCCATCCAGCCCCTTCTCTTCCTCACTCTTACCTTCGCCCGCACCATCGCCATAGCGCACCCGCTGCACCGGCGCCTCGAAGGCGCCGTCGACGAGACGCTCGAGAAAATCCTCCTCGACACAGCCGCCGGACAGCGAGCCCGCATGGCGACCGTCGCGCCGCGCCACCAGCCAGGCGCCGGGCTCCCTTGGCGAAGAACCGAAGGTCGAGAGCACCGTGCACAGCCACAGCGTCTCCCCCTCCCGCGCCCACGAAAGCGCCTGGCGGATCACCGTCAGATCAAGGTGTTGCATGATAGGTCTCACTCAGGAAGGCCCCGCCCGGACATGCCGGGACGGGGCTTCTGGGACAGGATCAATGGCTTACCTAGAGGGCGGCCTTGAGCGCCTCGGCGCGCATCGGCATGTCGCGCAGGCGAACGCCGACCGCATGCTGGATGGCATTGGCGACGGCGGGCGCCACTACCGTGGTGCCCGGCTCCCCCAGCCCCACCGGCATGGCATCGCTGTCGACGAACTCGAGATCCAGCTCCGGCACCTGGTGCATGCGCAGCGGCGTGTAGGCCCCCAGGTTAAGCGCCTTGGGCTTGCCCTTCTGGTACTCGGTGCCCTCGTGCAGGGCCATCGAGAGCCCCCACAACAGAGAACCCTCGAGCTGCGCCATGGCGCCGTCGGGATGCGCCAGGGTGCCCGCATCGGCCACCGTGGTCAGCCGCTCCACCTTGACCGACCCATCGCCGCGATCGACCTTGACCCGGGCGATACAGGCGACCCAGGTCGGCATGTTGCGCTCCTGACCGAAGGTCAGGGCCACGCCCATGCCCACGTCCTCGGGCAGGCTATCGCGGCTGTCCCAGTCGGCCTTGGCCATGGCCCGCTCGAGCACGGCCTTGAGGCGCTCGGCACCGCCAACGCTGTGCGGCGCCTGGCCCGAATTGCGGCCCTCGGCCTTGAGCAGGTCGAGCCGGAAACGTGCCGGATCCTCGCCGGCGGCCAGCGCCAGCTCGTCGATATGCTGCTCCACGGCCCAGGTGGTCCAGCCCGGTCCCACCGAGCGCAGGTAACCCGGCACGAAGACCTCATGCGCCTTGTGGTTCTGCTGGGCCCAGACGCGCTGGGCGCCCACGTCGTACCAGTGATCGGCCCCGCTGATGGCGAAGGAATCGACCTTGCCGCCGTTCTCGACCGGCTCGGCGAGGAAGGCCGGCGCCATGGCGGCTGAGGGCCAGCCGGCGGCGGCGGCATGCTCGGAGGCCACCACCTTGCCGTTGCCGTCGAGCCCCGAGCGCATTCGCTGCACCGAGGGCGAGCGCACGCAGTCAAGCCGCGTATCGTCGGGGCGAGTGAACAACATCTTCACCGGGCGCCCCAGAGCCTTGGCCGCCAGGGCCGCCGGAATGGTGTAGTCGCCGTAGAGGCGCCGCCCGAAGCCGCCGCCCAGGTAGTACTGATGCAGGGTGATCTTGCTGGCATCGACCTCGAGGGCCTTGGCCAGCATCGGCACCGCCAGCGACTGCTGCTGGTTGCCGCAGTGGATGTGCCAGTGGCCGTCTTCCTCGACCACGGTGGCGTTGACCGGCTCGAGCTGGAAGTGCAGCACGCTCGAGGTGGTGTAGGTGGACTCGACCACCTGGCTGGCGCCCTCGAGAGCCGAGGGGGCATCACCGATATCGACGAACAGCGAGCCATTGTCGCGGCTCGGCGCCTCGACCAGGGCCTGGCCCTGCGCCTGGATGTCGGCCTCGGTGATCTCGAAGCTATCGCCGCGCTGCCACTCGACCTTGAGGGCATCGGTCGCGCGCATCGCCGCGGAGTAATCATCGGCGATCACGGCGAGCCAGCCCTGGCAGACGCCGGAGGGGTCATCGAGGGCAATGGTCTGGCGATAGCCCTCGATCTGCCGGGCGGCGCTGTCGTCCACCGAGGTCGGCCGGGAGCCGAAACGGGTCGGCGGCAGGACCGGGCGGGCATAGAGCATCTTGTCGACGGTGACATCGATGCCGTAGATCGCCTCGCCGTTGACCTTGGCCGGCACGTCCAGGGCGCCGCCCTTGGTGCCCAGCACCCGGCGCTCACCGACCGGCTTCAGGGTGATCTGCTTAAGCTCTTCCTCGGTGAAGGTGCGCTCGAGCCCTGCTTGAGACACGATCTCGCCATAGCCGATCGCCCGGTCACCGCTGATGACCTGGCCCTGACGGGCATGACAGTCGGCCGGATCGACGCCCAGCAGCTTGGCGCCGGCCTCGATCAGGGCGATACGGCCGGCCGCACCGGCCCGGGACAGCGGCAGGTAGCTGTGGTGCACCGACCAGCTGCCGCCGGTGACCATGTAACCCCACTTCGGATCACTATCGACGTAGACCACCTCGATGGAGGACCAGTCCGCCTCGAGCTCCTCGGCGACCAGGCGTGCCAGGCTGGTGGCGACATGCTGGCCCATCTCGGCCTTGGTGATATGCACGGTCACGGTGCCGTCCGGGGCGATGGCATACCAGATCGTCGGCTCATAACGCCCGGCAGCCAGCGACTCGCTGGCGGAGCCGCCGCTTGCGGCACTGGCAACACCGGACAGGCCGAAGGCTAGCATCGCCGAGCCGGCCATGGTGCCGATCAAAAAGCCGCGACGCGTGATGCCCTGAGCGTCGCTGCCGTTGGCCTCGACGGCCGCCAGCTGATCCTCAAACCTGGCCATGGGTCACCTCCTCGCGGGTCGGGTCGAAGTGGCCGACGCCGGCGGTGGACGCCTGGCTAGCCTGGCCGATCTCGGCGGCGCGCTTGACCGCCCGATGAATGCGCACATAGGCCATGCAGCGGCACAGGTTGCCGGCCATGGCCTGAGTGACCTCCTCATCGCTGGGGTCAGGGTTGCGGCTCAGGAAATCCGCCGCCTGCATGATCTGGCCCGACTGGCAGTAGCCGCACTGTGGCACCTGATGCTCGCGCCAGGCCTGCTGCAGCGGGTGATCGTCATTCTCCGACAGCCCCTCGATGGTGACCACGTCGGCACCTTCGGCGGCGGAGACCGGCAGCACGCAGGTGCGGGCGGCGGAGCCATTAAGATGGACGGTGCAGGCGCCACACTGGGCGATGCCACAGCCAAACTTGGTGCCGGTCATGCCAAGGTGATCCCGCAGCACCCACAGCAGTGGAGTCTGCGGGGACACCTCGACGCTGACCGGCTTGCCGTTCAGGGTAAAACTGGCCAAGGGGATTCTCCTTCAGGAAATGGTTGCGGACACACTGTCGCCATCGCCATGCGACGTGAACCAGCGGTGAACAGCATTATCGCAGGATGTACAAGCTAACAGAAGAAACCTGATCAAGTCCTGTACAACATTGCCAGCGAGAACGCTTCGCGACCTGGTGCCGAACATTCACAAACAACCACGACACGGCCGGCTCGTGCCCACAAAAAACCCCGCCACGAGGGGCGGGGTCGAGCAGGCAGGGGCGATTCAGGCGTTAACCGATGGTTTCCCCGGCCAGCATGAACCAGGTCTCGAGAACCGCGTCCGGGTTCAGGGACACCGAGTCTATGCCCTGCTCCATCAGCCACTTGGCGAGATCCGGATGATCCGAGGGCCCCTGGCCGCAGATGCCCACGTACTTGCCCTGGGCCTTGCAGGCCTGGATGGCCATCGACAACAGCTTGAGCACCGCCGGGTTGCGCTCGTCGAACAGATGAGCGATCACGCCGGAGTCGCGATCCAGCCCCAGGGTCAGCTGGGTGAGATCGTTGGAACCGATCGAGAAGCCGTCGAAGTACTCGAGGAACTCATCGGCGAGCAGCGCATTGGCCGGCAGCTCGCACATCATGATCACCTTGAGGCCATTCTCGCCGCGCTTGAGGCCGTTCTCGGCCAGCAGCTCGACTACCCCACGGGCCTCGTCAGGCGTACGCACGAAGGGCACCATGATCTCGACGTTGTCGAAGCCCATCACGTCGCGCACCCGCTTGAGCGCCTGGCACTCCAGATCGAAACAGGGACGGAAGGATTCCGACAGGTAGCGCGCCGCGCCGCGGAAGCCGAGCATCGGGTTCTCTTCGCCTGGCTCGTAGTGCTTGCCGCCGATCAGGTTCTCGTACTCGTTGGACTTGAAGTCCGACAGGCGCACGATGACCCGCTGCGGGTAGAAGGCGGCGGCCAGGGTCGAGATGCCCTCGACCAGCTTATCGACGTAGAAGCTGACCGGGTCGTCGTAGCCCGCGGTGCGCAGCTCGATGGTCTGCTGCAGCTCCGCCGGCAGGGTATCGAAGTCCAGCAGCGCCTTGGGGTGCACGCCGATCATGCGATTGATGATGAACTCGAGGCGCGCCAAGCCGACGCCGGCGTTGGGCAGGGCGGCGAAGTTGAAGGCACGATCCGGGTTGCCGACGTTCATCATGATCTTGAACGGCAGCTCGGGCATGCTGTCGACGCTGGTGGTCTTGCACTCGAAGTCCAGGAGCCCCTCGTAGACGTGACCGGTGTCGCCCTCGGCGCAGGACACCGTGACCTCCTGGCCGTCGCGCAGCACGCTGGTGGCATCGCCGGAACCGACCACCGCCGGGATGCCCAGCTCGCGAGCGATGATCGCCGCATGGCAGGTGCGTCCGCCGCGGTTGGTGACCACCGCCGAGGCACGCTTCATGATCGGCTCCCAGTCCGGGTCGGTCATGTCGGTGACCAGGACGTCGCCCTCGTTGATCTTGCCCATCTCGTCCGGGGTCATGATCACCTTGACCTCGCCGCTGCCGATGCGCTGGCCGATGGCACGACCGGCGATCAGGTTGCGGCCCTTCTCGCGCAGATGGAAGCGCTCGAGCTTGCCGCCCTCGGTCTGGGAGACCACCGTCTCGGGGCGGGCCTGGACGATGTAGACCCGGCCGTCGTCGCCATCCAGGGCCCACTCGATGTCCATCGGGCGCTGGTAGTGGCCCTCGATGATCATCGCCTGACGTGCAAGCTCGGTGACCTGCTCGTCATTGATGCAGAAGCGGCCGCGATCCCTGAGCGGTACGTCCACGGTCTCCACCGACTTGCCGGCGCTGGCGTCCTCGGTATAGATCATCTTGATCAGCTTGGAGCCCAGGCTTCTGCGCAGCACCGCGGGTCGACCGGCCTCCAGGGTCGGCTTGTGAACGTAGAATTCGTCGGGGTTGACCGCGCCCTGCACCACCGTCTCGCCGAGGCCCCAGGAGGCGGTGACGAAGACCGCATCGCGGAAGCCGGATTCGGTGTCCAGGGTGAACATCACGCCGGAGGCGCCGGTTTCGGAGCGCACCATCTTCTGGATGCCGGCGGACAGCGCCACATTCTCGTGGGCGTAGCCGCGGTGTACCCGGTAGGAGATCGCCCGGTCGTTGAACAGCGAGGCGAAGACCTCGTGCACGGCACGCTTGATGTTGGCGAAGCCCTCGATGTTGAGGAAGGTCTCCTGCTGGCCGGCGAAGGAGGCATCCGGCAGGTCCTCGGCGGTGGCGGAGCTTCTCACCGCCACCTTGAGGCTGGGATGACGGGCCACCATGACCTCGTAGGCCTCGGCCAGGGCGGCCTCGAAGGCCGGCGGCAGCGGAGTGTCGATCACCCACTGGCGAATCTCGGCGCCGGTCTTGGCCAGGGCCTCGACATCATCCACGTCGAGACGCGTGAGGGCGTCGTTGATGCGCTCATTGAGGCCGTCGTGAGCGAGGAATTCGCGATAGGCATGAGCGGTGGTGGCGAAGCCGCCGGGCACGCTGACCCCTGCGTTGGCCAGGTTGGAGATCATCTCGCCGAGGGAGGCGTTCTTGCCGCCCACGCGCTCGACGTCATTCATGCCGAGCTGGTCGAACCACTCGATGTACTCGTTCACGGACTCTTTCACGCGACCCCCTTGTCGACTGGTGACGTTCGCTGCCAACGGGCGCCGCGTCGCGATCGACGACCACCCGGGCTAGATGCCAGGAACATTACCAAGTGCCCGAGGCATTCGCCATTGGTCTAACCGCGAAGTCATTGGAGGATTTTTACAACACTGCGGCCAAAAGCGGCATTCTTGTAGTGAGGCCCGCGCGGACCACCCTGCCGAGGCGAGCCGGGCCGCCCTAGCGCTTGCCGTGCCGGCCATCAGCCGAGACAATCGAGCCCTCACCGCCATTCCCGGCGCCGCGACCATTGCCAAGGGTTCCTCATGTCCCGCACCGCCTTTTTCATCTCCGACGGCACCGGCATCACCGCCGAGACTCTGGGCCGCAGCCTGCTGGCTCAGTTCGAGAGCGTCGAGATCCGCATGATCACCAAGCCCTACATCGATGACACCGACAAGGCACAGGCGCTGGTGGATAGCATCAACGCCACCGCGGCCAGGGACGGCGAACAGCCGATCATCATCGACACCATCGTCGACGAAGACGTGCGGCGCATCGTCTCCCAGGCCTCGGGCTTCAAGGTCGACATCTTCTCGACCTTCTTGAAGCCGCTGGAGGAAGAGCTCTCCACCCACTCCACCTACACCGTGGGGCGCACCCACTCGATCGGCCGCGACGATGTCTACATGAACCGCATCGACTCGGTGCACTTCGCCCTGGACAACGACGACGGCGCGCGGCTCAACCAGTACGACAAGGCCGATGTCATCCTGATCGGTGTCTCGCGTTGCGGCAAGACGCCCACCTCGCTGTACCTGGCGCTGCAGTTCGGCATCCGTGCCGCCAACTACCCGCTGACCGAGGACGACTACGACGAGGACGGCAGCCTCAAGCTGCCCCGCGCCCTGGCGCCCTATCGCCACAAGCTGTTCGGCCTGACCATCGCCCCGCCCCGCCTGGCGGCAATCCGTAGCGAGCGCCGGCCCAATAGCCGCTACTGCTCGATGGATCAGTGCATGCAGGAAGTCGCCCAGGCCGAGGGGCTCTACCGCCAGATGCACATCCCCTACATCGACACCACCCGCTTCTCGATCGAGGAGATCTCGACACGCATGATCGCCGAGGCCGGGCTGCACCGCCGCTTCAGCCCGCGCTGAGGTCCAGGTGCTTTGCGTCGAGGTCTTGATTCCCCGGATCGGGAAATCAGCGCACCACGCCGAGCGCGCGCAGCCGGGCGATGTCGTCAGCGGACAGGCCCATCTCGGCAAGCACCGCATCGCTGTCCGCCCCCAGCGCCGGCGGCGCCACCTCGCTGGTGCAGGTGGTCCCGTCGAAGCGCAGCGGATTCGCTACCTGGGGCACCGGCTGGCCATCGCGCTCTAGGGTTCTGACCAGGTCGCGATGGCGCACCTGCACATTCTCCAAGGCCTCGGCGACGCTGTGGATCGGCCCCGCCGGAATGCCATGAGTGTCGAAGGCGGCCAGCCAGTCATCACGGGAATGGGCGGCGAGGCAGGCCGCGATCTTCTCAACCAAAGGCTCGCGATGGGCGACCCGGGCGGCATTGGTGGCGAAGGCCGGGTCCGTCGCCCATTCCGGGTGCCCCAGTAGCGAGGCTAGTCGCGCGAACTGGCTATCGTTGCCCACCGTCAGCACCAGGTGGCCATCGGTACAGGCGAAGGCCTGATAGGGCACGATGTTGGGATGGGCGTTGCCGTGACGCTCGGGTGCCTGGCCGCCGACCAGGGTATTCAGGGCCTGATTGGCCAGAGTAGCGAGCTGGACGTCGAGCAGAGCCACGTCGATGGAGCGGCCCCGCCCGGTGCGGGCACGTTCGTCCAGCGCCGCCAGGATACCCACCGCCGCATAGAGCCCGGTCATCACGTCGGTGATCGCCACCCCGGTCTTCATCGGCATGCCGTCGGGCTCACCGGTGAGGCTCATCAGGCCGCCCATGGCCTGGATCATGAAGTCGTAGCCTGGGCGACCGGCGTAGGGGCCATCCTGGCCGAAGCCGGTGATCGAACAGCCGATCAGCCCCGGATTCTCGGCCTTGAGGCTCGCGTGATCGAGGCCGTAGCGGGCAAGCCCGCCGACCTTGAAGTTCTCGATCAGGATATCGGCCCGGGCTGCCAAAGCGCGGATCAGCGCCTGGCCCTCGGGCCGTGCGATGTCCACGGCCAGCGACTGCTTGCCGCGGTTGGCGCACAGATAATAGGCCGCATCGAGGGGGCCGCCGGCCGCGTCCTCGAGCCAGGGTGGCCCCCAGGCGCGGGTGTCGTCGCCGCGCGTCGGGTGCTCTATCTTGATCACCCTCGCCCCCAGGTCGGCGAGAAGCTGCCCGGCCCAGGGGCCGGCCAGCACCCGCGACATGTCCAGCACCACGCGCCCCTCGAGCGGTCCCGCCATACGCATCACCTCCCGGCTGGGGTCACTCGGCGGCGAAGGCCTGCAGGCCGGTCTGGGCGCGGCCGAGGATCAGGGCGTGAATGTCGTGGGTGCCCTCGTAGGTGTTGACCGCCTCGAGGTTCATCACGTGGCGAATGACGTGATACTCGTCGCTGATGCCGTTGCCGCCGTGCATGTCCCGGGCCACGCGGGCGATATCCAGCGCCTTGCCGGCGTTATTGCGCTTGATCAGCGAGATCGCCTCCGGCACCAGCTGACCGTCATCGATCATCCGCCCGACCCTCAGGGCCGCCTGTAAGCCGAGAGCGATCTCGGTCTGCATGTCGGCGAGCTTCTTCTGGATCAGCTGGTTGGCGGCCAGCGGGCGGCCGAACTGCTTGCGGTCCAGGGTGTACTGGCGCGCCGCATGCCAGCAGGCCTCGGCGGCGCCCATGGTGCCCCAGGCGATCCCGTAGCGGGCCCGGTTGAGACACGAGAAGGGCCCCTTAAGGCCGGTGACGTTGGGCAGGCGCTGCTCGTCGCCGACCTCGACGTCGCTCAGCATGATCTGGCCGGTGATCGAGGCGCGCAGGCTGAACTTGCCCTCGATCTTGGGCGCGGTGAGGCCGGGCATGCCCTTCTCGAGGATGAAGCCGCGCAGGATGCCCTCCTCGTCCATGGCCCACACCACGAAGACATCGGCAATCGGCGAATTGGTGATCCAGGTCTTGCTGCCGTTGAGGCGCCAGCCGCCGTCGGTGCGTACCGCCCGGGTGCTCATGCCGCCGGGGTCGGAGCCGTGATCCGGCTCGGTGAGGCCGAAGCAGCCGACCCACTCGCCGCTGGCGAGCTTGGGCAGATATTTCTGGCGCTGCGCCTCGCTGCCGAAGGCATGGATCGGGTACATGACCAGGCTCGACTGCACGCTCATCGCGCTGCGATAGCCGGAATCCACCCGCTCCACTTCCCGGGCGATCAGGCCATAGCTGACGTAGTTGAGCCCGGCCCCGCCGTAGCCCTCGAGGGTCGCACCGAGCAGGCCGAGCTCACCCATCTCGTTCAGGATCTCGCGATCGAAGTGCTCGTGACGGTTGGCCTCGAGCACCCGGGGCAGCAGCTTGTCCTGACAGTAGTCATGGGCGGTGCGCTGCACCATGCGCTCGTCCTCATCGAGCTGGTCGATGAGGCGGAAGGGATCGTCCCAGGTGACGGGGGTAATCTGGCTCATGCAGAGGTCCTCGATAATGTCGACATTTCGATGCAACCTAGATCAGGCGCCCTGCCCTGCCAAGCCGACCTTGGTCTCGCCCGTATGCCAATAGACACAGGGCCAATAGACACAGGGCGGGGACGCTTAGGAGCGCGGCGACTGTTGCGGTGACGGGCGCTGGCGCACCAGCACCGCCCGCAGCCGCCACCAGGCAATGCCTGCCATGATCAGGTTAGCAGTCAGCATGCCGGCGAAGATGCCGCTCGGCCCGGCCAGCTGACTGCCAAGCCAGGCCAGCGGCACGAACAGCACGAAGAGACGCACCACGGATAGCGCCATGGCATCCCGAGGCCGATGCAGGGCATTGAGCGAGGACACCGAGAGGATCACCACCCCCTGGGCGCCAAGCCCCAACGGCACCAGCCAGATGAAGGCGCGCAGCACCTCGCCCACCTCGGGGCCTTCGGCATAGCGGGCGGTCAGCCAGGGGGCCAGGCCCTGCAGGCCCGCCCAAATCAAAAGCTGCCAGACCAGCACGAAGGCCAGGCAGCCGCCGATGGCCCGGCGCACCCGATCGAGCTGACCGGCGCCCAGGTTCTGGCTGACCAGCGGCGACAGCGTCATCGACAGCGCCAGCACCACGATCTGGGCGATGGCGTCCAGCCGCGAGCCGACCCCGAACGCCGCCACCGCGGCGTGGCCATGGTCGGCGACGATGCGCGTCACCAGTGCCATGGCCACCGGGGTGAACAGGCTGGTCACCGCCGCCGGCAGCGCGATGCGACCAAGCACCCGCCAGGAGTCCGCCAGCGCCCCCAGGGTGAGGCCCCGCAGGGCAATCAGGCCGCGCAGCCGTGGCTGGACGATCAATCCAAGGGTCATGAGTCCCCAGCTGAGCACCGTGGCCAGGGCCGCACCGGCCACGCCCATCGCCGGCACCGGCCCGGCACCGAAGATCAGCAGCGGGTCGAGCACCAGGTTCAAAAGCGCCGCCACGGCCATCGACAGCCCCGCCGCCAGGGTGTTGCCGTGAGCCCGCAGCACGCTGGTGATGATGCGTGGCGCGATCACCAGGGCGGCTCCCCAGTACCACACGCCCATGTACGCCTGGAGATAGGGCATCAGGGTGGCGTCGGCACCGAGCAGCGAGAACAGCGCCTCGATGCTCGGCAAGCCGGCAAGGGTGACCAGAGCGCCGACCAGCAGCGACAGCAGCACCGCATCCGTGGCTCGTCGCGACACCAGGTCGTGATCGCCCCGGCCGAGCAAACGCCCCACCACCGCCGAGGTGCCGATGCCGAGCCCGATCGCCAGGCTGATCACCGCGAAGACCACCGGGAAGGTAAAGGACACCGCCGCCAGCGGCACGGTGCCGAGCCTCGCGATGTACCAGGCATCGACCAGATTGAAGGTCATCATCGCCAACATCCCGCCGATGACCGGCAGGGTCTTTTGCACCAGAGTGCGGGCGATGGGGGCATCGAGCATTGAGCCGCGCCGGGCGGACGACTCGGAAGAAGGTGTCGACGTCATGGCAACCTCGGTCGGAAGGGGGCGTCATTGTGCCCCACTCCGGCCGAGGCCCCAATGCGAGCGACGGGACGGCACCGTTTAACGCGCCGGGCCCCGCCGCCTCTCAGTCCTCGTCTCGGCGGCTCACTCCTCGTCTCGGCGATAGAGGCGCTGGATGCTCGAGAAATCGAGCCCGCCGTTACCCTGGGCCGAATGCAGGGCGAAGAGGTTGCGCGCCTGGGAGCCCATCGGCACCGTCGACTTTGAGCCCAGCGCCAGCTCCCAGGCGAGCCCCAGATCCTTGGCCATCAGATCGGTGAGGAAGCCGCCTTTATAGTCGTTCGAGGCCGGCGCCTTTTCCATTACGCCCGGCCAAGGGTTGTAGCCATTGAGTGCCCAGTTGCCGCCGCTGCTCTGCTTCATGATCTCCGAGAGTACCGCCGGGTCGAGGCCATTCTCGACGCCCAGCGCCAGGGCCTCCGCGGTGCCGCTCATGAGGATACCGAGCAGCATGTTGTTGCAGATCTTGGCCACCTGCCCCGCCCCGGTCTCGCCGGCATGGAAGATGTTCTTGCCCATGGCCTCGAGAATCGGCTTGGCGCGCTCGAACCCTTCGTCGCTGCCCCCGACGATGAAGGACAGGGTGCCGGCAACCGCGCCACCCACCCCGCCCGACACGGGCGCGTCGACGAAGGCCAGCCCCCGCTCGGCGGCGGCGGCGCCGACGGTGCGGGCATCATCCGGGGCGATGGTCGAGGCATCGATGATCAGCGGGCCGCCGGTGAGGGTCGCCAGCAGCCCCGGGGTGTCGTCGTTGCCCAGGTAGAGGCCCTTCACATGGGCGCCTGCCGGCAGCATCGAGACCACGACCTCCGCCTCCCGGGTCGCCGCCTCGGCGCTAGCGGCGCGGCTGGCACCGGCGTCCTCGAGGGTTTTCATGGCCTGATCCGAGAGGTCGAAGACGCAGACGTCATGGCCGGCCTTGACGAGATTGGTGGCCATGGGCGCCCCCATGTTCCCTAGGCCAATGAAGGCAATACGCATGGTGTGGCTCCTTATGTTCTTTGATTGGTGTTGTTGTTCTTAAATTTCGCCATGTGTCGCGGCGCCAAGGCGCGCGGCCCGCTTTCAGATTCGCTAAAGCTCGCGCAGCGGATGCGTCTCGCTATTCCACAGCGGGCGCATCAGGGCCTCGACATCCGCGCGGGGCACCTCGCCCGCACTGGCATGCGACCAGCGGGGATTCTTGTCCTTGTCGATCAGCAGGGCTCGCACGCCCTCGGCGAGATCGCCGCTAAGGCAGCACTGCACCGAAAGATTGAGCTCCTCACGGAAGGCGTCGGCGAGGCTCGAGCGGGCATGACGCCGGATCATCTGCCAGACCAGCTGCGCGCTGAGCGGACAGCCCGCGGCGAGTCGCGCCCGGTTGGCGGCAAGCCAGGTATCCTCATCGGCATCCTCGAGAATGCGCGCGACGGCATCCTCTGCCGATGCACAGGCGGTGAGGCGTTGCAGGTGATCGCGCTGCGGCCACAGCTGAGCCGCCGGCGCCTGCTCTCGATCCTCGAAGCGGTCGAGCACCTGCCCCACCACTGCGTGCAGCTTGCTTGCCTCCTCGGCCTCGCCGAAGTCGGCGGCCACCAGCGCATCGAGCAGTGCCTCGCGGCTTCCCCGAGGCACCAGGCGGTCGGCCATGCCCAGGTCCAGGGCGTCCCGCGCATTGAGCTGAGCGCCGGTCAGGCCCAGGTAGGCGCCGATGCCCGGCGGCATGCGGTTGAGGAACCAGCTGGCACCGATATCCGGGTAGAGGCCGATGCTGATCTCGGGCATCGCCAGCAGCGAGCTCTCGGTGACCAGGCGATGGCCGGCACCGGCCATCAGCCCCATGCCGCCCCCCATCACGATGCCGTCGCCCCACACCAGCAGCGGCTTTTGATAGCAATGGATCTGGTGATCGAGGCCGTATTCGCCGGTGAAGTAGGTCTCGGCGAAGGCGCCGCCCTCGCCGGCCTGAATCGACTTGTAGAGCGCGACGATGTCACCGCCGGCGCAGAACGCCTTCTCGCCGGCGCCCTCCAGCCAGACGGCGACCACCCGCTCGTCCTGGGCCCACTGCGTCAGCCGAGCCGAAAGCTGCTCGATCATGGCAAGCGACAGGGCGTTCAGCGCCCGGGGGGCATTGAGGGTCGCCACTCCGATCAGGCGCCCCTCGCGGGTCGGGCGCTCCTCGAACAGCACGGGTGCATCGGTCATCGATCGGGCTCCTTGTTTTCGTGAGAGGGCAGAGTCATTGGTCTCTTTGATTCATGGCGGACGGGGCGCGGCTCACTACAAAAGCTCACTACAAAAGCTCACTGCAAAAGCTCACTGCAAAAGCTCACTGCAACAGCTCACTGCAGCGACTCGATCACGCCATCGGCGAGCAGACGACGGGCGCTGATCACGCGCATGATCTCGTTGGTGCCCTCGAGGATCTGGTGGACGCGGGTGTCGCGCACCAGGCGCTCCAGCGGGTATTCCTTGATGTAGCCATAGCCGCCATGCAGCTGCAGGGCCTCGTTGCAGACGGTGAAGCCCATGTCGGTGGCGACCCGCTTGGCCATGGCGCAGTGAGCGGTGGCTTCCGGGTCCCCCTGGTCGAGACGCCAGGCCGCATGACGCACCATCAGCCTTGCTGCCACCAGCTCGCTTGCCATGTCGGCGAGCTTGAATTGCAGGGCTTGGAAGCTTGAGAGCTCGCGGCCGAACTGCTTGCGCTGGCCAAGGTAGTCGCGGGAGAGGGTCAGCGCCTGCTGGGCGGCGCCCAGCGAACAGCTGGCGATGTTCAGCCGCCCGCCGTCGAGGCCCTTCATGGCGAGGCGGAACCCCTCGCCCTCCTCACCGAGGCGATTCCCCACCGGCACCCGCACGTCGTCGAAGCTGACCAGCCGCGTCGGCTGGCTCTTCCAGCCCATCTTCTCCTCGTTCTTGCCGTACTCGATGCCGGCACTATCGGCGGGCACCAGAAAGGCGGAGATGCCGCCGGCGCCGGAATCCGGCCCCCCGGTGCGGGCCATCACCACCAGCACATCGGTCTCGCCGGCGCCGGAGATGAACATCTTCGAGCCACTGATCCGGTACGCATCGCCGTCGCGGACCGCCTTGGTGCGCAGGCTGGCCGCATCCGAGCCGGCCCCCGGCTCGGTCAGGCAGTAGGAGGCCAGCAGCTCGCCGCTGATCAGCCGGTCGAGCCAGGTCTCGCGCAGCGCCTCATCGCCCCAGTTGGCGATCATCCAGCTGGCCATGTTGTGAATGGTCAGGTAGGCGGTGGTCGAGATGCAGCCCTGAGCGAGCTGCTCGAAGATCAGTGAGGCCTCCAGGCGCGACAGACCAAGCCCCCCGCGGTCCTCATCGATATAGATGCCGAGGAAGCCGGCCTCCCCGGCACGCTTGATCACATCCACCGGAAAGTGAGAACGGGCATCCCAGTCCGCAGCATGGGCGGCGAGCTCGGCGCGGCAGAAGTCTTCCGCCGCCTGCTGGAGGGCCCGCTGGTCCTCGGTCAGTGCAAAATCCATGGTGATCTCCTCTGACGTCACCGGCCGGCAGGCATCTCGACGTACCCATCACTCGGGCTGTCGGCAATCGCGTCGGCCTTATCAAGAATGACAAGAATTAAGGGGGGCACGCCCTCGCCGCGCGATGCCACCACGCTAGCATCCGCCCGGTCGGGCGCAAGCCACCCCTTGGTCTAAGGCCAACAGCAATATATTCCCTTTACGTTAACGTCAAGCAGATCTAGTCTGGGGGAGTCGAAGCGCTACGGCGTTCATGCGATCATTCCTTCACTCACCAATGCATCGCTCAAGCATCGCTAAAGCCAAGGAACGCCACCATGCCCAAGCCCAGCCAGACCGCGTCACAGGCCTCGCCGACCGACTCCGCCCCGGGGGCCGTGGTCCACAGGCGAACCTTCGCGATCGGTGAGCTGGCCGAGATGTTCGAGGTTACGCCTCGCACCATCCGCTTCTACGAGCAGGAGGGGCTGCTGTCGCCGGAGCGCCGGGGGCAGCGACGCATCTATCACGACAAGGACCGGGTACGGCTGAAGCTGACCCTGCGCGGCAAGCGACTCGGCTTCACGCTGGCCGAGATTCGCGAGGTCATCGAGCTCTACGATGCCATGCCCGATGGCAACGCCCGCCAGCTTCACCGCATTCTCGAGATCCTCGCCGAGAAGCGTGCCGACATGGAGCAGCGCCTCGAGGATATTCGCCTGATGCAACGCGAGCTCGACGACGTCGAGACCCGTTGCCGGGCAGTGCTGGAGCGCCTGGATCCCTAGGCAGGATCCCTCGCCTGGGTCACCAGAAAAGTCGCGCCCCTCGCGACGGGCGCAGCGCTCCGGTTCAAGGCTCTGTCCGAAAAGTCGGCGAGCGAAGATCAGACAAGGCAAAAATCAGAGAAAAAGCGGAGTTTACGTACTGTAAATGAGCATTTTGAGCTGATTTTTAACGCTGTATGGTCGAGCGCAGGCAGCTTTCAGACAGGGCCTACAAGTACAATAAACACAGGAGCCAGCATGACACGCCAAAGCCCCGCCTCGGATTCGCCCACTTCCCCGCCTGCACTCAGCTATGTCAGCGGCACCAGCGACACGCCCCTCAAGGGCCAGACCATCGGTGACTGCTTCGATGCCACCGTCGCGCGTGTTCCCGAGCGCGATGCCCTGCTCAGCCTGCACCAGGGCCTGCGCTACAGCTGGCAAGAGCTCAAGGTCGCCGTCGACGAGGCCGCCCGCGCCATGCTGGCGGCCGGCGTCGTGCCGGGCGAGCGGGTCGGCATCTGGGCCCCCAACCGGGCCGAGTGGGCCATCACCCAGTTCGCCACCGCCAAGATCGGCGCCATCCTGGTCAACCTCAACCCGAGCTATCGCACCCACGAACTGGAGTACGCCCTCACCCAGTCCGGCACCGCGACCCTGATCCTGCAGGGTCGCTTCAAGGCCTCGAACTACGTCGAGATGATCAGTGAACTGGCCCCGGAACTGGCATCGCCGCAGGAAGGCGGCCTGGACTGCCCTCGCCTGCCGGCCCTCAAGCGCGTGGTCTGCCTGGATGCCGCCGATGCCCTGCCCGGCATGCTGACCTGGAAGGGGCTGCTGGAAGGTGCCGAGGCAGTCAGCGCGGCGCGTCTCGCCGAGGTTCAGGGGGCGCTTCAGTTCGACGAGCCGATCAACATCCAGTACACCTCCGGCACCACCGGCTCGCCCAAGGGCGCGACCCTTTCGCACCACAACATCCTCAACAACGGCTTCTTCGTGGCCCGCACCATGGGCTTCTCGGAGCGCGACCGGCTGGTAATCCCGGTGCCGCTCTATCACTGCTTCGGCATGGTGATGGGCAACCTGGGCTGCATGACCCACGGCGCGGCCATGATCTACCCAAGCGACGGCTTCGATGCAGAGGCGACGCTTACGGCCGTGGAAAACGAACGCGCCACCGCCCTCTTCGGGGTGCCGACCATGTTCATCGCCGAACTGGAACATCCGCGCTTTGCCGAGTTCGACCTTTCGACACTGCGCACCGGCATCATGGCCGGCTCTATCTGCCCCATCGAGGTGATGCGCCAGGTGATCGACAAGATGCACATGGAAGGCGTGACCATCTGCTACGGCATGACCGAGACCAGCCCGGTCAGCTTCCAGACCCTCACCGATGCCCCGCTCGAGAAACGCGTCACCACCGTGGGCACCATTCACCCGCACCTGGAGGTCAAGCTGGTCGACCCGTCCACCGGCGCCGTGGTGCCACGCGGCGAGCGCGGCGAACTGTGTACCCGCGGCTATAGCGTGATGCTCGGCTACTGGGACAACCCGGATGCCACCGCCAAATCCATCGACGCCAGCCGCTGGATGCACACCGGCGACCTCGCCACCATGGACGAAGACGGCTACGTGGCGATTGTCGGGCGGATCAAGGACATGATCATCCGCGGCGGCGAGAACATCTATCCCCGCGAGATCGAGGACTTCCTCTACACCCACCCCGCCATCTCGGACGTGCAGGTGATCGGCGTACCCGATGCCAAGTACGGCGAAGAAGTGATGGCCTGGGTCAAGCTGGTCGAGGGTGAAGAGTTGGATGAAGAAGGCCTGAGAGGCTTCTGCCAGGGCAAGATCGCCCACTTCAAGATTCCCCGCTACGTGAAGTTCGTCGACGCCTTCCCGATGACCGTTACCGGCAAGGTGCAGAAGTTCAAGATGCGTGAGGAAGCCACCCACGAGCTGGGGCTCTAACGCCCATCCTCTTGCTGGAACCTAGCGCGCTGATCGCCGGCAAGACCTGACCTCGGCAACAACGCCCGCCATTCAGCATTCAAACGACACCCCGCAGGCTGGAGCCCCTCCAGCCTGCGGGGTGTTTTTCTTCATGAGTCCAGAAAGTGCCATGCCCCTTCGCGCAGCGGAGTCGAGCCATGCTTGTGGCCTGCCGCCTTTTGCATCCAGAGCCTCTAATGAATAGGCTGACCAGTCACGGTCTGTACAAAGCCAGAATGACCGACAGCATCGCGCCAAGGAACGGACTACTGCATGGATGGCAGGACGCCATCACGCCATGCCCAGGTAGGGGCGGTAGCGTGCCGATATTGATGCCGGCAAAACGCGCAGGCACGCGAATTCTGCTTAGGCTGCAGGACTTTTGCCAAAACCAAGTACATCAACTACTTACATCAAAGATGGCGCGCCAAATAATATTCTTGAACGCACCCGCGTGTTCATGTCAATAAACGAACGTTTAATCTAATCACTGCTAGGCATCAATTATGAGTGATCTCGCAGCCCTCTATAAGCACTGGTGCATTGCCGACAGCGTCAAGCAATTCGCCGGGGCGACAGTTCCGGGTTCGGGTGAATCAGCACTTCCTCCGGACGAGCTGGCGCTTGTACAAGCACACTCCAGTTTCATGCGGCTCTCGGTATGGTATGCACTACTACAGGTGGTCGTGGAGGGCTACAATGAACTCGGGATTTCTGACCCAGCAATGGATTCGTACTTGGCTGATGAGGAATATACGCAGGCACTACGGCGATTTCGCAATGCAATGTTCCACTACCAGGAAAACCCATTCTCCGCCAAGCTGCTGGGATTTCTTGAGCTGGATAACGGGGAGTGGGCTCGCTGCCTGAATGCACCCTTCAAGCGATACTTTGAACGCAACCTGCCCATCAACAAAATTCTTGAACACCTAGAAAATGCCTAAAACGTCATCAACTCGAACACGCAAAAGCGCCTTTTCGCCCTGTTCTTTACGTGCCGATTATGGCGAACGTTACTCTTTATGGCAGTTCCAAGCTAATTTATTTAGTGGAGAAACGAGTGAAAAACTTTAAAAATGCACCTATAGGCCAGCCAAATGATTGAGTTCGTCTCTCAGGAAGGTAAAAAAAATCTAATACTATTTGTTCACGGATTTTGTGGTGGCGAAGCGACCTGGCAAAATGGAAAATCTCGCTCGTTCCCTGAGTTATTATCCGACGACTTTGAAATATCAGAAAATTATGACATAGCTCACTTTTCTTACTTCACCAAGCTACTAAATCTTTTCGCTAAAGCCAGTAACATTTCAAGTTTGGTTAAGCGTATGTTTGGGACATCACATGGAAAACTGGCCAACAATATAAGCATTGAGGAAATCGGAAACTTACTTAGAACTGAAATCCGTTTCAAACTACAGAAATACGATAACATTATCGTCATTGCTCATAGTATGGGTGGATTGGTAACCAAAAGTTCTATTATTAAAGATATTGAAGAGAGGACACCATCAAAGATCAAGCTATTTATATCTTTGGCTGTACCGCATCAGGGAGCAGAGGCAGCAACTTTTGGGAAATTGATGAGTGACAACCTTCAAATAGAGGGACTTTCACCACTCAACGAGTACATTCATAAAATAAATGATGAATGGCAAAAGACCAGCTTAAGACCAACAACAAAGTATTTCTATGGCGTGCACGATTCGGTTGTAAAAAAAACAAGCGCCGTTCCAATAGACAAGGAAAAATCGGATGCAATATCAGTAGATGAAGATCACACCAGCATCACAAAGCCCAACAACCTGGATAGCACGACCATTATCGCCGTTAAACAAATAATATTATGTTTTGGAAATAACGATCCGGGCATGTCAACTCTCGAATTTAAACAACTTGAAGACGAAACAGACTTTGACGACGAACTGTTTGTCTTAAAACTAATTTCTGCTGATATCCATAACACGGCAATAAGAGAAGCCAAAGAAGCTTTTTTAAACGCAGAGTATATAAGAAAACTTTTCAGTAGCTCTTCGGATCAAAAGCGACTAAGTGAGCTATACACGAAAATACGCAAGGTATATCAGAATAGTTATACGAAATATATGCACGATGGCATCCCAAATTCTGGATTATTGCTATCAGATGTCCATGACACGATCATTAAAGAAGATAACAATTTTTTAGGTACGTTTATTATTTTTATAAACGCTATCCATAAACAAGGAATGCTCCACCAACTCGCCAACTCGGAAGGTGAGAATATTTGGTGGGTGAAAGACGGATCAATTGCCTCATTGAGACACCTCTTAACGGAGGATAAAAGTGAATAAACTTCCATACATTCAGCCCGAGCGTGAGATACATTATAACTTAGGCACACTTCTTCTGATACTCGAAAAACTTGCACAGACTTCTCGGAAAAAGAAAGTGTTAACAATCGACAAGATACAAACTTTCCATTTCCTAGTTACTAGGCCAGCCTTCTTAAACAAGGTTCTAATGTTGGCAAACAAGCGGCAAATCGCAATTGATGACGTCGACTATTACACCGTGGATACACTTTCCGTGAACGTCGACGAACTATTTGATCGAGAGAGGCTTCTGGCCATGATAAAAATACTTTCATCTAAAGAATACTTAGCGGCCGAATACTCCAAATCGGAAGGGTTTTTATTTGATCTAACAGACACCGGAAAATCCATCTCAAGGAAATTAAAAGATGGGCACTTCCGTAAAATAACACTGTTTATCGAACAGCTTTCATTACTGCAGTCGCATAGCCCTAGCAAACTTAACGGCTATATAAATACAGCATTAAAACAGGGTGTATAATGGACACTTCACAAGGCTTACTCTTAAAGAACCTAATACTTCACGGGCATAGAAAAAATTATCGAGTCACATTTCACCCTGGAATAAATGTAATTTATGGAGATGCTGACACAGGAAAGTCAAGCATACTCAGGTTTGTTTACTACCTTCTTGGTGGAAAGCAAATCAAGATTGACGAAGAAATCTCTTCATCTGTAAAGTATGCCGTACTTGAAATAACGATAAATGGAACCCCCTACTGCATCAGTAGAGATATTTTCAATCCTGCCAGAGATGTTGACGTATATACTTGTGCATACTCTAAAATATCCAACTCCTTCCCCGACAAGTACAAGCCCAGTGTCACAAAAGGAGATGATCAGAATAAAAGCCTTTCTGAATTTCTTCTTGAGGCCTTAGAACTCCCCGCTGTTCGATTAAAGCAGTCCCCGACAAAAGATTCATCAGATACTGCCAGGCTTAGCTTCTTAGACTTATTTAAGTTTATTTACTTGGATCAAGACGATGTTGGAAGCACTCACTTACTAAACATCGGGAACCATGTACTTGAAACAAAAAACAGGGAAGTGTTTAAATATATATTCAATGTACTTGACTCTGGGATTTCTGAAATAGAATCAGATATAGCAAGCAAATCACAAGAGAAGGCTCAAACTTCAAAGCAATACTCTACCATAAGCAACTTTCTTTCTCAGACTGAATTTAAAAACTCAGAGGACCTAGATAAAGAAATAAACAACATAGACAATATTAAAACCGAACTCGAAGATAGGCTTTCAGATTTAAATAAAAGGATGACGAGCGACAACGAACTATACGAAGGTCTTAAAGACGCCCTAAACACAATCAATTTAAATATCAAGCAGAAGCAAGAAGCACAAACAAAATCTCTGCAGAATATTGAAAGGTTTAGCCGACTCCTCAACGATTACCAGAATGATGTTGGCAGAATAGAATCAAGCCTATCTGCCAAAGAGCTTATAGGCATTGATATAAATGAACAAACAAACTGCCCTGTTTGCGAAACTCTTATCGACATTGGGAAAATATCGGACAATTTTGACATCTCAAGCGATACACGCTTAAAAAGTGAATTAACATCGATAAAAAGAAGATCGAAAGATCTTGAAAAACTGATATCTGATAACAGATCAGATTTAGATTCCGCCAACTCCATCCTTGAAGAACTTTACCTAGAGAAAAACAAAGCTAGACAAATACTGGATGAAGAGCTCGCGAGCTCAATAACGCCCTACTTAGCCGAAAGAGACTCAATAGTCAAAGAATTAGCACAACTTGACGAACGTAGAGAAAAGGTAACCCACTCTCTGAGAGTAAGGAATAAGCAAGCCGCCCTCGCCGATTATATCGGCCGGCTAGAGGGGACAATCGAGAAGCTAAAAAATAGATTGGGCGAACTGCAGAAAGACGCGCCATCACTTGACAATGTATTGAAGGACCTAGGGACAGACATTAACAAGTTCATTCAGCAGATAAGGATCAACAACCACCATGGCGTAGGGATAGATAATAAAACTTTTTTCCCAAAAGTCAGGGACATTGAATACAGGAAAATAAATTCAGGCGGGCTCAGAACAATTGTTTCTATCGGATACCTGGCATCTATCTTGCTGCAAAAATTGCGTAAAGAGACAAATATTCCAGGATTGCTAATGATCGACACAGTAGGGAAATTTTTAGGGAAAACTCCTGAAAACTCCGATGACACTCAAATTGGAAAAGAAAATGATGCTGACGGTGTTGCAGACCCAGAGAAGTACAGGAATCTATTCAATGCATTGGTTGGGGTTGCCGAAGAGTTCGACAAAAAAGGCAAACTTTGCCAAATAATATTAGTAGACAATGACATGCCCCAAGATGTTGCGTATGAAAACAAGGGCCTTGAAATAGCACATTATAGATCTAATGGTATCAATGGGCTTCCAATTGGCCTAATCGATGACTGGGATTCGACCGAAAGAAAATGAGAATCTCACGTTTGCATCAAGTCCGCGTACCCCCGTAGCAGTTGAATTTCACCCCATTCTTGAATAGTTAGTCGATGGCTACCCCGCCTCTAGCAGCGCCCGCAGCACCCGCTTGACCCGCTCGATGCCGCCGACCAGCGCGGCCTCGATCTCGGCCATGGTGATCTCGCGCTCGACCACGCCGGGGGCTGGGTTCACCACCAGCGCAAGGCTGGCGTAGGGGATTTCCAGCTCTCGGGCCAGGGTCGCCTCGGGCATGCCGGTCATGCCGACGAGGCTGCAGCCGTCGCGTGCCATGCGGGCGATCTCGGCGGCGGTCTCGAGCCGCGGCCCCTGGGTGCAGCCATAGGTGCCGCCATCATGCAGGGCCTCGCCGGCCGCCCTGCCCGCCTCCAGCACTGCACGGCGTAGGGCGTCGTCGTAGGGCCAGGAGAAGTCGATGTGCTTCAAGGCCTTGAAGCGACCATCGAAATAGGTCGACTCCCGGCCGCTGGTGTAGTCGATCAACTGGTCGGGCACCACCAGCGCCTCGGGCGCATGAGCGGGGTCGATGCCGCCCACGGCATTGACGCCGACGATCCGCGTGGCCCCGGCCTGCTTCAGCGCCCAGAGGTTGGCACGATAGTTGACCCGATGCGGCGGCAGCTTATGCGGGTGCCCGTGGCGGGCCAGGAACAGCACTTCATGCTCGCCAAGCTGCCCTTGCAGCACGGCACCGGAGGCCGTTCCCAGCGGCGTCTCCGCGCTATGCCGCTTGGTGACTTCCAGCCCCTGCATCTGGGTGAGGCCGGTGCCTCCGATGATTGCCAGCATGAATGACGTTCCTCTTTAACAGTTACCGTGGCGCAACGATCAGTGATGCGACGAGATGGCGGCCCTGACGAGCCGGGCTCACATCACATCCCCTGGGGCGCGAAGATTCCCGGCGCGTTGCGCCAGTAGCCCTTGTAGTCCATGCCGAAGCCGAACACGTAGCGATCCTCGACCTCCAGGCTGCAGTAGTCGGCCTTGAGGTCCGGCATCGCCTTGCGGTCGTGGGTCTTGTCGACCAGCACCGCGGTGGAGATGCTGGCCGCGCCGGCCTCCCGGCAATAGTCGAGGATGGCGGCCAGGGTCGAGCCCTCATCGAGGATGTCATCGACGATCACCACATGGCGCCCCGCCATGGGTACCTCCGGCGATACGCGCCAGAACAGCTCGCCGCCCCGGGTGCCGCCGCGATAGCGGGTGGCATGCAGGTAATCGACCTCCAACGGGAAGCCCAGCCGGGTCAGCAGGTGCCCGGTGGTGATCAGGCCACCGTTCATCACGCAGTAGAAGACCGGCAGCTTGTCGCCGAGATCGGCGGTGATCCGCTCAGCCATCTGGTCCAGCGCACGCTCGACTTCCTCCTGGGAAATCAGGCAGTCGGCGTTATCCATGATGTCGCGCATGGCGGCCAGGGACGCATCGGAGGAAGAAGCTTGTTGAGTCATGGGGTCACGAATCGGTTGAGAGTGAAGAAGGGGTATCGCCATTGGCCAGGGCTTCCAGCCGGGCATGGACGCGGCGCCAGCGCGACAGCGCCGGCAGGGCCTCGAGGCTCGGCCGGGCCCGGCCATAGCGCAGCTTGGCCGGGCGCTTGCTGGCCCGACCGGCGCAGGCGTCGAGGGCTTCAAGCGCGGCGGCCCGGTCGTTGCACACCAGCACCATGTCGCAGCCGGCATCCAGTGCCGCCAGGGCCCGCTCCCCGGGGCCACCGGCGACCCGGGCGCCCGCCATCGACAGATCATCGGAGAAGATCGCGCCCTTGAAGCCGAGCTCCTCGCGCAGGAGCCCAAGCCAGCTGCGGGAGAAGCAGGCCGGCCGGGCGTCGAAGTCGGAGTAGACCACATGCGCCGGCATCACGCCGCCGAGCCTCGCCGACTGGGCGGCGAAGGGTATCAGATCATGCTCACGCAGCGCAGACAGCGGGCGCGGGTCGACGGGCAGCTCGTGGTGCGAGTCGGCGGCCACGCTGCCATGGCCGGGGAAATGCTTGCCGACGGCGGCCATGCCGGCCTCGTTGAGGCCGGCGATGAAGGCGCCACCCAGGCGGCTGACCGTCTCCGGGTCGCTCGAGAAGCTGCGATCGCCGATCACGGTGGATTCACCGCCGTCGACATCGAGCACCGGGGCGAAGGTGATATCCAGCCCGCAGGCGGCCATCTCCATGCCCAAGAGCCAGCCGGCATCCTGGCAGTGCTGCAGTACCGCCTGGGGCGCGGCCTCGAGCCCCTCGGCCAGGCGTGCCATGGCCGGCAGCCGTGTGACACCTTCACGCAGGCGCTGCACGCGCCCGCCTTCCTGATCGATGGCCAGCAAGAGATCCGCCCGCACGGCGCGAATCGCGGCGCACAGGGCCTGCACCTGGGCGGCATCCTCGATGTTGCGGCCGAACAGGATCACCCCGCCCACTTCGGAGCGAAGGAGCAGCTCGGCCTCTTCCGACGTCAAGCGGGGACCCTCGAGATCCAGCATCACTGAACCCAGCGGTTGCGTCATGGTGGTCTTCCTTGGCGATGAAGGGGGAGGATTCTAGAGCAATGTCTTTCCGGACGACAGACGCGGCTCAGTCATGCAGCCAGACCGGCGTTCCGGGTACGGAAGCGGCGAAGACCTCAAGCAGGGCCTCGTCGCGCAGGCGAATGCAGCCATGGGAGGCGGCCACGCCCATGGGCTCGGTGGGCGGCGTGCCATGCAGGTAAATGTAGCGGCGCTGGGAGTCGACGTCACCGCCGCGGTTATGACCGGCCTCGAGGCCGCACAGCCAGAGGATGCGGGTGAGGATCCAGTCACGCTTGGGATGCGCGGCGGCAAGCTCGGCCGAATAGACCTCGCCGGTGGGCCGGCGGCCACGGAAGACGCAGCCCAAGGGCTGCCCCTCGCCGATGGCGGCGCGCACATAGTGCCAGCCGAGCGGCGTCTGGCCGCTGCCCTCTTCTTGCCCATGGCCGGCCAGGCCACTGGAGATCGCATACTCGCTCCGGCGCTCGCTGCCCTGCCAGACGACAAGGCGCTGCGTCATCACATCGATCTCGAGCCAGGGGCCATCGGCCGGTGGCAGTGTCGTGAGTCGTGGCGTGCGCATGGCTTCTACCCCACTGCCTGAGCGGGTTCGGCGCCATCCTCGGGCAATGGCGCCTGAAGGGCGGCCACCACCACCGGGCGCAGACGACGAATCAGGTCGCGCACGCTGACATGCTCGTCGAAATCCTTCTCGGCGATGTCGCGCAGGGCATCCAGGCCGGACAGGGTAAAGATCACCGTGCCGAGCACGAAGTGAAGGCGCCAGAAGCGTTCGGCATCCGGCAGTTCGGGGGTGGCCTTGCGCACCAGGTCGGTGAAGCGGGTAAAGACGCTGCCGTAGTGCTCCTGAATGTAGCGGCGCAGATGGCCCTGAGCCTGACTGTAGGCGAGCCCCAAGAGCTTCATGAAGACCTTCAGGCTGTTACGCTCGGCAGGTACCTCCAGCACCGTGCGCGCCATGGTCTCGAGCAGCACCTCGAGGGGAATGGTGTGGCCCTGATAGTCATGCTCCAGGGCATCGAGGGCCGTGTGGAAGCGCTCGGTGAAGGGATCGAGATAGCGCGCGAAGACCGCCTGGATCAGCGATTTCTTGGAGCCGAAGTGGTAGTTCACCGCCGCCAGGTTGACCTTGGCCTTGCCGGTGATCGTCCGCAGCGAGGTCTCGGCAAAGCCGCGCTCGGCGAACAGCACCTCTGCGGTATCGAGAATCCGCGTCACAGTATCGGTCTGGGCCATGCTCATGCCTCTCCAGCTGTCGCCAATAAACGAATGTTTTAAACAAGGTCTGATTCTATGCCGGGGGTCAGGATGTCACAATGCCGCGGAAAATCCACTCTTCAGGCTGACGAGGTGTCAAAACGTACCGTGATGCAAACGCGCCAAGGCGGGAAGGAGGAAAGGAGACAAGGTGGAAAAGTGACGAGGCGCATCAGTCCCCTCTTGCTCAATCCCGGCGTCGTCGTTGTTGAAAATGCCGAAGGTATCGAAAGCCTTCAACGCATTACTGGATGCAATCACATACTGTATACTTGACCAAACACCCCCCCAGTGACCACCGGCGGAGGCCGCATGACACGCCCCCTGACACCGCGCCAGCAGAACGTCTATGACTTCATCGTCAAGACCATGAGCGAGATGGGCTACCCCCCGACCCGCGCCGAAATTGCCCGCGCCCTGGGCTTCCGCTCCCCCAATGCCGCCGAGGAACACCTGCGCGCCCTGGACAAGAAGGGCGCCATCCGCATGGTTCCGGGCACCTCGCGCGGCATTCGTCTGCCGGCGATGGAAGCCGAGACGGCGGATGCCGAGAGCAAGGCCGCCAACGGTGCAGAGACCAGCTCTCAGGGCCTGCCGATCATCGGAGAGGTGGCGGCGGGCAGCCCGATCCTCGCCACCGCCCACATCGATCGCTACTGCCCGCTGCCGGCCGACTACTTCACGCCGCGTGCGGATTACCTGCTTCGGGTTCGCGGGCTGTCGATGAAGGACATCGGCATTCTCGAGGGCGACCTGCTGGCCGTGCATCGCACCGAGCGCATCCGCGACGGACAGATCGTGGTGGCACGCATCGAGGAAGAGGTCACGGTGAAGCGCTTCAAGCGCCAAGGGCATACGGTCTGGCTGCTGGCCGAGAACGAAGAGTTTGCGCCTATCGAGATCGACCTGCGCCACCAGGACCTGGAAATCGAGGGCGTCGGGGTGGGCGTGATCCGCGGCGGCAACGGTCAGGCGCTGCACTGATACGCACGCTTTTATGCCACTGACGGAACGACAGACATGGCCGGCACGCCAAGAAAGATCCTGCATGCCGACTGCGACTGTTTCTTTGCCGCGGTCGAGATGCGCGACAACCCTGCCCTGCGCGACGTGCCGATCGCCGTCGGGGGCGGAGTCGACCAGCGCGGGGTGATTGCCACCTGCAATTACCCCGCCCGCGCCTTCGGCGTCCGCTCGGCCATGCCCACCGCGCGCGCCCTGCGCCTGTGCCCCGATCTCGTGCTGGTACGCGGCGACTACGAGCGCTATCGCGAGGTCTCCCGCCAGATTCAGGCGATCTTCCACGAACTCACCCCGCTGGTAGAACCCCTCTCCCTCGATGAGGCCTTCCTCGACGTCAGCGAGGTGGATCACTTCCAGGGCAGCGCCACCTGGATGGCCCAGTGGCTGAAGGCCGAGGCCCTGAAGCGCACCGGCATCACCATCTCGGTGGGCGTGGCGCCCTCGAAGTTTCTGGCCAAGATCGCAAGCGACTGGGAAAAGCCGGACGGCCTGACCGTCATCACGCCCGATCACGTCGATGCCTTCATCACCGCCCTGCCGGTGACCTGCCTGCATGGCGTCGGCCCCGCCACGGCGGCCAAGCTTGAGGCGATGGGCATCGCGACCTGCGAGGACCTGCGCGCCTGGCCCCTGGAGACCCTGCTGGAGCGCTTCGGCAAGTTCGGCAAACGCCTATTCGAGCTCGCCCGGGGCATCGACGAACGGGAAGTCCGCACCCACCGCGAGCGCAAGTCGATCAGCGTCGAGACCACTTTCCACCACGACCTGCCCGACCTGGCGTCCTGCAAGGCCGCCCTTCTCCCGCTGATCGAACGCCTAGCCGGCCGCATTGAACGCCACGGCCAGCCACCGCTGGACAAGCTGTTCCTGAAGGTGCGCTTCAGCGACTTCACCCTCACCAGCCTCGAGTGCCAGGGGGCGACACCCAGTGCCGAGCTCTTCAACCGCCTGCTCCAACAGGCCTGGTCGCGGGCGGCACAACCGGTGCGCCTGTTGGGCGTGGGAATGCGACTAGTATCGGCCGATGCCCGGCGCCAGCTCTCGCTGTTCGAGGCCTTCTCTTACGAAGCGCCTGATAAACATTCTGACGAGGAGCCTGATGAGGCGTCTTACGAGGAACCTGACGACGCTTCTGACGATGCCGCAGAGGCGCTTGCCGCCCCTGCCTGCGAGGACAAGCCTGAACGGCAGTGAACCGCTCCGTGGCGATTCCTCACCACCTCCTGACCAGCTCCAACTCCTGGCCACCTCCTGACCAGCTCCTGGCCATCACGCGGTGCCTAGCCCAACAGCCATTGCCAGGCCTTGGCCTCGACCATCACCACCCAGAGCCCGAGCAGGATAAACACCAGGCACGCCAGCAAATGGATGGCACGCATCGGCAGGCGTTCGCAGAATCGTGCGCCCAGCCACAGCACCGGTGCATTGGCGGCGAGCATGCCAAGGGTGGTGCCGAGCGTCACCAGCAACACGTCCTCGAAACGCGCGGCCAGCAGCACGGTCGCGATCTGGGTCTTGTCGCCGATCTCGGCAAGAAAGAACAACACGAAACTGGTGATGAAGACCCCATGCCCGGGCGAGCCGGCCTCAAGGCCGTCGTCATCGTCGGGCTTGAGCAACCACAGGCCCATGCCGATGAAGGCCAGGCCCACCAGAGCGGTCATCAGGCGAGGATCGATCAGGTCGACCAAGGTGGCACCGAACCAGGCAGAGACGCCGTGATTGATCAGGGTGGCGGCCACGATAGCCCAGAAGATCGGCCAGGGGCGGGCGAAGCGTGCGATCAGCAGCAAGGCGAGCAACTGAGTCTTGTCGCCGATTTCGGCCAATCCGATGGCCAGACCGGAGGTGATGAGTGCGTCCAATGAATGATCTCCCGGGCCGGCAACAAGACGATGCAGAACATGCTGCGCCGCCGGCCCCGGAAGCACACCATGTTCTGAGTCTCGTTTGGCCTCGAGCGCCGTGTCCTCGGACACAGCCTCCGGGCCGTCGATGCCATGGTCATTGCGACCAACTGTGTTGACATCGACCATTCTCGGTCGCTTCTCGAGCGGGTGTCGCATGTGGCCAAGGCCAGCTGCGCCACCGCGAAGGAAGGCGGTTGGAAAGTAACTACTCCCCCAAAACGGTCGTCATGATAACGACTTATGCCACGACGGCCAAGCCAGTCTGCGCCGGCGGCGCTCCTAGCCTGGCTACTTGGTGTCGATATAGCGGTGGGTGTTGAAGGTCGCGACCCAGTGGGGGTGATAGACCAGCAGCAGGCTCAGCAGCATGCCGCTGATGAAGGCCTCGGCGGGCATCAGCAAGGGCAGGAAGAGCGCATACTCGCGCACCAGGAACCAGGACTGAGGATCATCGTTGCCGAGCCAGACGATACCGACCGTCGAAAGCCCCGCCGCGAGGGTGGCCAGCGCCACCCCGAAGAAGCCACAGGCGAACAGGAAGACCGGCAGGTTGTCAGGCAGGGAGCGGTCGACCAGCCGCCAGACCCGCCCCATGACCAACGCCGGAATCACGCCGCTGATCAGCACATTGACGCCGAGAAGCGGCCAGGCCACCTTGCCGATGGCGACCATCGCGAGGTTCACCGCCAGATTGACGGCCAGCGCCGGCGGGGCACGAAACAACAGGGTCAGCAGTGCGGTGAACACCAGATGCAGCGACAGCCAGTCGACCGCCTGCGCCCGCAGCTGCCAGAGCAGCATCACCGCCACGGCCGCGGCCAGCAGACGATGCTGCTGGCCGGGATCTCTGAGCAAGTCGCGCCAGGGATAGTGCCAGGCGCTGTAGACCAGCACCCAAAGGCTCAGCAGGCCACACAGCAGCAGCATCCAGGGGGCGAGCACGCTCTCGGCGAAGGTCATGCGACGGCGCCTCCCTCGCCAGAGTGAGCTTGAGCCGGCCTCATCTGGCTCAAGCTCACTCAGCGGGATTCGATCAGGCGAAGACCACGGTCTTGTTGCCGTGAATCAGCACGCGATCCTGCAGGTGCCAGCGCAGGCCCCGGGCCAGCACGGCCTTCTCCACGTCACGGCCGAAGCGGACCAGGTCGGTGGCGGTATGGCAGTGGCTGACACGCTGGATGTCCTGCTCGATGATCGGGCCGGCATCCAGCTCCTCGGTCACGTAGTGGCAGGTGGCGCCGATCAGCTTCACGCCCCGCTCGAAGGCCTGATGGTAGGGCCTGGCACCGGCGAAGGACGGCAGGAAGCTGTGGTGAATGTTGATCACCCGGCCGGCATAACGTTCACAAAGTGCCGGCGGCAGGATCTGCATGTAACGGGCCAGCACCACGGTGTCGGCACGGGCTTCCTCGACCAGGCGCTCCACCTCGGCGAAGGCCGGGGCCTTGTCGCTGGGATCCACCGGCACATGGTGGAACGGGATGCCATGCCACTCCACCAGTGAGCGCAGGTCGTCATGATTGGAGATCACGCAGGGAATCTCGCAGTCCAGCTCGCCCGCCGTGAAGCGATACAGCAGATCGACCAGGCAGTGGGAGTCCCGGGAGACCATCAGGGCGACCCGCTGCGGGCGGCGGGTATCGGTCAGCTTCCAGTCCATCTCGAAGTCATCGGCGATCGGCGTGAAGGCCTCGCGAAAGCCCTCCGCATCCAGCGGCAGCGAATCGGCGACGATCTCATAGCGCATGAAGAAGCGCCCCGTGGTCAGGTCGGAGTGCTGGTTGGCTTCGGTGATCGAGCCGCCCTGGCCGGCGATGAAATTCGAGACGCGCGCGACGATGCCGACGCGATCGGGGCAGGAAACCACCAAGCGATAGTAATGAGACATGGGTTGACCGTCAGTTGATAACCAGAAGTTGATAACCTGAGAGTAAAACAGGGATGGCGAGATGGCAGCTTGCCAGACAGGCAAGTGTAACGAATTCAACTGCCCCGAAACACTCTCGGGCCCGCGCCTCGCGTTGTCGCTGACCTCGCCAGATGCGTATGATGAAACGACTCTTTGCTATATCGTGCTTGTCATGTTCCGACCTCGTGTCCAGATTCGCCCTCGCCGCCGCCCCCCTCTGCACTTCCTGCCCCTTGGCGGCTGTGGGGAGATCGGCATGAACCTCAACCTCTACGGCTATGACGGACACTGGATTGCCGTGGATTGCGGCATGATGATCCGTCAGGACCTGCCGGACAGCCCGCTGCAGGTGCCCAACCTGGCGACCCTGTCGACCCTCGATATCGCGCCCAAGGCCTTGATCATCACCCATGGCCACGAGGATCACATCGGCGCCGCGGCCTGGCTCTGGCCCCAATGGGGCTGCCCGATCCACGCCACGCCGCTGGCGGCGGGCCTGTTGCGGGCCAAGTTCGCCGAACGCGGCCTGGCGACCGATGCCATCCATGTCATCGACCCCGGCGAGGCCATGGAGACCGGCCCCTTCGGGCTGCGCTTCCTGCCGCTGACGCACTCGATTCCGGAAAGCTGCTCGCTGCTGATCAGCACCCCCGAACAGCGGGTGCTGCATACCGGCGACTGGAAACTGGACCCGGCGCCGATGATCGGCAAGCCGGTCGACGAGGCCCTCTACCGGGCGCTTGCCCCGGTCGACCTGGTGGTCGGCGACTCTACCAATGCCCCCCTGCCCGGCCACTCGCGCAGCGAGCGCGAGGTCGCCGAGGCGCTGGAGCGTACCATCGCCGCCTGCAGCGGCCGAGTGATCGTGTCCTGCTTCGCAAGCAACCTGGACCGAGTGCTGGCCATCGGCCTCGCCGCCCAGCGCTGTGGCCGTCGCGTCAGCCTGATGGGGCGCTCGATGGAGCGGATGGTGGGCGTCGCCCGAGGGCTTGGCTATCTCGACGACTTCCCCCCCCTGGTGCCGGCCCGAGACTTGGGCTATCTGCCGCCGGAGGAAGTGCTGGTGATCGCCACGGGCAGTCAGGGCGAACCGCGGGCGGCTCTGTCGCGCCTGGCACGCGGGCGCCATGGGGATTTCGAGCTTACCGCCGGCGACAGCGTGATCTTCTCGGCCAAGGCGATTCCGGGCAACGAGCGACTGATCGAGCGCCTGCAGCATGGCCTGCGCCAGCTCGGCGTCACCCTCTTCGACGAGCGCGAGCACCCCGAGCTGCACGCCTCGGGGCATCCCGCTCAGGAGGAGCTGCATACCCTCTATGAGTGGGTAAAACCGCGCCACCTGGTGCCGGTGCATGGCGAGCATCGCCATCAGCAGGCCCACCGCGAGCTGGCCGAAGGCCGCGGCATCGCCGCCCCCCTGGTGCCGGTCAACGGCGACATGATTCGGCTGGATCAGGACGGCCTGACGCTGGAATCACGGCATCCTCAGCCGCCTTGCGTCATCAGCCAGGAGGCGGTGACCCCGGTGCCCGACCTCGAGGACCCCAAGGCCGGTCGTCGCGATCGCCATGGCAACCTCTTCCTCGCCCTGCCGGTCACGCCGCAAGACGAGGGCTGGACGCGCATCGGGCGCCTGCTGATCGACGCCACCACCTCGACGCCACTGGATGAAGACGCCTTCGCCGATTGGCTGGATGATCGGCTGGGCGAACTGAGCGCCGACAACCTGGCCGAACTCAGGCGCCAGCTCCACCCGAGCCTGATGCACTACCTGGGCGAACACCTGCGCCATCTACCGGCCGTGCATCTTCAGCTTCTCGCTGCAGAGACGCCCGACTCGGAGGCATGAGGCGACGCTTTTCGATCACGAACGATTCATCACGAACGTTTAGTGATCATGAGGCCGCCTGCTTCTGAGCTTAAGCCTGTACCCCGAATCTGAAACTTGAACCCGAAACGTGAGCCTGAAGGCCGCCGGGCCACTCCTTCCCCAGGACGCCCCGAGCCCGGGGCTTAACAAGCGGCGCCGAGAGAACGATCAGGACTGCTTGGCATCCTTCGGCGGGCGGCCACGACGACGCTTGGGCTGCTCCGGCACCAGATCATCGACGGACAGTCCGGCGTCATTGATGGCCTCACGAATCTCCGCGAGCTTCTGCTCCTTCATCCGCTCTTCCTGCTGACGTTCGCGCTCTTCTTCCTGCTTCTGCTCGATGACCTCGCCGATGACTTCGGCAAGCTTATGGAGCTGTTCCATGCTCAGCTGACGCGCTGCTGCGCGGGCGACATTCTTGTTACGGGCAATACGCTCGAGGGTTTCCGATGACATCGGCTTCTCCACTTGTTGAGTGCTAAAAAACCGCCAACTACTGGAGTGAAAAGTATATGCACAAGCCATTACTTGGCAAGAAATAGACACACATTAACTCACAAAAAAACCGGCCCACGGGGCCGGTTTCTCGAGATAACCTCACCGATAAGTCGCCGGAAAGCGTTCAGCCACCGGTCATGTTCATGAAGCGAACGACCTGAACATCGCCATCGGTCGTGAAATGATGACGCTCGGGTTTAAGCGGCATGGCCTCGATAATCCTGGCCTTCAGCGCCTCCATGTCACCGGGATAGCGTCTTAGCACCTCACGCAGATCGACGGAATGCTCATTGCCCAGACACAGCAGCAGGCGCCCTTCTACCGTGACCCTGACACGATTGCAGGAGGAACAGAAGTTATGGCTATGCGGGGAGATAAAACCAATGCGGGTCTCGCTGTCTGCCATGCGGAAATAGCGCGATGGCCCGGCGGTGGACTCGTCCGAGGCGGTGAGAGGATAGCGCGCCTCGATCAGCGCCTTCACCTCATCACTCGAGCAGAAGGTTTCCGCCCGGGAATGATCGGAGACGTCCCCCAGCGGCATTTCCTCGATAAAGCTGATATCGAGGCCCTCGTCGCGGGCGAACTCGACCAGATCGAGCACCTCGTCGTCGTTGCGCCCCTTGAGGATGACGGCATTGAGTTTGATACGGGAAAAACCGGCCGCCCTTGCCGCGCGAAGGCCGGCCACCACCTTATCGAGGTCGCCGGTTCGGGTGAGCTGGCGAAACCGCTCGGGGTTCAGTGAATCGAGGCTGATATTGAGTCGTTCGAGACCGCCCTCCCGCAGCACCTGGGCATGCTTGACGAGACTGGCACCATTGGTGGTCATGGCAAAGTCCTTCAGCCCCGGCAGCGCCCCGATGTTGCCGACCAGCTGCTCGATGCCACGCCTCACCAAGGGTTCGCCGCCGGTCAGGCGAATCTTCTCGACGCCCAGTTCGACGAAGGCACGGGCGACCATTTCCAGCTCTTCGAGGGTCAGTACCTGCGCCCGCGGCAGGAAGGTCATTTCCTCGCTCATGCAATAGACGCAGCGAAAATCACAGCGATCCGTGACAGATATTCGCACGTAGCTGACCCGGCGACCGAAGTCATCGATCAATTCTTGCATGCTTCCTCCCAGCGCGCGGCATCCTGATGGTCGCTCTCGCGCTCGGCGACCCAATAGTTGCCGCTGGACGTATGTTCCTTCTTCCAGAAGGGGGCGCGGGTCTTGAGATAATCCATGATGAAATCGCAGGCCTCGAAGGCCGCCCGACGATGGGCACTGGCGACCACCACCAGCACGATGGGATCGCCCGGCGCCAGCTGTCCTACCCGGTGAATCAGGCGCACCCCCTGCAGGGGCCAGCGGCCATGGGCATCCTCGACGATCGCTTCCAGGGCCTTCTCGGTCATGCCGGGATAATGCTCGAGGGACAGGGCGCTGACATCGGGCCGTTCATTGAAATCGCGCACCAGACCGGTGAAGCTGACCACGGCACCGATATCGCTGCGCCCCTTGAGCAACTCCCGCTGCTCGGCACCGGCATCGAAGGCGTCCTGCTGCACACGAATCATCGTCACCCTCCTGTGACCGGCGGAAAGAAGGCCACCTCGTCGCCGTCGGTCAGCGGGGTCTGTTCGCCGCCCATCACCTGATTGACCGCACAGAGCACCCGCCCTTCATTGAGACCGGCGAAGCGCGCGTCCTGCGCCACCAACGCCGCCTTGAGCCCGGCGATGTCGGCGCTCTTAAGGGCATCGAAGGGCAGATCGACATCACTGACGCCGAGGCGTTCGCGCAGCTCGGCGAGGCACTTGATATGGATGCAGGGCGCCGAGGAATCCAGCGCCAGGCCCGGATCGGCGTGGCGTGAGGCGCCGGTCACGATGGGCGAGGACATCGCCTGGCGCCGGTAGTCACCGGACTTGCCGCCGGTCTTGCTTTCCAGGCGGATCTCGCCGATTTCCATGTCCTTGTCGACGGCCTTGCACATGTCGTAGAGGGTCAGGCAGGCCACCGAGACGGCCGTCAACGCTTCCATCTCCACGCCGGTGCGGCCATTGAGGCGACAGGTGGCGCTGACCTCAACGCTAGAGCTGGACTCGTCCAGGCGAAAGTCGATGGCCACTTTGGACAGCGGCAAGGCATGGCAGAGCGGAATCAGCTCATGGGTACGCTTGGCGGCCTGAATGCCGGCGATGCGGGCCGTGGCGAGCACATCGCCCTTGGGCAGGTCGCCATCGGCCAGCAGCGCGAGGGTCTCGGGATGCATGCGAATCCGGCCACTGGCAACGGCCTCCCGCCGGCTCTCGTCCTTGTCGGCCACATCCACCATGTGGGCCTCGCCGCGGGCATTAAGATGGGTCAGGCTCATACTGGGTTACCCGCTCCTTACGATAAATCGGACAAGACACACTACTAAAGCTGACAGAACACACTACCGTACTATCCGCATCGATGCATGAGGGGCTGCAGCGTCACCGTCTCGCCGGTCGCGATACCGGCGCTGGGCGCGGCGATCTCGATCAGGCAGTTGGCGGCCACCATCGACGACAGGATGCCCGACCCCTGGCGCCCGGTGCTGCGCACCCACAGCTGGCCCTCTTCATCAGCGTGATAGACACCACGCAGAAAGTCCACGCGCCCGGCGCGACTCTTGAGCGGCTCCTCGGCGCGCGCGGTGATTCGCGTCGGCTGCCAGCCCTCCTCGCCCTGCAGGCGGCGAATCAGCGGCTGGACGAACTGCAGAAACGTCACCATGACCGCCACCGGATTGCCGGGCAGGCCGAAGAAGGGCACCCGCTCGTGGCCCAGACGCCCGAAGGCCAGGGGGCGGCCGGGGCGCATGGCGATGCGCCAGAAGCCCAGCTCACCGGTCTCGGCAAGGGCCGGCTTGATCCAGTCGGCCTGCCCCACCGAGACGCCGCCACTGGTGATGACCATGTCTGCACTCACGGCCGCCTCGCGCAGCGCCGCGACCATGGCCTCAGACGAATCGGCGAGAATCCCCAGATCGGTGACCTCGACCCCGAGCGCCCCGAGCAACCCATGCAGCGAGAAGCGATTGGCATCGAAGATGCCGTCCGCGGGCAGCGGCCGGCCCGGCGCCGTGACCTCGTCGCCGGTGGAGAAGATCGCCACCCGCAGCCGGCGCGACACCGACACGCGATCGACACCGAGCGAGGCCAGCAGGCCGAGGTGCTCGGCGGCCAGCCGGGTGCCGGACGTCAGGGCCACCGCACCACGGGGCACGTCCTCCCCGGCCTTTCGCACATGCTGGCCTAACTTCACCGTCTCGGGGCGCGTCACCCTTACCCTTTCTCGCGCGTCTTGCGCGCCCGGGGCATCGGGCGCCCCTTCCTCGAGCTGCTCGCTCATGATCACGGTGTCGGTGCCTAGCGGCAGCGGCGCGCCGGTGGTGATGCGCACCGCCGTGCGCGCGGGCACCTCGCCGCGATAGCCGTGGCCGGCCAGGGCGTCGCCGACCAGTGGCCAGGCCTCGGGTAAGGCGTCTTTTCCACTCGCGGGCCAGGCCAGGGCGATGCCGTCCATGGCGGCATTGGTGTTCTGGGGCACATCGATCGGCGAGGCGATGTCCTCGGCCAGCACCCGCCCGAGGGCGGCCGCCAGAGGCAGCCGCTCGGGCATGGCCGGCGCCGGGGCTTGGGTCGGAGCAAAGCCGAGAATCGCCGCCAGGGCCTCGTCCACCGACAGCATGCGCTCCCCGAGATCAAAGCAGGACAGGCTCACGTCGACACCTCCGGCCCCGCCGGCATCGGCCGCGCCCCTCTCTCCCGCTGCTGGAGCCAGCGCTCGGGCCAGGTCGCCACCCAGTCGGTGAGCGCCTCCAGATCATCCAGCGACAGCGCCTCGACCCCTTGCGGCAGTTCCAGTGCTGCACTGCTGGCCACGGCGATGATCCAGGGGTCCTCGAAGGCGCGCAGGGGCTTGCCGAGGTCAGGCCGATGCAGTTCGAGCTTGGGCAGCGGCCAGGCCTTGAAGCCCTCGACCAGCACCAGGTCCGGCTCGAGGGGCCTCACCTGCTCGATCAGGGCAGCCAGGTCCGGCTCGTCCTGCTCCGGGGTATTCATCATCAGCACGGTGCGCGAGCGGGAGGCGATCAGCATGGGGGCGGCGCCGGCTTCTCGCAGGCGATAGCTATCCTTGCCCGGCTGATCGACATCGAACCGATGGTGCGCATGCTTGATGACCGCCGCCCGGATGCCCCGCTCGGCCAGCCGGGGCAGCAAGGCCTCCAGCAGGGTGGTCTTGCCCGTGCCGCTCCAGGCCGCGAGGCAGAGCAGCGGCAGGGACTCATCGGTAAGCGACAGTCGGTGCTGGTCCGACACAATGCGGTCTTGCGGTCCGTCTTGCGGCCTCTTGTCCTGCGGCACGTTTAGCTCCTCAGGCGTTGCCGGCCGGCCATTGCTGCGCCAGCCGGGCCTTGTCGTCGTCGGTATTGAGGTTGGCGAAGGCCGCGGGGCAGTCGCTGAAGTCGACCCGCCTACAGGCATGGCGCGCATACCAGCGGTCGATCTTGCGCTCGCCTTCCTGGAGGGCGACGGCCAGATCCGGCGCGAGTTCTCGGCGGATCAGGGCCACCACGGGATGCTCTCGCTCGCCGTCATGGGCGACGGCAATATCGGCCCCGCCGATGCCGGCCATCAACCGCTCGACCAGATCATCGGGCAGCGCCGGGCTGTCGCAGGGCACCACCAGCACCCAGGGCGTCGTTGAAGCCTCCAGGCCGCTCCAGATCCCCATCAGGGGCCCCTGATAACCGCCTTCTCGATCACATATCACCCGATCGCCCAGCGCCCGATACTCCTCCAGGTGGCGATTGGCATTGATCAACACCTCGGCCACCCGGCCCTCGAGACAGCGCCTGGCATGCTCGACCAGGCGGGCCGCGCCGAAGGGCTCGAGCCCCTTGTCACGCCCGCCCATGCGCCGGCCCTGCCCACCGGCCAGGATCAGGCCCGTTACCTCGTCATGCGTCATCGTCACCTCGCGTACTCCCTTTGCGCACTTTCCCTTGCCACACTTTCCCTTGCCACAAACGGGTATCCTTGATCACAGCCTACCGCATTCCTCCCCGCGACAAACCCCGAGAACGCGTTGAAGCACCAGGGGCTCACCCCTAATACCGCCAGGCACTTAAGTTCCCGGGTCCGAGTCGGTATCATGCTGTCAAAGATGTTCAACAAGGGCAGTCAATGAGTGGATTCGATGTCGGTAACCGGCTCAGGCAGTTGCGCCTTTCGCGCGAGCTGTCTCAACGAGAACTGGCCAAACGGGCCGGAGTCACCAACAGCACGATTTCATTGATCGAGCAGAACAGCGTCAGCCCCTCGGTCAGCTCATTGAAGAAGATCCTCGATGCCATGCCGGTCTCGATCAGCGAGTTCTTCGCCGGCGAAAATGAGTCGCAGGAACAGGTCTTCTATCGCTCGGACGAGCTCACCGAGATCGGGGATGGCACCCTGTCATGGAAACTGGTGGGCGCCAGGCGCCCCAACCGCAGCATGTCGATCATCCATGAACACTATCCTCCCGGCGCGGATACCGGGCAGGAAATGCTGGAGCACGAGGGGGAAGAAGGCGGGGTGGTGATAGCCGGCACCATCGAGCTTCAGGTCGCCGACGAAACGCGACTGCTCCAGGCAGGCGATGCCTACTATTTCGATTCACGCCTGCCCCACCGCTTTCGCAATGCCGGCGACGGCGAGTGCGTGATCGTCAGTGCCAATACCCCGCCGTCCTTCTCCGACGGCGGGGACGATCAGCACCACTCCTGAGCCTGGCCTAGATCGCTTGGCTCATTCGCCTTCCTTGGCCGGCGGCAAGACGGCATTGAGCACGATGCCCACCAGCGCCGCCAGGCTGACCCCCTGAAGGGTGAACTGGCCGCCGCCGACCTGCATGCCGCCGATGCCGAAGACCAGGATCAGCGACACCACCACCAGGTTGCGCGGCGCGGTCAGGGAATGACCGGCACGCACCAGGGTGTTCATGCCCACCACGGCGATCGAGCCGAACAGCAGCGTCATGATGCCACCCATCACCGGCCCCGGAATGGTCTGCAGCAGCGAACCGAGCTTGCCGACGAAGGCCAGCACGATGGCGGTCACGGCGGCGATCATCATGATGCGCGGATCGAAGGCCCGAGTCAGGGTCACGGCGCCAGTGACCTCGGAATAGGTGGTATTGGGCGGGCCGCCGAACAGCGAGGCCACGCTGGTGGCCAGGCCATCGCCCAGCAGGGTGCGGTGCAGGCCGGGCTTCTCGAGGTAGTTCTTCTTGGTCACCGAGCCGATGGCCACCATGTCGCCGATATGCTCGACCGCCGGGGCAATGGCCACTGGAATCATGAACAGGATGGCGGCCCAGTGAAAGGTCGGCGCCGTGAAGGAAGGCAGCGCCAGCCAGGCGGCACTCTCCACCGGCGTGAAGTCCACCACGCCCATCAGCAGCGCCAGGGTGTAGCCGGTGACGATGCCGCCCATGATCGGCACCAGGCGGACCAGGCCACGCCCGAAGACCGCCAGCACCAGGGTGACCAAGAGGCTCGACATCGACAGCACCAGTGCCTGGCCGTAGCCGATGGCGTCACTGGTTTCGCCGGTGGCCATGTCAACCGCCACCGGGGCCAGGGCTAGACCGATGACCATGATCACCGGCCCGACCACCACGGCGGGCAGCAGGCGGTGCAGCCAGGCGGTGCCCTTGAGCCGCACGATCTGGGAGATCACCACATAGACCAGGCCGGCCGCCATGAGGCCACCCATGGTCGCGGGAATCCCGAAACTCTGGATCGAGCCCTGGATGGGCGCGATGAAGGCAAAGGACGAGGCCAGGAACACCGGCACGCTCTGGCGGGTGACGCCGTGAAAGACCAGGGTGCCCACCCCGGCGGTAAACAACGCCACGTTCGGGTCGAGCCCGGTCAGCAGCGGCACCAGCACCAGGGCGCCGAAGGCCACGAACAGCATCTGCACCCCGGTCAGCAGGGTGCGGGGCAGGGATTGTGTCGGCTGGGCGCCGGCCACCGTATCGGTCATGTCAGGATCTCCGCAGTGAAAGGAAGGGAATGACAGTAAAACGCCCCTGCGTGATCACGTCAGGGGCGTCGAGGCCAATCAGCTCAGGACTCAGCGAGTCCCGAAGATCTTGTCGCCGGCATCACCGAGGCCGGGGACGATGTAGCCATTCTCGTCGAGACGCTCGTCCACCGCCGCGGTATAGATCTCGATATCCGGGTAGGATTCCTGGACCCGCTTGATGCCCTCAGGGGCCGCGACCAGCACGATGACCTTCACCTGCTGACAGCCCCGCTCGCGCAGCATGTCCAGGGTCGCGACCATGGTGCCGCCGGTGGCCAGCATCGGGTCGATGACGATCGCCTGGCGCTCTTCCAGGTCGTTGGCGAACTTGGCGAAATAGGGCACCGCCTCGAGAGTCTCCTCGTCGCGGTAAAGGCCCACCACGCTGATACGGGCGCTGGGGATCAGGTCGGTGACACCGTCGAGCATGCCGAGGCCCGCCCGCAGGATCGGCACGATGGTGACCTTCTTGCCCTTGATCTGCTCGATCTGGATCGGTTCGTCGCTCCAGCCTTCGATGGTGGTGGACTCGAGCTCCAGGTCCTGGGTGGCTTCGTAGGTCAGCAGCTTGGCCACTTCCCCGGCCAATTCACGAAAACTCTTGGTGCTGATGTCATTGGCGCGCATCAGGCCGAGCTTGTGCTTGACCAGGGGATGATTGATGGCGTGAACGCTCATGGCGGCGGACCTCTTCGGGCGCAGGGATGGGACGATTGACGACTTTGCGCATGGAGACCATGCGCAAATTGCGCGCCATTCTACCCGTATCGCTCGGCGAGGTTAAGGCTGGTGAGGCAGCTGCCAGTCGATGGCGTCGCGCCCGTGCTCGCTGAGGAAGGCATTGGCGCGCGAGAAATGGTGGTTGCCGAAGAACCCCCGGTGCGCCGAGAGCGGCGACGGATGCGGCGACTCCAGTACCAGGTGGCGCCGGGTATCGATCAGCGACTTCTTCTGACGGGCATGGCTGCCCCACAGCAGGAAGACGGTCGGCGGGCAGTGGGCACTGACGGTGGTGATCGCCTTGTCGGTAAAGGTTTCCCAACCACGGCCGCGGTGCGAGGCCGCCTGCCCCGCCTCCACGGTCAGCACCGCATTGAGCAGCAACACGCCCTGGCGCGCCCAGTGCTCGAGGTTGCCGTGCTCGACCGGCGTGAAGCCCACGTCGGTGGCCAGATCCTTGTAGATGTTGCGCAGCGAGGGCGGCAGCTTGACGCCGGGCTGCACGGAAAAGCACAACCCGTGCGCCTGGCCCGGCCCGTGGTAGGGGTCCTGGCCGAGGATCACCACCTTGACGCGATCAAGCGGCGTCAGCTGGAAGGCGCGAAACCAGTCCGCGGAGTGCGGATAGATGATGCGCCGCTCTTCCTTGTCCTTGGCCAGGGCGTCACGCAGCGTCTGCATGTAGGGGGCCGAGAACTCGGCGCCCAGATGCTGCGCCCAACTATCCGGCAGGGGGCTGTCCATCGCGCACTCCTCCTCCTCGACACCCTTCATCTCGACGACCTCCATCGCAACGCCTTCCTTCGGGCGGCTGTCCGGCATCGCCGGCTCAGCCCTCGCCCTGGCCGGAGGCGGCGCCGCGCACCCGATCCGCCAGAGGTTCCACGTAGGCCACGCCCATGTCCCAGGGGAACTGGATCCAGCAGTCCTGGCCGACCTCGGTGAGGAACTGATCGACCAGCGGACGCCCTTCCGGCTTGGCGTAGACGGTGGCGAAGTGCGCCTTGGGCAGCATCTCGCGCACCTTGCGGGCCGTCTTGCCGGTATCCACCAGGTCATCCACCAGGAGCCAGCCGTCGCCGTCGTGATCGACGCCCTTCATGACATCCAGGCCGCCCTGCTCCATGTGGTCGTAGCTCTTGATGCACACGGTATCGATCAGCCGCAGGTTGAGCTCGCGGGCGATCAGGGCTGCCGGGATCAGGCCGCCACGGGTGATGGCGATGATGCCCTGGAAGTCGCGCTCGACCAGCTGATGGCAGAGCTCGCGCACATCGCGATGCAGCTGGTCCCAGGAAACGATGAAGTGTTGCTGATAACGGTTGGCGCTCATGGATGCATTACCAAAGACGGAACGGGGGGACGAGAATCACTCGTCCTCGGTGAAGGAGCAGACGGCGAAGACATTGAACCCGGCCTCGCGGATCTTGTCGGAACCGCCCAGCTCCGGCAGGTCGATGATGGTCGCGGTCTCGACCACATGACCGCCGGAACGGGTGATCAGCTTGGCCGCGGCGCACATGGTGCCGCCGGTGGCGATCAGGTCGTCGACGATCAGGATCCGATCCCCGTGCTTGAAGGCATCGGCGTGCAGCTCGACCTCGGACTGACCGTACTCGAGGGTGTAGGTCTCGCTGATGGTGCGGAACGGCAGCTTGCCCTTCTTGCGGACCGGCACGAAGCTGCAGCCGAGCTCGTAGGCCAGCGGTGCGCCGATGATGAAGCCGCGGGCGTCGATGGCCGCCACCGCATCCAGCTCCATCTCCTGATAGCGGTGCACGAAGCTGTCGATCAGCTTGCGAAAGGCGGCGCTGTTCTGCAGCAGCGGCGTGATGTCACGGAAGTTGACCCCCGGCTGTGGCCAGTCGGGGACGGTGCGGATCACGGATTTGATGTAGTCGCCGTAGATGCTCATCGATGGTCGATTCCAGTGGTCAGTCGAGGAAGAGGAATTTGAGGGCGAAGACGATCGCCAGCACGATCACCGCGGGATTCAGGTCGCTAAAGCGGCCCGACAGCGCCTTGATCGCAGCGTAGCTGATGAAGCCCAGCGCGATGCCCTCGGCGATCGAGAAGGTCAGCGGCATGGCCAGCGCCGCGATCAGCACCGGGGCGGCCTCGGTGGCGTCGTCCCAGTTGGCGTGCGCCAGGCTGCCGGCCATCAGCGAGGCCACATAGAGCAGCGCACCGGCGGTCGCGTAGGCGGGAATCGAGCCTGCCAGCGGCGCGAAGAACAGGCTGATCAGGAACAGCGCGGCCACGACGACGGCGGTCAGACCGGTGCGGCCGCCCGCGGCGATGCCGGAGGCGCTCTCGATGTAGCTGGTGGTGGTGGAGGTACCCAGCGCCGCGCCCGCCATCGAGGCGGTGGAGTCGGCCATCATGGCGCGTCCCAGGCGCGGCAGCTTGCCGTCCTTGTCGAGCAGGCCGCCGCGATGGGCGACGCCGACCAGGGTGCCGGAGGTATCGAACAGATCGACGAACAGGAAGGCGAAGATCACGCTGAACATCGCCACGTCGAAGGCGCCGGCGACATCCATGGCCATGAAGGTCGGGGCGACCGAAGGCGGCATGGACATCAGGCCGCCATACTCGTTGTGGCCGAGCAGAATCGCCAGCACGGTGACGCCGAGGATGCCGATCATCACCGCGCCGGTGACCCGCAGGTGCGAGAGCGCGGTGATGGCAAAGAAGCCGCCGAGGGCATAGAGCGCAGAGGGCTGGCTCAGGTCACCCAGCGAGACCAGGGTGGCCGGGTTGTCGACCACGATGCCGGCATTCTTCAGCGCGATCATGGCCAGGAAGAGCCCGATGCCCGCCGCGATGCCGAGCCGCAGGGCCATCGGGATCGAATTGATGATCCATTCGCGGATGCGGAAGATGCTGAGCAGGAAGAAGCTCACGCCGGACAGGAAGACGGCACCCAGGGCGGTCTCCCAGGAGTAGCCCATGCCCAGCACCACGCCATAGGTGAAGAAGGCATTGAGGCCCATACCCGGGGCCAGGGCGATCGGGTAATTGGCCCACAACCCCATGACCAGACAGCCGATGGCGGCGGCCAGGCAGGTGGCCACGAACACCGCTCCGTAGTCGACCCCGGCCTCCGACAGGATGCTCGGGTTGACGAAGATGATGTAGGCCATGGTCAGGAAGGTCGTGATCCCGGCGATGACCTCGGTACGAACACTGGTCCCGTGTTCGCTGAGCTTGAAGTGGTTGTCGAGCAGTCGTTTCAACATCGGCATTACCCTACCCTGGCGCGTGGACCCTGACGGTCCGGGTGCGAGAAAAGCCGCACATCTTACCCCATCGGCCAAGGCCGATGCGATACATAAGGCGGCATCCGGATACGCGGCGGCCGGCAAGCGCCCCTGGGCTCACCGGCCGCTGCTGTTCATCATCACAGGCGTCATTACCTGCCTCATCACATGGGTCATGCCCCGTGATGACGCCCTCTATATATAAGCAAGTGCCGGGCCAGCGTCATGCCGGACCACCAACGAAAACTTGACGGAATGGTCAACTCAGCCGGATGTCACACACGTATCGCGTGTGACATCAGCCGCGACTGGCCATCACCCGCTCGACGGTCTCGACAATCGCCTGGGTCTGCGGGTCGATCTCGATGTTGACGTGATCGCCAGGGCTACGATCGCCAAGGGTGGTGCGCGCCAGGGTCTCGGGAATCAGGTTCACGCAGAAGCGCGGCGCGCCGGCCGTGTCGGCCGGACGCACCTCACCGATGGTCAGGCTGATGCCGTCGACACCGATATAGCCCTTGTCGAACAGGAAGCGCCCCTGGTCGGCCGGCACCCGGAACCACAGCCGGCGATTGTTGGGCGCCTCTTCCATCTCGACCAGCTCGGCCATGCACACCACGTGGCCCGACATGGCATGACCGCCGATCTCGTCGCCGAAACGCGCCGCCCGCTCGATGTTGATGCGCTCTCCGACCTCGACTGCCCCAAGATTGGTCAGGCGCAGCGTCTCGCGCATCAGGTCCACCCAGATGTGACTGCCCTCGATGGCCGTCACCGTCAGACAGACCCCGTTGTGCGAGACCGAGGCCCCGGTCGCGAGCCCCTCGCAAAGCTCGGGCGGTAGGGCCATCTCGAAGGTGCGAAACCCCTCTTTGTCGACCACCGACACCAGGATGGCGGTGCCTTGTACAATACCGGTAAACATGGCAATCCTCTGCGTGCGACATCATCCGGGCGACACGGCGCCCGCCAGGCGCTCAAGTCTACCAGCCCTGGCCTCCGCGTCGCAGGCTCTTGGCCAGGCGCCCTCGATGGCCTTTCATCCTACGCCGGATGATGCCCTCGATAGCGATAACCACTGGCTATCGACGCCATACGCCGAAACTTGTACCGGTATCGTTGACACCCCCCGGCCGGCGCCCTAAGATTCACCCCACTTTTTTCAGGCGCCGATTTGTACCCGGCTTGCGGGCGCCCTCGTCCGGCTCGATGCGTCGAGCCTGGCGGGAAGTGCAGCTAAAAGGGTGTGTCCAGCGTTGATGGCCACCCGTCAGGGTGGCCTTTTTTTTGCCCTCTGAACTGCCCTTCCCTGCCGCGAGGCTCCGCCGCCCCCAGATCGGCCAGCGACTCGACGGACCCATGATCAGACTCGAAAACGTCTCCAAGACATACGGCAGCGGTGCTCATGCCATTCAGGCCTTGAAGCACGTCGACCTGCATGTCCCCAAGGGCAGCATCCACGGCGTCATCGGCCTGTCCGGTGCTGGCAAGTCGACGCTGATTCGCTGCGTCAACCTGCTCGAGCGCCCGACCACCGGCAGCGTCCAGGTAGGTGGCGAGGAGCTCACGCAACTGGACGGCCCGAGCCTCAACCAGGCCCGCCATCAGATCGGCATGATCTTCCAGCACTTCAACCTGCTGGCCTCGCGCAGCGTCTACGACAACATCGCCCTGCCGCTTGAACTGATGGGCATGAGCAAGGACGCCATTCAGGAGCGAGTGCGGCCGCTGCTCGACCTGACCGGGCTCACCGACAAGGCCGACAAGTACCCGGCCGAGCTGTCCGGCGGTCAGAAGCAGCGGGTGGCCATCGCCCGGGCGCTGGCCAGCCGCCCCAAGGTGCTGCTGTGTGACGAGGCCACCTCGGCGCTGGACCCCCAGACCACCGGTTCGATCCTCGAGCTGCTCAAGGACATCAACCGCAAGCTGGGGCTGACCATCCTGCTGATCACCCACGAGATGGAGGTGGTCAAGACCATCTGTCACCGGGTCGGCCTGATCTCCGACGGCGAACTGGTGGAAGAGGCCGACGTCGGCGACTTCTTCACCGCGCCCCAGACTCAGCTGGGCCGCGACTTTCTCAACGACTTCCTGGAGCTCGACCCGCCCCAGGCGCTGGTCGAGCGACTCGAGGACACGCCGGGCGCCAACAGCCACCCGGTAGTGCGCCTGGCCTTCAGCGGCGATGCCGTGGCCACCCCCTTGGTATCGCGACTGGCCCGGGAATGCGGCGTGGATGTCAGCATCCTGCAGGCCAAGGTCGAGTCGATCCAGGGCCGTACCCTGGGGCTGATGATCGCCGAGCTGATCGGCGATGCCGACGACACCCGCGCGGCCCTGGACTATCTGGAAACCCACGATCTGAAGGTGGAGGTGCTCGGCCATGTCCAGCGCGATGCTTGAACTGATTCTCGAGGCGACCCTCGACACCCTCTATATGGTCGGCGTGGCCGGTCTGATCTCGGCCGCGGCGGGCATTCCGCTGGGTGTGATGCTCTACGTCACCCGGCCAGGGCAGATTCTGGCCCACCCGCTGACCCAGAAGGTGCTGGCCGTGATCACCAACGTGGGGCGCTCGATTCCCTTCATCATCCTGATGGTGGCCATCATCCCTTTCACGCGACTGATCGCCGGCAGTTCGATCGGCACCAATGCCGCCATCGTGCCGCTGACCATCGCCGCCATTCCCTTCGTCGCCCGCCTGGTGGAAGGCGCCCTCAACGAGGTGCCGCCGGGACTGATCGAGGCCGCCCAGTCGATGGGCGCCACCCCCTACCAGATCATCACCAAGGTGCTGCTGCCCGAGGCCAGGGGCGGCATCATCAACGGCATGACCATCACCGTGGTGACCCTGGTCAGTTACTCGGCCATGGCCGGCGCCGTGGGCGGTGGCGGGCTCGGCGACCTGGGCATCCGCTACGGCTACAACCGTTTCGACCCGGTGGTCATGCTGATCACCGTGGCCATCCTGGTGATCATGGTCCAGGGCTTCCAGAGCCTCGGCGATCACCTGGTCCGCAAGGCCGACCACAAGTAAGCCAGGGCCTGCCGAGACGGCAGGCCCCGGCTCGAGACTTCTATTCCTCGCCCACCGGCGAGACATCATCCGCGGCTGTATCAGCCCAAAAGGGAGAGCATCACGATGACCAACACCCTGGCAACCCTGCTTCGCCCCACCCGTCTGCTCGGGGCCGCCACCCTCGTCGGCGCTGGCCTGCTGGCCGGCTGCGGCAGTGACGACGACCAGACCCTCAAGATCGGTACCGTCGCCGGCCCCGAGACCGAGGTCATGCAGGTAGCGCTGGGCATTGCCCAGGACGAGTACGGCCTGGACGCCGAGATCGTCGAGTTCACCGACTACGTCTCGCCCAACGCCGCCCTGGCCGATGGCAGCCTGGATGCCAACGCCTACCAGCACGAGCCGTACATGCAGAGCATGGTCAAGGACCGCGGCTACGACTTCGCCATCGCCGGCCGCACCTTCGTCTACCCGATCGGCGCTTACTCCGAGCAGCACACGAGCATCGACGACCTGCCGGAAGGGGCCGTGATCGCCCTGCCCAACGATCCGTCCAACGAAGGCCGTTCGCTGATCCTGATGCACAACCAGGGCCTGATCGAGCTCGAGGACCCGCAGGACCTGGAAGCCACGCCGATCGACATCATCGATAACCCGAACGACTTCGACTTCCGCGAGATCGAGGCCGCGCAGCTGCCGCGCGTGCTGCCGGACGTCGACCTGGCCTTCATCAACAACACCTTCGCCCAGCCGGCCGGCCTGAGCCTGGACGACGCCCTGATCAAGGAAGGCCCCGAGTCTCCCTACGTCAACCTGATCGTGGTGCGCGGGGGTGACGAGGACCGCGAAGCGATCCAGCAGCTGGTCAAGGCCTATCAGAGCGACGCCGTGGCCGCCAAGGCCGAGGAGCTGTTCAAGGGCGCGGCCGTTCCCGGCTGGAAGTAACCACCACGCCGCACCCTTACGCTACCCGCAAACGCCAGCGCCTCGTGCGCTGGCGTTTTGCCATCGGCACACCACCTCTCCATGACTCAAGGACCGCTCATGACCGACGCCCGCAACGAGCTGCCGACTACCGATTATGACCTGCTGGCCCGCCAGCTCGAGGCCCTGCTCGACACGCCGGACGCCCTGACCAACAGCGCCCAGACCTGCGCCTTCATCATGCAGAGCGTGCCCGGCCTCAACTGGGCCGGCTTCTACCTGCACCGCCAGCCCGAAACGCTGGTGCTTGGCCCCTTCCAGGGCAAGCCCGCCTGCAACCCCATCCCCTTCAGCAAGGGCGTGTGTGGCGCCGCCGCCCGCAGCCGGGAGACCCAGCGGGTCGCCGACGTGCATGCCGTCGCCGATCATATTGCCTGCGATGCGGATTCCCGCTCGGAACTGGTCATCCCCATCCTCAGCGGTGATCGCCTGTGGGGCGTGCTGGATCTTGACAGCCCCCTGCCCGGGCGTTTCGACGACCAGGATCAGGCCGGTATCGAGGCGCTGATGGCGATCTTCGCCGCGCACACCGATCTTTCGACGCTCTGAGACCGACCCTCACGGCTCGGCCCCTCGCTCGAGCCGTGAGGGCATGCCGCCCGAGAATGCCTCCCTGAGAACACCAGCGACAAGCGCCGCGCCGTGGAGAGGTAGAGAGAGCCCGGCAAGGACCATGCAAGAAAGGGCAAGCAGAGCGGGAGACTGCTGCGAGGGAGGCTTTCTTCAGGCAGCGCGCCTGGCGCGTTACCGCCAGAACAAAAAAACCCCGCAGCCTGGGGCTGTGGGGTTTTCGGAATCTGGTAGGACCGAGCGGATTTGAACCGCTGACCTCCACGATGTCAACGTGGCGCTCTAACCAACTGAGCTACGGTCCTGCTGTTGGCCGTGGCAAGGGTGCTTGGTAGGACCGAGCGGATTTGAACCGCTGACCTCCACGATGTCAACGTGGCGCTCTAACCAACTGAGCTACGGTCCTGCATCACTTGCTGTGTGGCGAGCTGTGCTTGCCTTGGCAACGGAGACGTATTCTACGCATTGGCCCGCAGAATGCAAGTCCCTTTCCAAAAAAAACTGACGGCAACTCAACCGCTTGGCGTAAGCGGTGTTCAGGGCACGACCACCCGGTCGTCGCCTGCCTGGATGTCGCTCTTCACCCGGCGCACCGCCTCGTGTCGGCCCTGGCAGCGCTGCTCTCGCGGAGCGGGCCTGCCCTTGGTGAACGCTCGACAGCGGCTTGAGCGGAAAAGCGGCGAACACGAAGCGGCCTGCCTCATGCTCGTCCGGACGCCCGGGACGGAATAGCCGGGCCAGGATACTCACGGCTTTCGCTTTCGAATCAGAAAGGGGTAAAGTAGTTTTCGTTTCATCATCGCCACCCGGCCGGTCGGTACGCCCCGACCCTCACCCGACACGTCTTCGGGACTAACACCCAGGTCGTGCTGAAACACCCAAGCTGACGGGGTTTCTTGCTAAGATGAGACGCATTGCGACCAGCCAATTCATCCGATTATCCTAAGCCAGGTCGGGCCCGCCATGACTCAGCAGCAACGCCACGATGCCATCATCGCCCTGGTCAAGCACCAGGGGTACGCCTCCATCGAGCAACTGACTCGCGATTTCGGGGTCACCCCGCAGACCATCCGTCGCGATCTCAACGCCCTGGCCGGCGAGGGGCTGATTCGTCGCGTGCATGGCGGCGCGGGCCTTGAATCGAGCACCGTCAACACCGCCTACCACACCCGCAAGACCCTGAACGTCGAGGCCAAGCGGCGCATCGCCGAGCACCTGGCCGCGCAGATTCCCAACCATGCTTCCCTGTTCATCAACATCGGCACCAGCAACGAGCTGGTCGCCGAGGCCCTGCAGCAACATGCCGGCCTGGAGGTCATCACCAACAACCTCAATGTGGCGGCGACCCTTCAGCACAAGGACGACTTCAATGTCATCGTCGCCGGCGGCCAGGTCCGCTCCCGCGACGGCGGCATCATCGGCGAAGCCACCATCGACTTCATCAACCAGTTCAAGGTCGACGTCGGTATCATCGGCATCAGCGGCATCGACGAGGACGGCTCGCTGCTCGAGTTCGACTATCAGGAAGTGCGGGTCGCTCAGGCCATCATCCAGAACTCCCGCCAGGTCTTCCTGATCGCCGATCACTCGAAGTTTCACCGCAATGCGGTCGTGCGTCAGGGCCGCATCACCCAGATCGACGCCCTGTTCACGGATCGCGAGCCCCCCGAGGCGATCCGGCGCCTGCTGGATAGCCACGACGTGGCCTTGCATATCGCCCCCATGGCACCCGAGGCCTGAGCCTCCGGGCACGTTCGCAACCGCCCTCCTCTCCCGGCCTCCCCATTTCTCCCATCCCGGCCTCGAAGTCCGGGCATCAGGCACGTCCGACCCGGCGTGTCGACGTGCCGTGCCCGCTTGCACTCCCAGGTGATCCGACTCTCCCCGCTCCCTAGGCCCGCCCCATTCGCCGATACGTCGAGCAACACTGTCGACGTTTTCGGTTTGCGGCCTTGATGTTCGATTTCCTATACTCTATTTTCTGTATCGAACACATCATGGGTCCCACAGCGCCTCTCGCTGAGACCCCCTTTCGCGGAGCGAGTCATGCGTGAACCCGAGCAACAGGAGCTTCTCGACCTCTTCGTCGTCGGCGGTGGCATCAACGGCGTAGGTATCGCCAATGACGCCGCGGGTCGGGGCCTCAGGGTCGGGCTCTGCGAACAGGCAGACCTGGCCAACGCCACGTCCTCAGCCAGCAGCAAGCTGATTCATGGCGGGCTGCGCTACTTGGAACACCGGGAGTTTCGCCTGGTGCGCGAGGCCCTTAACGAGCGCGAGGTACTGCTCAGAAAGGCACCGCATATCGTCTGGCCGCTGCGCTTCATCCTGCCCCACCAGCCACACCTGCGCCCGGCCTGGATGATCCGTGCCGGCCTCTTCCTCTACGATCACCTGAGTCAACGCGCCAGCCTGCCCGGCTCCAAGGGCCTGCGCTTCGATGCCGAAAGCCCCCTGAAACCCGCCATTACCCGCGGCTTCGAGTATTCCGACTGCTGGGTAGATGACGCGCGCCTGGTGGTACTCAACGCCCTTCAGGCACAGGAACAGGGGGCCGAGATCCTGACCCGCACCCGCTGTATCGAGGCCCGCGAGGAAGACGGTGAGTGGCGCATCACCCTCGAGGAGCGTGACTCAGGGCGGCAGATCACCCGTCGCGCCAAGGCGCTGGTCAATGCCGCCGGCCCCTGGGTGGAATCCTTCATCAGCGGCAAGACGACGCGCCGGTCGCGCTATGGCATCCGCATGATCCAGGGCAGCCACCTGGTGGTGCCTCGCCTCAACAACGATGAGCGCGCCTATATCCTGCAGAACCACGATGGCCGCATCGTCTTCGTGCTGCCCTATCAGCAGGACTTCAGCCTGATCGGCACCACCGACCGGCGCTTCGAGGGCGACCCGGCCAAGGTCAATGCCAGCATTGAAGAGACTGACTACATCCTCGAGGTGGTCAACGCCCATTTCCGTCGCACCCTCACGCGGGACGATATCGTCACCACCTTCTCCGGCGTTCGCCCCCTGTGCGACGACGAGTCCGCCGACCCGTCCGCCATGACTCGCGACTACACCCTGGACCTGGATGACGCGGGCGCGCCGCTGCTGTCGATTTTCGGCGGCAAGATCACCACCTATCGCCGGCTGGCCGAGGCCGCCATGGACAAGCTGGCGCCGCTGCTGCCGAGTATGGGGCCAAGCTGGACGGCCGACCGACCGCTACCGGGGGGCGATATCGACAGCCAGGAAGCCTTCATGGCGCGCCTGGTGCGTGACTATCCCTTCCTGGGCGAATCCCGCGCCCGCCGCCTGGCCTCGAGCTATGGCAGCCTGTGCCTGGACTTCCTGGGTCAAGCCCGACGCGAGGAGGATCTTGGCGAGGCATTCGGCGCTGGGCTCACGGCCGCCGAGGTCGACTACCTGCTGGAGCGCGAATGGGCCCATGACGCCGAGGACATTCTCTGGCGGCGCAGCAAGCTGGGGCTGCGTCTCTCGGTGGATGAGGTAAAAAAGCTGACTCACTATATCGATGCCCGCAGGGAACCCAGGGCGGCCTGACCGACCGGTCAGTTCACACCCTGCGCCCTCTCCCACCGATAGATGCCGTCAACCGCAGGCCCTGACAAGAAACGCCGCGCTCTCTTGAGCGCGGCGTTTTTGCTGCCGACGTGCCCTTGGCCATGACAGGCCGAGGCTTCGCCTTTTCGAGATGGGCTTTGGCTTAATTGCCGGGAATTCCGCCGCGAGTCAGCGCCGCGGGATCCAGCAGCCTTTCCAGCTCATCGCGCCCCAGGTCCGTGTCTTCTTCGGCCACCTCGAGGATCGGCCGCCCGGCCTGGTAGGCCTTCTTGGCGATGGCCGCCGCGGCATCGTAGCCGATCACCGAGTTGAGGGCAGTGACCAGAATCGGATTGCGCGACAGCGGAGCCCGGATGTTGTCCTCGCGCACGCTGAAGGTCGCAATGGCGCGATCGGCGAGCAGACGGCTGACATTGGTCATCAGGGTAATGGCGGTGTGCAGATTGTGGGCGATCAGGGGCAGCATCACGTTGAGCTGGAAGTTGCCGCTCTGCCCGGCCACCGTCACCGCCGCGTCCAGCCCGATTACCTGGGCCGCCGCCTGGGCCGCCGATTCGGGAATCACCGGGTTGACCTTGCCCGGCATGATCGAGCTACCGGGCTGCAGGGCCTCCAGCTCGATCTCGCCGAGCCCGGCCAGCGGCCCGGAGTTCATCCAGCGCAGGTCGTTGGCGATCTTCATCACCGCACAGGCATAGGTCTTGAGGTGTCCCGATAGCTCGACCGCGGCATCCTGCCCAGCGAGGCTGGCGAAGGCGCTGTCGTTGGGCATCAGCGCAAGGCCGGTCTGGTCGCTCAGGGCCGTGGCCATGCGCTCGGCAAACTCGGGATGGGCGTTGACGCCGGTGCCGACCGCCGTCCCTCCCTGCGCCAGACGCCCCAGCCGAGCCTGACCGTCCTCGAAGCGCTCGATGGCCTGAGAGATCTGGCTCGACCAGCCCCCCAGCTCCTGACTCATGCGCACCGGCATGGCATCCATCAGGTGGGTGCGCCCCGTCTTGACCACGCCGTCGAGCTCATCGGCCTTGGCATCGATGGCCGCCTGCAGGTGCGCAAGCGCCGGCAGCAGCGAATCCTTGACCGCCAGGGCTGCCGAGACGTGAATCGCCGTGGGAATCACGTCGTTGCTCGACTGCCCCATGTTGACGTGATCATTGGGCCCGACCGGGAGATCTTCCCGGGAGGCCAGGTGCGCGATCACCTCATTGACGTTCATGTTGCTCGAGGTACCCGAGCCCGTCTGATAGACATCGACGGGGAACTGATCATCGTGATCGCCCGCGATAATCGCCTCCGCCGCCCGCTGGATCGCCTCGGCGCGGGGCACATCCATTAGCTCCAGCTCGGCGTTGACCTTGGCCGCCGCGCCCTTGATCCGCGCGATGGCACGAATGAAGGCCGTCGGCATGGGCTGGCCGCTGACCGGGAAGTTATTGACGGCACGCTGAGTCTGGGCCCCGTAGAGGGCATCGGCGGGCACCTCGAGCTCGCCCATGCTGTCGCGCTCAATGCGGGTATCGTTCATCGGGCTGTCCTTATGCAAAGGGAAAATCAGTGTCTCGCCAGGGGAGGCTCGCCGGGCGATGCGTCAGGCAGGGAGACACGGTGCCCCCGGCCGCCTTGCTCCTGTACATGGCCTGATCGGCGTGCTCCATCAGCGTCTCAAGCACCTCACCATGCTGAGGGTACGAGGCCACACCCACGCTGATGCGGGGTAACTCGATCTCCGCACGTTCGAGCAGCCGCTCGAGCATCTTCATCGCACCCTTCTCGTCGGTATGGGGCAGGAAGAGACCGAACTCGTCGCCGGCCCCGGACCATTCCTGTCCTCATCATGCCAAGCTCGCCGGGGGATAGCGACCCGATCATGCCGGTGGCCAATGCGCCGTCGTTGCGATTCATGTTGCACTGCAACAACACGCCTGCTATTGTGCACTGCAACGAAGGCCGAAACCCTTCGTATCCAGATATCCTACGGAGGTGTGCAATGAACGACTTCATGAACAGCATTAACTTTGGCAAGACCACCGAGCAGCTCGAGAGCCTCTTCTTCGGTCCGGCACGTGCCTATGCGGCACTGACCCTGGACTACAGCGAGAAGCTGGTCAGCGCCCAGTTCGACGCCATCAAGGCCTACAGCGACACCAGCCTGAGCCAGGCGCGTGCCGCCATGGACATCAAGGATGCCGAGGGCCTGCGCAGCTACATCGAAGATCAGCAGAAGATCGCCAAAGATCTGGGCGAGCGCGTCAAGGGCGACGCCGAGAAGGTCGTGGCCCTGAACCAGGACTTCGCCCAGCAGAGCCAGCAGCTGGTCGAGAGCAGCGTCAAGACCGCTTCTCAAGCCGCCAAGTAAGAGGGCAAGGGGCGCCGGTTCACTGACCGCCACCCCAACGCCTCAAGAGAAGGCCGCCGATCACTGATCGGCGGCCTTTTTTTGTCCCTGATCCTTGAGCGGTAGCCCCTCAGACGGCGCAGCATTTCTTGAGCTTGCGTCCGCTGTCGCAGGGACAGGGATCGTTGCGGCCGGGTTTCAACGCCGTCACCCGCGCATCGCCGTCCACATACACCCACCTGCCGTCCAGACGAATGAAGCGGGAGGCCTCCTCCAGCTGCTGCCAGCGGCCATGCTCCTGAAACGTCGCACGAAAGTGCACCCAGCCTCGCTGCTCCTGCTCTCCATCCTGCTGGTCATGCTCCAGCACCTCGAGGCGCTTCCAGTGCGTCGCGCCCGAGAGCCCCATCTCGGCGGGACAGGTGTCAGGATGCCAGCTCTTGCGCAAATAGCCTTCAAGGCGCAGCACGAAGGCGCTGTAGCGTGAGCGCATCAGCGACACGACGGTCTCGGCGGCCACTCCCTGATGCAGCGGAGCGCAACATTCGCCGTAGGTTTCTCCACTGCCACAGGGGCACACCGCCGTAGTCGAAAGGGCCATGGAGGGGTCGGGCATCGCGGACGTTGAGGTGGTGCTCATGGGACTGAATGGCTCGTCTTCGGGAGGATGAAACTGGCGATAGGCCAGCGAGCGGGCGCCGCGCTGGCTTACCAGTCCAGCGCCTGCTTGACGAAGGGAATGGTCAACTTGCGCTGGGCGGACAGTGACGCCTGATCGAGCGTCTCCAGAGACCCAAAGAGATCTCCCAGACGCCGCGGCCCCCGATGAAGGATGTAGCGAGCGACTTCATCCGGCAGCTGCATGCCACGCACCCGCGCGCGAAGCTTGAGAGCCTCGAAGCGACCAGCGTCATCCAGCGGCTTGACGTGGAAGGTCATGCCCCAGGTCAGCCGCGAGGCCAGATCCGGCAACTCGATGTCGAGCTGGCGAGGCGCCGCAGGAGCTGCAATCACCAGCCGCTTGCCCGCATCACGCAGACGATTGAAGCAGTGGAACAGCGCTTCTTCCCAGCGCTTGCGCCCCAGCACCCGGTGAAGATCGTCGATGGCGACCAGATCGAGACGCTCGCTGTCCTCGAGCATATGCGGCGGAAAGTGGCCAAGCTCGTCCAGAGGCAGATAGAGCGCACGCTTGTCGCGATCGCTGGCCTCGTGACAGGCCGCCTGCAATAGATGACTGCAGCCGACCCCCTCCCCGCCCCACAGGAACAGGAAGGGCTCGCCCGAGGCATCGAGCTGGGCACGCAGGGTGCCGACCAGCGTCTCGTTGCCGCTAGGCTGAAAGTTGGCAAAGGTCGCATCGTCGCGCATGCCCACACTGAGCGGGAGCTGCGCTGCACCGGGCTTCATGAAGCCTCCTCGTCCTGGCCCTTGATGCCATGAGCATCATATAAGGTACTGTTTTTATAGTGTTCATGGAGATAGCGCAACAATACCATGATCACCGCCGCCACCGGCAGTGCCAACAGCACGCCGGTAAAGCCAAATAGCTGTCCTCCGGCCAGCACGGCGAAGATCACCGCCACCGGGTGCAGGCCGATCTTGTCGCCCAGGAGCTTGGGCTGCAGCACCAGGCTCTCGACCAGCTGGCCGGTGGCGAACACCGCCGCTACCCCGAGCAGCGGCAGCCAGCTATCGAACTGGAAGATGGCCACCACGCCGGCCACCGAGATGCCCACGATGACGCCGAGATACGGCACGATGCTGACCAGTCCAGACACAAGACCGATCAGTAGCCCAAATCGCAGGCCCAGCAGGGTCAAGCCCAACGCATAGATGATGCCCAGGCACAGCATCACGATCAGCTGGCCGCGCAGGAAGGCCGACAGCACCTCGTCGCATTCCCGCGCCAGACGCACCGCCGCCGGCTCCCACTGGCGCGGCAGCGAGCCATGCAGCTTGGCGGTAAGGCGATCCCAGTCGAGCAGCAGATAAAAGGTCACCACCGGAATCAGCGCCAGATTGCCGGCCCAGCCGGCCAGCGCCAGCCCCGAGCGAGAGACCTGCGCCAACAGGGTGGCGGCGAAGGTGCCGGTCTCCTTCCAGTTGGCCATCAGCGCCTGACGCAGGGCATCGATATCCGTGGACAGATCCTGACCGGTCAGCGACTGGATCCAGGGCACCAGGGTGGCCTGCAGCCAGTTGAGCACGGCGGGCACGGATTCGACCAACTGGCCAAGCTGGCGACCGAGCCCCGGCACCAGCAACAGCAAGGCCAGGAGCAGGAGCACGCTGAGCAGCAGGAAGACCAGCGACACCGATAGCCGCCTGGATAGTCCACGGGCTTCCAGGCGGTCGGCCAGCGGATCTCCCAGGTACGCGAGGATCATGCTGACGAAAAATGGCGTCAAGATCGGCTGCAGGCTGATGAACAGCCATACCAATCCCGCCAGGCCAAGCACTAGCCACCACTGTCTGCGCATTGCCTCTCTCCCTGTTCGCGTGTGTCTCCACGGTGCGGCGCGGCCTTCACGATGCTACAATTCGACTCCACTTTTGCCCCACTTGATGATCGTATTGCGACAGGAAAACCCATGACCCGCAGCCCGTCGGACTCCTCTTCCCCTTCTTCCGCCGATTCCGCCTCGCTGAGCTACAAGGACGCCGGCGTGGACATCGACGCCGGTAACGCCCTGGTCGATCGCATCAAGGGCGTCGCCAAGCGTACCACTCGCCCCGAGGTGATGGGTGGCCTTGGCGGTTTCGGCGCGCTCTGCGAGCTGCCCGCCGGCTACCGGCAGCCGGTGCTGGTCTCCGGCACCGACGGCGTCGGCACCAAGCTGCGCCTCGCCATGGATCTTGGCAAGCACGACACCATCGGCATCGACCTGGTCGCCATGTGCGTCAATGATCTGGTGGTCGCCGGCGCTGAGCCGCTGTTCTTCCTCGACTACTATGCCACGGGCAAGCTCGACGTGGACATCGCCGCCGACGTGGTGACCGGCATCGGCGAGGGCTGTGCCCAGTCCGGCTGTGCCCTGGTGGGGGGCGAGACCGCCGAGATGCCCGGCATGTACGAAGGCAGCGACTACGACCTGGCCGGCTTCTGCGTCGGTGTGGTCGAGAAGGACGAGATCCTCGATGGCAGCCAGGTCGCTGAAGGCGACGTGCTGCTCGGCCTGGCCTCCTCCGGCCCCCATTCCAACGGCTATTCGCTGATCCGCAAGATCCTCGAGGTCAGCGGCGCGGATCTCGATACCGACATCGACGGCGTGCCGCTGCGCGAGGCGCTGATCGCCCCGACCCGCATCTACGTCAAGTCGCTGCTGTCCCTGATCAAGGACAGCGGTGTATCGGTGCATGCGCTGTCGCACATCACCGGTGGCGGCCTGTCCGAGAACATCCCGCGGGTGCTGCCCGAGTCGCTCAGTGCACGCATCGACGTCAATGCCTGGACGCGCCCGGCGGTCTTCGACTGGCTCCAGACCCAGGGCAACGTCGATGAGCACGAGATGCACCGCGTGCTGAACTGTGGCGTCGGCATGGTCATCGCCGTCTCCGCCGCCGACGCCGAGCAGGCAAAGGCTCACCTGGAAACCCAGGGCGAGACCGTTTACCGCCTCGGTGAGATCGTCGCTCGCGAAGGCGAAGAAGAACAGGTCATTCTGGAGAACCTCAAGGCATGAGCGAGGCAACCGACACCCTCAATGGCTTCGAGGCCGAGCAGGCCAGCACGCCCCGGGTGGTGGTGCTGATCTCCGGCAGTGGCAGCAACCTTCAGGCGCTGATCGACGCTCAGTCCTATGACGAGCTGGGTGGCGAAATCGTCGCCGTGATCTCCAACAAGGCCGATGCCTATGGCCTCAAGCGCGCCCGGGATGCCGGCATCGAGGCGGTCGCCCTGCCCCATCGCGAGTACGACAGCCGCGAGGCCTTCGATGGCGCCCTGATCAAGGTGATCGAGCGTCATGAGCCGGACCTGGTGGTACTGGCAGGCTTCATGCGCATCCTCACACCGCGGTTCGTGCAGCGCTTCTACGGCCGGATGCTCAACATCCATCCCTCGCTGCTGCCCGCCTATCAGGGCCTGCACACCCACGCCCGAGCACTAGCCGACGGCGTCGCCGAGCATGGTGTCAGCGTGCATTTCGTCAGCGAAGAGCTGGACGGTGGCCCGGTGGTGGTTCAGGCGGCGGTCGATGTCACCGCCGAGGACACCGAGGACAGCCTCAAGGACAAGGTCCAGAGCCGTGAGCACCTGATCTACCCGATCGCGGTGCGCTGGTTCCTCGAAGGCCGACTCAGCCTGAGCGCCAAGGGCCCGACCCTGGACGGCACCCCGCTGCCGCCCCAGGGCCTGCGTCTGTCCCATGCCGATGCCGCCGAGGAGCTCGACGAGGACCTCGCCGAAGAAGCCGAAGACGGGCACGACGACCGTAACGCCTGACGCTCAACGCCGGTCGGCTTCGATATCGCCGACCGGCGTCAGGCAGTCAGCACACAAGAAGGCCGCGCCCCTCGGGGCGCGGCCTTCTTGTATCTGAGCGTCTCGCTTAGCTTCGAGGCCGGGCGGGTCGCCGCCAGGCGAGACTCAGGGTCGCTTACTTGACCTCGATGCCGTGAGCCTGTTGATCGGCATGGTAGGAGGAGCGCACCAGCGGGCCGGAAGCGACGTGCTTGAACCCCATCGCCTTGCCCTGCTCGGCGAACCAGTCGAAGGTCTCCGGGTGCACCCAGCGATCGATCGGCAGGTGGTTCTTGGACGGCTGCATGTACTGGCCAAGCGTCAGCATGTCGACACCATGGGCACGCAGATCGCGCATCACCTCGATGACCTGCTCGTCGGTCTCGCCGACGCCGAGCATCAGCCCGGACTTGGTCATCACGTCCGGCCGACGCGCCTTGTAGCCCTTGAGCAGGTCCAGCGACCACTGATAGTCGGCCCCCGGGCGTACCTTGCGGTACAGCGACGGCACGGTCTCCAGGTTATGGTTGAAGACATCCGGCGGAGTCTGCTCGAGGATATCCAGCGCCACTTCCATGCGGCCACGGAAGTCCGGCACCAGCACCTCGATCTCGATCTCCGGGCTGTCGTTGCGGATCTCGCGGATGCAGTCGGCGAAGTGCTGCGAGCCGCCGTCGCGCAGGTCGTCGCGGTCCACCGAGGTCACCACCACGTAGTTCAGGCGCATCTCGGCGATCGCCTCGGCGAGCTCCCGCGGCTCCTTCTCGTTGACCGCGTTGGGGCGGCCGTGAGCCACGTCGCAGAACGGGCAGCGGCGGGTACAGATGTCGCCGAGGATCATGAAGGTCGCGGTGCCGCCGTTGAAGCACTCGCCCAGGTTGGGGCAGGAGGCCTCTTCACAGACGGTATGCAGCCCATGCTTGCGCAGGGTCTGCTTGATGCGCGTGACCTCCTGGGAGATCGGCATGCGTACCTTCAGCCAGTCGGGCTTGCGCGGCACGGTCTCGGTGGGAATCACCTTGACCGGGATGCGGGCGACCTTCTCGGCGCCGCGCAGCTTGACGCCGCGCTCGGCCCGGGCCTTCTTCTTGGCGGCGGCCGCAGCGGCATTGGGCGGGGTCACGGGGGTAGCGGTGCTCTCGGTCATGATCAGGGTATCCTGCGCTCGTAAACGTTAGGCACTCGCGCTCTGGTCAAGGACCAGAGAAGGCGGCATGCCGGGCTTGTCGGTGAGTTGCATGTTGCCGAGCCGAGCGGCCAGGCAACGGACCAGGCGATGGGTTTCGGTCTCGAGGTCGGGAACGGTATCGATCAGCTCAGCCAGCTGGGTCATCGCCATGCCGGCATAGCCGCAGGGATTGATGCGCCCGAACGGCGACAGATCCATGGCCAGGTTCACGGCGATGCCGTGGAAGCTGCAGCCGCGGCGGATGCGCAGCCCAAGCGAGGCGATCTTGGCATCACCCACGTAGACTCCCGGTGCATCCGGCCGAGCCCGGGCGTCGATACCGTGCTCGGCCAGGGCATCGATCACGGCCTCTTCCAGGGCGGTGACCAGGGTACGCACGCCCAGCTTGGCACGCTTGACGTCGAGCAGCGGATAGATCACCAGCTGGCCGGGACCATGATAGGTCACCTGACCGCCTCGATCGGTATCGACCACCGGGATGTCGCCGGGCATCAGCAGGTGTTCGGGCCGCCCCGCCTGCCCCTGGGTGAAGACCGGGTCGTGCTGGACCAGCCACAGCTGGTCGGGCTGATCGGCCTGGCGGTGATCGGTCAGATCCCGCATGGCCTGCCAGACCGGCAGATAGGGCTGCCGACCGAGCCGGTAGACCTCGAGCTCGGCCATCAGATCACCATGTGCACGCGGCCGGAGGCCTTGAGATCGGCATGCAAGGCGGCAATCTGCTCGGGGCCAGTGGCGGTGATGGTCAAGCGCACCGACTGGAACTTGCCATTCCGGCTGTCCACCAGGCGTACGGTCTCGCGATCGAAGACGCCATCGTGCCGTTCGACGATCTCGATCACCAGCTCGCGAAACCCTTCGACGGCGTCGCCGACGATCTTCAGGGAGTAGTCGCAGGGGTATTCCAGCTCGGTGGCATGAGCTGACGCGGGAGCGCCGGCCAGGCGCATGTCCCGCAGGGACTTGTCGGTCATGTGCGTACTCGACGGATGATATGTCCCAGTATTCTACTCAACCTCGTTGCCTCAACCAAGAGCGGGCGGCCCGCCGGGCCGCCCGCCAGTTCGATCAGGGGCCAAAGGCTCAGGCGAACAGGCCGCTGATGAAGCGCCTCACGGTGTCCAGCAGGCGCTTGAAGATTCCGCCCTGCTCGACGCTTTCCAGCGCCACCAGTGGGCGTTCGCCGATCACCTCGTCACCGAGCTTGATTTCCAGGGTGCCCAGGCGCTCCCCGGCCGCGACCGGGGCATCGATGGACGCCGGCAGGTTCAGGCGTGCGGTCAGCTCCTCACCACGACCACGGGGCACCGTCATGCGAACCTCGCGATCGACGCCCAGGCGCAGGTCATTCTTCTCTCCCCCCCAGATGCGCGGCGTGGACAGCACGGCACCCTGCGGGTAGAGCTCCATGGTCTCGAAGAAGCGGAAGCCGTAGCTCAACAGCTTCTGGGACTCTTGGGCGCGCGCCTCGTCAGAGTCGGTGCCCATCACCACCGAGATCAGGCGCATGTCGTCGCGCTTGGCCGAGGCCACCAGGCAGTAACCCGCCGCCTCGGTGTGGCCGGTCTTCAGGCCATCGACGCTGGAATCGCGCCACAGCAGGCGGTTGCGGTTGGGCTGACGAATGCCGTTGTAGGTGTACTCCTTCTCGGCATAGAGCTTGTACTGCTCGGGGTAGTCATTGATGATGTGCCGCGCCAGCAGCCCCAGATCATGGGCCGAGGAATAATGACTGTCATCCGGGAGGCCGGTGGCATTGGCGAAATGGGTATTGACCATGCCCATGCGATCCGCCTGCTGATTCATCAGGTCGGCGAAGGCCGATTCGCCGCCGGCGATATGCTCGGCCAGCGCCACGCTGGCATCGTTGCCGGACTGGATGATGACGCCCTTGAGCAACTGCTCGACACTGACCTGGGACCCCTCCTGGATGAACATCCGCGAGCCCCCGGTGCGCCAGGCCTTCTCGCTGACCAGCACCTGATCCTCCCGATCGATACCCCCGCGATCCAGCTCGTGCTCGACCAGGTAGGCCGTCATCAGCTTGGTCAGGCTGGCCGGCGGCAGACGCTCGTCGGCGTTATGACTGACCAGCACCTCGCCGGTATCGGCATCCATCAAAAGCCAGGAGGACGCCGCGAGGCTCGGCGGCGACGGAATCATGGTTTGTGGCCGGGGACTGTCGACCTCCTGCGCCTGGAGCGGCAGGGCAAGACACATCAGGCATAGCAGGAGTGCGGACATCAGGCGTTGGCCGAGGCCGGCGCGGAACAGTGAGACTCTCATGACAACATTTCTCGTGGCGTTGAGCGAAGGGAAGTTAATGGGACAGCGGGCACGCGTCTCAGGTGCCATCACGAATCGTCAGGGCCTGGTCGAAGCCTGCACGTCGCAGGGCCTCGCGAACGGCGTCCAGGTCGCCGCCCGCGGCCAACGGGCCGACCTGCACCCGGTGCAGGCGAGCATCGCTTTCCACACGAACCGGTTGGCCGAGTTCGTCCTCGAGCCGAGCCTCGAGCGCATGGGCGCTACCCCGTGACCCCAGGGCCGCGACCTGGAGAAAGACGGCACCGCTGGCGGCGGCGGCGCGACCCGACGTCGCCGGGCGCGTTGGCGCAGCGGGGCTGACGGCCGCGTCGCGGGCCGTCGCCGACACGTCACCGGCAGACGCGGTAGCGCCATCGCCATGACGCGCCTGCCAGGCCACCGGATCGATCACCTCGACCCTGACCTGGCCGGTCCCTTGGCCGAGGATATCGAGCCGGGCCGCCGCCGCATAGGACAGATCGATCTCGCGATTCTCATGGAAGGGGCCGCGATCGTTGACCCGCACGATCACCCGACGACCGTTATCCAGATTGGTCACCCGCACATAGCTCGGCAGCGGCAGGGAACGATGCGCCGCCGACATCTCGTACATGTCGTAGATGTCGCCGCTGGCTGTGGCATAGCCGTGGAATTTCTCGCCGTACCAGGAGGCGATGCCCTCCTGGCGATAGCCCCGCGGGTCATCGAGCACGTGGTAGGTCTTGCCCCATACCTCATAGGTCGAGCGATTGCCCCCGCGAGCCCGCGGCTCGGGGCGCGGCACCGCATCGGGCACCTCGGCCACGTTCGGCGGCGTCTCGGGGTAGGCATCGCTCGACATGGCATAGCGGCCATCGGCGGTGGCAGGCGCCGGCGGGGTCCTTTGCTCGGTCTGCCCGCCCCCACCGGCGGCGCAGCCCGCCAGCAGCGACACGGCGGCCAACAGCATCCAACGCTTCATGCCGACTCCTCGCGCGCGATCGCCTCGGCCAGCTCGGTCACGGCCATGGCGTACAGGTGACTATGGTTGTAGCGGGTGATGACGTAGAAGTTATGCAAGCCAAGGCGGTAACGATAGGCGCCGCCGGCGAGATCCAGCGCCAGGGGAATCACCTCGCCGTCGGTCGCCAGGCCGTCATCATCGGCGATCACGCCCGCTTCTGCCAGGGTGGCGAGGCCGACATAGGGAGGCCGGGTCTGGTTGAACTCGATAGCGGCCGGCGGCGTCGCGGGACCCTCGGCCTCGACATAGAGATCGCCCCCGGGGCGCCAGCCATGTTCGGCGAAATAGTTGGCGACGCTGCCGATGGCATCGACCGGGTTGTGCCACAGGTCGCGCACGCCATCTCCATCGAAATCGACAGCATAGGCACGATAGCTGGTGGGAATGAACTGGGGATAGCCCATGGCCCCGGCATAGGAGCCCTCGAGGCTGCCCGGCGCCACGCCGGCCTGATGGGTGATCTCCAGGAAGGCCTCAAGCTCGCCGCGGAAGAAGTCGCCGCGGCGGGGATGATGAAACGCCAGCGTGGCCAGCGAATCCAGCACCCGGTGACTGCCGGTCACGCGCCCATAGTCGGTCTCGACGCCGATGATGGCGGCGATCACCTCAGGCGGCACGCCATACGTTGCCTCGGCCCGGGCGAAGGCCTCGCGATGCTCGGCAATGAAGGCCGCGCCGCGCCGAATGCGTGCGGGCTTCAAAAAGATGGCGCGGTACTGATCCCAGCGCAGATGCCGCTCGGCGGCACCGGCCATGGCGTCCAGCACGCCCTGGCGGTAATGGGCGTCGCGCAGCGCCTCCAAAAGCCAGGCCCGCTCGAGGCCTTCGCCGACCAGTTCCTCGACCAGGGCAGCGGCCTCGGAATGGGTGTCAGGGTCAAAGGTCTTGCCGGTCAACGGCTCGGCGGCACTGGCCTGGGCACACACGCCCAAGCCCAGCCCGGCGATGAGAGGCAACAGCGTCCTTGTCATTCGTCCTGCGATCATCGATCAGGGCTCTCCGATGTCAATGGGCCCTAACGGGGCAGCAGCCGCCGATGGGAATGGATGGCCATGAGAATACCGAAACCGGCCATCAAGGTCACGCTGGAGGTCCCGCCGTAACTGACCAGCGGCAGCGGCACTCCCACCACCGGCAGGATGCCGCTGACCATGCCCACGTTGACGAAGACATAGATGAAGAAGGTCAGGATGATACTGCCTGCCAGCAGGCGGCCGAAACTGTCCTGGGCGCCATTGGCGAGCCACAGGCCACGCCCGACGATCAGCAGGTACAGGCAGAGCACCAGCAGCATGCCCACCAGGCCGAACTCCTCGCCGAGCACGGCGACGATAAAGTCGGTGTGACGCTCGGGTAGGAACTCGAGCTGAGATTGCGTGCCCTCCAGCCAGCCCTTGCCGAACACCCCGCCGCTGCCGATAGCGGTGGTCGACTGGATGATGTTCCAGCCCGCGCCCAGCGGATCGCTCTCCGGGTTCAGGAAGGTCAGCACCCGCTGTCGCTGATAGGCGTGCATGTTCATCCATAGCAGGGGCAGAGCCGAGGCGATCAGCGCCGCGAAGAAGACGATGAAACGCCAGGACAGCCCGGCCAGCAGCACCACGAACACCGCCGCCGAGGCCACCAGCAGCGAGGTGCCGAGATCGGGCTGGCGGGCGATCAGGCCAACCGGCACGGCGAGGATCACCCCGCAGACCATCAAATCAGGCAGCCGCGGCGGCAGCTGGCGGCGCCCCAGGTAGGCCGCCACCATCATCGGCATGGCCAGCTTCATCAGTTCCGAGGGCTGGAAACGCATCACACCGGGGATCACCAGCCAGCGCTGGGCCCCCATGCCCACGTCACCCATGACCTCCACCGCGATCAGCATCAGCAGGGTGCCGCCATAGGCCAGCGGCGTCCAGCGCATCAAGGTGGCGGGCGAGAACTGGGCCAGGATCAGCATCCCCACCAGGGCCACGCCCAGCCGGGTGGCCTGCGCCTGCACCACGGCCATGTTCTGGCCACTGGCACTGTAGAGCACCAGAAGCCCCGCCCCCATCAGCACCAGCAGCAACAGCAGCAGCCAGGGATCCAGGTGAATCCGTGCCCACAGGCTCTTGCGGCGCGACATGCCGCTCTCGGGCGGCCGCACGGGCCGGCCGCGCAGCGAGTAGGTCAGATCATTCAGCGCCATCAGGCGTCCCCTCCCTGGCTCTCGTCGCTAGCCGGCTCGTCCCCTTCATCGCCGAGCAGCCAGGCATCGGCCATGTCCCGGGCCAGGTAGGAGGCGTGGCTACTGCCGCCGCCGGCATTCTCGACCACTACCGAGATGGCGATCTGCGGATCGTCGACCGGGGCGAAGGCCACGAACAGGGCGTGATCCCGCAACCGCTCGGCGAGCTCCTCGGCGTTGTATTTCTCGTCCTGGCCCAGCGAGAAGACCTGGGCGGTACCGGACTTGCCTCCCATGCGGTATTCGAGCCCCTGGCCGGCGCGGCGCGCCGTGCCTTCGCGACCCGAGAGCACGTTCTCCATGCCCGCATAGATGTCCTGCCACCACTGGGGCTTTTCGATGGTGATATCGTCCTTGGTGCCAGGAAGGTTCACCGGCACCGGCGCGTCGCCGATCCGCTTGGCGAGCCGCGGCTTCACCCAGTGGCCGCGATTGGCCAGTACCGCGGTGGCGGTCGCCAGCTGCAGCGGCGTGACCTGCAGATAGCCCTGACCGATCCCCACCGACAGGGTCTCGCCGGGATACCAGGGCTGATTGAAACGGGCCCGTTTCCATTCCCGAGACGGCATCAGCCCGGTACTCTCGCCGTAGACATCCTGGGTGACGCGCTCGCCGAAGCCGAACTGATGCATGTGCTCGTTGATGGCATCGATGCCGAGCTCATGGGCCAGGCTATAGAAATAGGTGTTGTTGGATACCGTGATCGCACGCTCCATGTCGACCTTGCCATGTCCCCAGCGCAGCCAGTTGCGATAACGACGCGAGTCGTTAGGCAGCTGGAAGTACCCCGGGTCATAGATGGTCTCGGAAGGCGTGATTTCCCCTTCGATCAGCCCGGACAGCGCCATGAAGGGTTTGACCGTGGACCCCGCCGGATAGTGGCCCCGGGTGGCCCGATTGAAGAGCGGCAGGTCGATATTGTTCTGCAGCGCCCTATAGGACGCCACGTCGATCCCGGTCACGAACTGGTTGCTGTTAAAGCCGGGCGTCGAGACCATGGCGAGGATCTCGCCGGTCTGGGGGGCGATGGCCACGATCGAGCCGCGTCGCCCGTCCATCAGATCCACCGCCAGTGACTGCAGGTCCTTGTCGAGGGTCAGGGTGAGGTTCTGCCCGGGCACCGGGTCGGTGCGCCCCAGCTCCCGAAGCACCCGCCCACGGGCATTGGTCTCGACCTTGCGCAGCCCCGCCTGGCCGTGAAGCTCCTTCTCGTAGTACCGCTCGATGCCGGTCTTGCCGATGAAGTGGGTGCCCGCGTAGTTGCCCGAATCCAGCTCCTTGAGTTCCTCGGCATTGATGCGGCCGACGAACCCCAGCGCATGGGACATGATCTCGGCATCCGGGTAATAACGCAGAAGCTGAGCCTCGACCTCGACGCCTGGCAGCCGATAGCGGTTGATGGCAAGCCTGGCGATCTGCTCCTCACTGAGATCGCTCATCAGCAGTGCCGGCTGGTAGGGCCGCTGGCGCTGGCGGGAGCGTTCGCGAAAGGCCTCGATCTCGGCCTCGGGCAGATCGAGCAGGTCGATCAAAAGCGTCAGGGTGGCGTCGATGTCCTCGACCCGCTCCCGCACCAGGGTCAGATTGTAGGTCGGTCGGTTCTCGGCCAGGAGCTCGCCGTTACGATCGAAGATCAGCCCGCGGGTGGGGGGCAGCGGCTCGACGCGGACCCGGTTGTTTTCCGAGCGCGTGATATAGACCTCGTGCTGCACCACCTGCAGATAGACGAGGCGCGCCATCAGGGCACCGGTGAGCAGGATCACCAGGCAGACCGCGACCAGCGAGCGGACGCGGAAGGTATGCATTTCCTGACGCGCATTCTTCAGCGCCTGGCGATGCTTACGCATGGGAGGCACTCGCGGATTCCGGCAACATCACAACGCCCACTCTCGACGGGAGCGACAGGCTCTTGGCCTTCGACGACTCAACGGTGATAAGGATGGCCGACCAGCAGCGTCCAGGCGCGGTACAGCTGCTCGGCCAGCAGGATGCGCACCAGCGGATGCGGCAAGGTCAGCGGGGACAGGGACCAGCGCTGGTGGGCACTCGCCGACAGACGCGGCTCGAGCCCCTCGGGGCCACCGATCAGCAGCGCCACGTCACGCCCCTCCAGGCGCCAATGGTCGGCCTCGCGCGCCAGCTGCTCGGTGCTCCAGGGCTTGCCGCCCACCTCGAGGGCCACGAGGTGTTCGCCGCCCCGTAGCTTGTCGCGCATGCGCTCGCCCTCCAAGGCGATGGCGCGTGCGGTGTCGGCGTTCTTGCCCCGAGCCCCGGGAGCGATCTCGTGAATCTCCAGGGCGAAGTCCCGGGGCAGGCGCTTGCGATACTCCTCGACGCCCTTCTCTACCCAGTCCGGCATGCGCGTGCCGACCGCCAGCACGCGCAGCTTCACGCCAGGCCTCCGCCTTGGCGCTCGACGGCACCATCGCGGGGCAGTTCGGTCCACAGCCGCTCGAGATCATAGAGCTCACGGGCTTCGGGCAGCATCACATGCACCACCAGGTCCCCTAGGTCGACCAGTACCCAATCAGCGCCGCTGTGTCCCTCGACGCCCAGCGGCATCACACCTTGCTCCTTGGCGGTCTCGACCACCGTATTGGCCAAGGCCGCCACATGACGGCTGGAGGTACCGCTGACGATCACCATCTGATCGGTCACGTCGGTCAGTTCGGATACGTCGAGGATGGTGATGTCCTGGCCCTTGAGTGACTCCAGGGCATCGATGACCAGGGGTTTCAAAACGTCGATGTGCATATCGCCTCATTCATGAATGCATGGTTCAACGCCTATTCTACCCGTTTGCGCCCCAGGCGACATCGCTTCATCCACTCCGGTACAGCTCGCCGCGAACGATGTGGGACAACACCGCCTCGGGCAGCAGGTAGCGCACGGACTCCCCCTGCTGAAGCCAGCGGCGAATGGCGGTGGCCGATACCGCCAATCGGCTGGGCAGCGCCAGCTGCAGCAGACGCCCTCTCGGGGTTTCGAACAGTGCCTCGGGGGTCGAGACCTCGCGTCCGGCGATCAGCTCCTCGAGCGCGGGCGGCAAGGGGGCCGCATGATCGGGCCTCGCGATCACCACCACATGGGCGTGATCGAAGAGCGCCTCGGGGGCATGCCAGTCGGCGAGCTTCAGGAAGGCATCATGCCCCACCACCATCACCAGCCGCGCCTCGGCGCCATACTCCTCACGCAGACTTTTAAGGGTGTCGGCGGAATAGGAGGGCCCCTCACGACGGAGTTCGCGATCGTCGGCATGGAGCCCCGGGGTGTCGCCGATGCCGGCACGCAGCATCGCCAGCCGCTCGGCGCTGGAGACCCCGGGTGCCGCCCGGTGCGGCGGCACATGGGCGGGTATCATATGCACGCGATCCAGCCCAAGCACCATGCGCAGCTCGACGGCGCTGCGCAGGTGCCCCAGATGGACCGGGTCGAAGGTGCCACCAAGCATCGCCACCCGGGGCCGACGCGTCGCCCCGACCGCCGGGTCCGCGTGTTCAACCACGCACATGGCCATCGCCCATCACCACGTACTTGCGCGTCGTCAGCCCCTCGAGGCCGACCGGGCCGCGCGCATGCAGCTTGTCGGTGGAGATGCCGATCTCGGCGCCCAGGCCATACTCGACGCCATCCGCGAAGCGGGTCGACGCATTGACGATCACAGAGCTGGAATCGACCTCGGCCAGGAAACGGCGCGCCAGCCCGTAATGCTCGGTGACGATGGCGTCGGTATGGTGTGAGCCGAAGCGGTCGATGTGCTCCATCGCCGCCTCGATGCCGTCGACCACCCGAATGGCCAGGACCGGCGCCAGGTACTCGGCATGCCAATCGGCCTCCTCGGCCGGCACCACGCCCGGCAACAGGGCCTGGGTGCGCGGACAGCCGCGCAGCTCGACGCCGTGCTCGGCATAGGCGGCAGCGAGCCTTGGCAGCAGCGCCTCGGCGATCGGCGCATCCAGCAGCAGGGTTTCCATGGTGTTGCAGGTACCATAGCGCTGGGTCTTGGCATTGACCGCGATGGCCAGCGCCTTGTCCAGGTCGGCGGTGGCGTCGACGTAGACATGACAGATACCGTCCAGATGCTTGATGACGGGTACCCGCGCCTCCCGAGTGATGCGCTCGATCAGCGACTTGCCACCGCGGGGAATGATCACGTCGACGTAATCGGGCATGGCGATCAGTCGCCCCACCGCGGCACGATCGGTGGTCGCCACCACCTGCACGGCCGCCGCCGGCAGCTCGGCGTCGGCGAGGCCCGCGGCGATGCAGCGCGCCAGGGCCGCGTTGCTGTCACGGGCCTCGGAGCCGCCCCGCAGGATGCAGGCATTGCCGGACTTGAGGCACAGGCTGGCGGCCTCCAGGGTGACGTTGGGGCGCGACTCGTAGATGATGCCGATGACGCCCAATGGCACGCGCATCTGACCGACCTGGATGCCGCTGGGGCGCGAGCGCAGCCCATCGATCTCGCCGACCGGGTCGGGCAGGCCGGCGACCTGCTCAAGCCCGCTGATCATGGCGTCGACGCGGGCATCGTCCAGGGCCAGGCGATCCAGCAGGGCATCATCCAGGCCCGCGTCCCGACCGCGAGCCAGGTCCTGGCGATTGGCCGTGAGCACCTCGTCACGCGCCTCGTCCAGGTGCCGGGCCATCGCCAGCAGCGCTGCATTCTTGCGGGCCGTGGTGCAACGCCGCATCATGGCGGCAGCGTCATGGGCCTGCTGGCCCAGCTGTGTCATATAGGCGTCGACATCGACGATCGGCGCCATGTGGCTGTCGTCGGCGCCGGCCTCTGAGTGGTGTCGTGACATGCGGTACAAGGACTCCTCATAGGCGGCTCTAGGGCCGGTATCATCATGCGGGATTGCGCAGGGGAAACAATATAAGGCCCATGGAAAGCAAGTACAAAGTCGGCTCACTGCAAGTGGCGATGCTGGGAGGCGCACTGCTGTTCGCTTCACTCGCCCTGTCGGCCCCCGGGATATCGGGTGGGCTGCTCTTCGGGCTGGCCGCTCTGTGGCTGGCGGGCTCGGCACTGACCCTGGCACGCAGCGTGCGCTGGCCAACCGGCATCCCCTGGCAGCTGCTGCCCAGCCTTCTGCTGTTCGGCCTGATCGCCACCGATGCCGGGCACCAGTCCGCCTGGCTCTGGTCCTTCGCCTTGCTGATGATGCTGCCTCAGCCGCGCTGGTTGGTGCCCCTGCATGGGCTGCTGGCCGCCGTGAGCCTGTGGCTGATGCACCCCGACCTCGCCCCGGGACAGATCCTGATGTCGGGCCTGCTGCTGCTTGGCCTGATGGCCCTGGGTATCGCCCAGGCGCGGGGAGTGAAGGCCGCCAGGCAGAGAATCGGGCATCGCAGACGGCTGGTGCCCGGCGCTCGCCTCTGGTCCGCCCACCAGCTGGGAGAAGACCTGCCTCGTGAGGTCCTGCGCAGCGGACGCGAGGGCTCTCATGCCGAGCTGGTCCTCCTGCGCACCCCACGACGGCATTTCTGGTCTTTGATGCACCCTCTCGGCCAGCACCTGAACGACTTCGAGGCCTGCTACAGGCTCGACACGCATACCCTGGCCACCCTGATGATCAGCCGCGATCTCGAGCAGGCACGCCAGCGGCGTCAGACCCTGCTCGAGGGGCTGCCTACCCCCCTGCGTGGACGCATCGTCACCCTGGCGCGACCCTTGACCCTGGCCAGCGAATACCAGGCCCTGCGGGACCAGCGCCAATCCCTGGTCATCATCGATGAGGCCTAGACGCATGGACGAACACGACCGCCTGCCTCAGACGGGCCTCTACACGCTCTTTTACGCCTGGATCACCCTGCTGGCCGTCGGCACGGCTCTCTGGCACTACCAGATGGGGGCGTTCGACCGTATTCTCCTGCCGGCCGCACTGGGGGTGGCGCTGCTGGTCGCCACCCTGATGAGCCTGGCGCCCTATGCCTCATGGCGGGCCGCCGCCCTCATCACCCTGCTCGCAAGCTACCTGCTGATCGCCGACATACTGCTCCACAGTGACCGACATGCCCTGCTGTGGCTGGGCGCGCCCCCGGTACTGTCGACACTGCTGCTGCCCCCGGGCCGCGCCCTGGTGCTCAACCTGGCGCTGGCGCCGGCCTGGCTGTGGCTGCTCAAGGGCGGCTGGCCGCCGCTGGGGCCCGTCCTCGCCTACCTGGCGATCACCCTGACCGGCGCCTTGGCGCGCTGGGAGATCGCCCGTCAGCTGACGCTGGACCGACTCACGTCCCCTCATGACCCTGAATGCGACGCCCTGTCCCGCGACACCATCGCCGAATGTCTGCATCAGGAATATCAGCGCGCCCATCTGCTGGATCGCCGGCTCAGCGTGCTGGTGATTCACCTGCCTCAGCTCGAGATGGCGAACGAGCAGTTCGGTGCCGGACTCAGGCGGGAACTCCTGCAGCGCTTCTGCCAGGCGGCGCGCCACTGCTGCCGACTGGACGACACCCTGGGCCGTGCCGGAGATTCCCTGCTGTGGATGCTGCTGCCTGGTACCAACGAACATGATGCCCTGATGACCCGCAATCGCCTGCTGACCTACCTGGATGGCACCTCGGTCGACGAGACGGGACACCTGAGCGCCCAGGTGATCGCCTGCACCCTGCATCACGGGGAAAGCCTGGCCGCCTTCCGGCAGCGCATGCGGATCAAGGAACAGGCACTGATGGATAGCACCCCATGACTCTAGTCGATTGGCTCTACCAGCTCACGCCCTCACCGACGTTACTGCTGCTGATCATTGCCGCCATCTCGCTCGTGGAGAGCCTGGCCGTCATTGGGCTGATCGTGCCCGGCGTGGTGCTGATCACGGCGGCGGCGTCGCTCGCAGGCCATCAGCAGCTGGCGATCCCTCTGGTGCTGATGGCGGCCTTCCTGGGTGCCGTGGCAGGAGACACCCTGAGCTTCGCGCTGGGCTACACCCAGCGCGCCCGCGTCCCCGGGCTCTGGCCCTTCTCGCGCCACCCGGAGTGGCTCGCCCACGGAGCACGCTTCTTCCGCCGCCATGGCACCCTATCGGTGGTGTTCGGCCGCTTCGCCGGCCCGGTACGGCCGATCGTGCCCCTGATCGCCGGCATGCTGCACATGCGCCCCTTCACCTTCGCCTGGGCCAACATCGGCTCGGCGCTGGTCTGGGCGCCCGCCTATGTGCTGCCCGGCTACCTGCTGGGCCGCACCTGGAAACAGCTGCTGACCCTGCCCGCGGGCAGTGATAAATGGCTGATCCTGCTCGCGGTCGCCATCATCGTGCTGGCCCTGGCCTTCTCCTGGCTGCGCCACCAGCTCGCCCGGGAAAGCTGGCTGTATCGTCGTCTGGCGGTACTGGCACGAGCACGACCATGGCGGCGACGTCTCTGGCACCGGCTGCGCTCCACCTCCCACGGCGAGATTCCCCTGGCCTCGCTGAGCCTGCTGGTGCTGGCCTCTACCGCCTTCTGCCTGTGGACCCTGGCCGTGCTGGAGAAAGACGGGCCGCTGATCATGGACGAGCAGGTGCGCGCCCTGGCCCATGCCCTCCAGCACCCCATTCTGACCCGATTGGCCGCGGGCCTGGCCGAGGTCGGCGATGCCGCCGGCCTCCTGGCGCTCTGCCTGCCCTGGGGAGCCTGGCTGCTGGCAAGACACCACACGGCGACCTTCCTGCACCTCGCCGTCGGTCTCGGCGGCATGGCCATGGCCAATACCCTACTCAAGCATCTGATCGGTCGGGTGCGTCCCGAGGCGCCGGCCTATCTGGTCGACTCCGCGGCCTACCCCAGCGCCCATACCTCGACGACGGTGCTGCTGTTCGGCCTCGCGGCCGCCTTCTTCTCCCTGGAGGTCTCCTCGCATCGGCGCCACCTGACCTACTGGCTGGCGATCCTGGCCTGTCTGCCGATGGCGCTATCGCGCCTGGTGCTGGATGTGCACTGGGCCAGTGACCTTGTCGGCGGAGTACTGCTGGGGCTGACCGGCTGCGCGCTGATCAATATCAGCTACCACCGCTTCCCTCACCGCTCCCTGAACGAGGCCCCCTGGCGACGCCTGGCCCTGGCATCATTGGCGTTGCTGGCGCTCAGGCTCCTGTGGCTGCCTCCGCTCTAGGCGACGCCCGGAGACCACGTCCCCTACTCGGCACAATCAGGGGCGATCAAAAACATCGGTGAGCGAAGATCCGTCAAGACAGCAAGCCGAGGAGAGGCGGTATTCACGCAGGGAGAATGCGCAGGTTGACCGGGCTCGCCACAAGCGGATGGAGAAGGCGACCCGGTAGAGTGCAGGCATGTCTCAGAGGCCTCCTACCCCAGCGCCAGCCAGGCACCGACGCCCATCATCAGGGTTCCGGCGAGACGATTGAGCAACCGCACGCGGCCGGCACTGCCGAGCAGGCGCCCGGCGCCGCGCCCACCCGCGGCATACAGCAGCAGGCAGACGAACTCGATGGCCAGGATCATCGCTACCAGCACCGCCAGTTGCGCGACCAAGGGCCGGCTGGCATCGAGAAACGGCGGCAACAGCGCCACGAAGAAGGCCCAGCCCTTGGGATTGGCGACTGCAGTCACGAAGCCCTGAACCATCAGCGCCCGACGCCCGACGGTTGCCTGCTCGCCTGTGAGCTCGGGGATCGCCATGCGTCCTCGCTCGCGCCACATCATCACGCCGAGATACGCCAGATAGGCACCGCCGAGCCACTTGAAGGCGGTGAACAGCGCGGGTTGAGCCAGCATCAGGGTCGCCACCCCGGCCCCGGCGGCCACCGCCACCAGGGCCACACCGGTGAGCTCACCGACCATCATCCACAGCGCTCGCCGCACCCCCTGTGTCATGCCCAGCACCATCGCCAGGGTCATGCACATGCCCGGCGTCAGCGAGACCAGGAAGAAGGTCGGCACGAAGACCGACAGCGCCACCGGCATGATCATGGCGCCTCCCCGTCGTCGCGTCCCGTCGGCTCGCCCCAGCGGGGCATCAGCCGGTGCTCGATGCCCAGCTGATTGAGAATCCTTGCGACGATGAAGTCGATCAGATCATCGATGCTACCGGGCTGATGATAGAAGCCCGGCGCCGCCGGCAGAATCACCGCCCCCATCCTGGTCAGGCTCAGCATGTGCTCGAGATGGATCGCCGAGAACGGCGTTTCCCTGGGCACCAGCACCAGGGTGCGACGTTCCTTGAGGGCCACGTCCGCGGCCCGCTCGATCAAGTTGTTGCTGGCACCACAGGCGATCGCCGACAGCGAGCCGGTGGAGCACGGACAGACCACCATTGCGCTGGGCGCCCCGGAGCCCGAGGCCACCGGCGCCATCCAGTCTTCCCGGGCGAAGCAGCGTATCTGCCCCGCCGCCGCCCCGCTGCGCGCAACCAGCGCCTCGGCCAGGCGTTCGGGCTGGGCCGGAAGCTTGATGTCGGTCTCGGTGGCGATCACCAGGTGCGCGGCCTTGGAGATCATCACCCAGACTTCATGATTGGCCGCCACCAGGGCCTCGATCAGGCGCAGGCCGTACTGGGCTCCGGAGGCACCGGTCAGCGCTACCGTGACCGGGAAGGCGAAGTCGTCAGTCTTTGTCATCTGCGGCTCAGCCATGGGCCACCTCCAGGGCGGCAAGCAGCCGCTCGTGGATGCCGCCGAAGCCGCCATTGGACATCGCCACGATGCGATCGCCGGGGCAAGCCTCGGCGACCACCGCGGCCACCAGCGCATCGATATCGTCAATCACCTGCGACGGTGAGGCACTCGTCGCGACCACCTCATCCAGCGACCAGTCGAGCCCCGCGGGCTGATACCACCAGACCGCATCGGCCGCGGCCACGCTCTCGGCCAGCCGCGCGCGCAGGGTGCCCAGCCGCATGGTGTTGGAGCGCGGTTCGATCACCGCCAGCAGGCGTCCGTCGCCGCCAGCCTTCAGGCCGTCAAGCGTCGCTGAGATGGCGGTGGGGTGATGGGCGAAGTCGTCGATGACTCGAATGCCGGCGACCTCGCCGCGCAGCTCCTGGCGCCGCCTCGGGCTCTCGAAGCGCGACAGCGCCGCCGCGCCCGTCTCGAGACCGACGCCGAGAGCATGGGCGGCCGCCAGCGCGGCCAGTGCGTTGCGGGCGTTGTACTCGCCGCTCAGCGCCCAGTGCACGGTCGCTTCCTCGCCGCCCCTCTCATCGACATGCTGCACCCTGAAACGGCTGGCATCGGGGGCCTCGAGGATGAGTCGCCAGTCGCTGTCATCGGCGGCACCGAAACGACTGATCGGCGTCCAGGCTCCCTGCTCCAGCACGCGCTCGAGGGCCGGCTCACCGTCGGCTACCAGCAGCGCGCCGTCGCCCGGCACGGTGCGCACCAGGTGGTGGAACTGACGCTCGATGGCGGCGAGGTCGGGGAAGATATCGGCGTGGTCGAACTCGAGATTGTTGAGCACCGCGATCTCGGGACGGTAGTGCACGAACTTGGAACGCTTGTCGAAGAAGGCGGTGTCGTACTCGTCGGCCTCGACCACGAAGGGCGCATCAGGCGCCCCCAAGCGCGCCGAGACGCCGAAGTTGCGCGGCACCCCGCCGATCAGGAAGCCGGGCGCGAGGCCCGCAGCCTCGAGCAGCCAGGCGGTGAGGCTCGCCGTGGTGGTCTTGCCGTGAGTGCCGGCCACGGCGATCACCCGTCGCCCGGGCAACACATGCTCGGCGAGCCACTGGGGACCGGATACATAGGGCAGGCGTGCCTTGAGCACTTCCTCGACCTCCGGGTTACCCCGGGACAGGGCGTTGCCGATGATCACCAGATCCGGGCGCGGCGCGAGATTGCCTCCCTCGTAGCCGTCCTGCAGGGTGATCCCCGCGGCCTCGAGCTGGGTGCTCATCGGCGGATAGACATTGGCATCCGACCCGCTGACCCGATGGCCCAGCTCGCGAGCCAGCAGCGCCAGGCTGCCCATGAAGGTGCCGCAGATTCCAAGAATATGTACGTGCATCGAGTGCCTCCTGCCGAGATGGCAGGCAGACTAGCATGGCGCCCCCGCGGCCTCCATCCTGGTGCCGACCGGCATCGTCGGCGGGTGCAGGTCGACGCGCTTTGGGCTAACATGGCCCCTGATTTTTCGCCCTTTTCGATGACCCGCTTACCAGGAGCTCAGCCGCCCCATGGCCCAGCACAACGCCTTCTATGCCCAGTCCGGTGGCGTCACCGCCGTCATCAATGCCAGCGCCTGCGGCGTGATCGAAGCGTGCCGTCGCCACGACGACAAGATCGGCAAGGTCTACGCCGGCCACAACGGCATCATCGGCGCCCTGACCGAGGATCTGATCGACGTCTCCCAGGAGTCCGACGAGACCATCGCGGCGCTGCGCCACACCCCAGGCGGCGCCTTCGGCTCCTGCCGCTACAAGCTCAAGGACATCGAGACCCATCGCGCCCAGTACGAACGCTTGATCGAGGTCTTCAAGGCGCACGACATCCGTTACTTCTTCTATAACGGCGGCGGCGACAGCGCCGACACCTGCCTCAAGGTCTCCCAGCTGTCCGAGAAGATGGGCTACCCGCTGACCGCCATTCACGTGCCCAAGACCGTCGACAACGACCTGCCGATCACCGACAACTCCCCGGGCTTCGGCAGCGTGGCCAAGTACATTGCCACCTCGACCCTTGAGGCCTCGCTGGACATCGCTTCCATGTGTGCCACCTCGACCAAGGTCTTCGTGCTCGAGGTGATGGGCCGCCATGCCGGCTGGATCGCCGCGGCCGGCGCCCTGGCTGGCGAAGGCGAGGGCCAGCCGCCGCATCTGGTGATCTTCCCCGAGGTCGCCTTCGATCGAAAGGCGGTGATGGCCCGGGTCGACGAGGCGGTCAAGAACTATGGCTACTGCGTGATCGTGGTGTCCGAGGGCGCCCGCTACGAGGACGGCACATTCCTGGCCGACTCCGGCAACACCGACGCCTTCGGTCACCGCCAGCTGGGCGGCGTGGCGCCGACACTGGCCGGCATGGTCAAGCAGGACCTGGGCTACAAGTACCACTGGGCGGTCGCCGACTACCTGCAGCGCGCCGCCCGCCACCTGGCCTCCAAGACCGACGTCGACCAGGCCTATGCCGTCGGCGAGAAGGCGGTGGAGCTGGCGGTGGCCGGCGAGAACGCCATGATGCCAACCATCGACCGCGTCAGCGAGTCGCCCTATGCCTGGGAGATCGGGGCCGCACCCCTGAGCGAGATCGCCAACCAGGAGAAGTTCATGCCCAAGGACTTCATCCGCGAGGACGGTTTCGGCATCACCGAGGCCTGCCGCCGCTATCTGTCGCCGCTGATCCAAGGCGAAGATTTCCCGCCCTTCGACAACGGCCTGCCCCGGGTGGCGCACTTGAAGCTGGCCCGCGTCGAGCGCAAGCTGCCGACCTTTACTCTCTGAACGACAGCGATGCTGTCGCCGGGCGACTGCCCGGCGGTGGCACAGCGCATTGAAACGCCAAGGCCCCGGCTTGCCCGGGGCATCGTCGTTCGGGGTGCGTGCCTAGAGAGTAGATGAGCCTAGCTATGGTCCGACCTACGGGATGATCATCAGGCATGATGCTCAGCTGATCCTCGCAATTCTGACGACCGCCGTGCAGCAAGGCATGGCGAGGATCATCTACACCTCGTTTATCCTCGACTTCGACAAGCGCGGGCACGCTCAAGGCTCGCATGGAAGACGCGCAAGGGGGCAAGGTGTCGACCACTTTCGTCTCGTTGAGCACATAGTGGAGGGCCTCGACGATGCGCCTCTAACGCTGGATTAGTGGGAACCCTCCGATACCGGCATGCGCTACTTTGCCTTCAGCCTTCATCTAGGGGCTGAAGGAGCAAAGCAGAAGGCTCGGCCACTGGGCGCGAGCCTTCTTTGGGGGGGACCTATCAAGGACCATAGAGACTTAATCGGGGAAGTTCTTGATTAACCTGTAGGTGATGCTGCTATTGTTCGCATCGATCACCTCGAGTACCGCGCCCTTGTAGCCAATCCGCCGCGACTCGCTGAGGTCGTACTCAACTTCGTTATTGAATGCGGGGCGCGCGGCGTTATTGCTGAACTCGCGGTAGCCGATGTTGATCTTGTCACCAATGCGTCCGCTATAGATCAAGGTTTGCTGGAAGTTCTTGCTCGACTCGGACACTTGGGTTGTTCGCTCATACTCGCCTGGATAGCAGGCATCCTGCGCCCCTCCATTCCTAACGCATATATCGTTGTCCGAGCCTTTCTTGACGACGACTGCTAGTGGAAGGCCAGCTATCATGGGGTTTCTAGCTACACCGTCCGGCGAAAAGAAATCCTGCATCTCGTCGTAGCCGATCTGAGGATAAGTCCCCTTGGGAATATCGTAGAGCGCGCCGCCTGTCGGCTGTTTCACGACCAGCACCTGCTCTTCCATCAGGATGCCTTTGTCCACCATGTGATCGCCCACGTAGGCGGTCACTTCCTTCCCGACGGGCGGATAGTTCACCTCGTCTACCGACAGGGGTGAGCCGTTGTACTTCACAGTGGTACAGCCACTGAGCAGCAGCACGGAAAGCAATGTGATGCGTTTCAAATTTCTTCTCCTTTGGGTGTTGAATGGCAGGCGTATCCGCCTGCGAGGGTGTTGCCGACTCGGTGCGTTTCAAGAGCCGAGCGCACCAATCAAGAAGCGATAAGCGCCATTTAGAGCCCCATCGCGGCATCCTCGCCGGCAGCATGATCCATGCCTGCTATGGCCAGGCAGACCCAAGGTGCATGGGGATGCCGCGAGAAAAACAGCTGCCGCAACAGTTCAGACTGATAGGTCGACCATGTTTTTATTGCTGCTACCGAGGAAGAATGGAGCAGCGACGTCTGCAGATTATGGTGGCTGTCTCGCATCAGTACCGCTGTCGTACCCGTCTCAAGCCTTCACCTAGCGTGTGGCGTCGCTGTTACTGATACATTATATTTGTATATGTTAATCTATATAAATTATCGCCTGGTATCAAAATCTGATAAATGAGTTTCTTCGTCTCCTCATGTTGATTTAGCCCCATGCAGATTCCGCGCTACCAGAATGCCGATCAGGAAAATCTTGGCGACAACGCAGCGCCTTGGTACGCGCATGCGGCCAATATTGGATGTGCTTCCCGCTTAGGCTGTACGCAGCATTAAACAGCGCGGCCAGCCTCAGTCGGCTGAGCATACTGATGTCGACGAAGCACCATCTCCAGTTGATCGCTAAGCTGCTCAAGAAAACAGTAGTTACCACCTTAGGGCTGTTTTTTATGACTAACCTGCCGAATGCCATAATTTCTACTAGGTTCTGTCTGAAAAGTCGGCACGCAAGCAACGGTCTATGCAAGCAAGGCATATCATTGCCCCGAAACTGCTGACCAACTTGTCGTAACGGGTGCAGGCCCGGCACAGTTCCTTGATCCAGCCGAAACAACGCTCAATGATGTTTCGCTCTCGATAGCGAGGCTTATCGAAGTCCCACGGAGCACCAGGACGCGGTTTTCGCTTCATCGTGGCGGAGGGGGCAGGCAGTTGAACGCGCTCCATGGTGGAAATAAAGTGCCATGTCTCTGAGTCCTGTCCTGGCCGACAGAGTGAAGGTCAGCGGCCATCCCTGCCGATCACAGACCATGTGAATCTTGGTCGTCAGACCGCCTCGACTCCGTCCCAAGGCATGGTCTACGGGGTCTTGCTAACTCCTTTTTGCCGCCTCCAGAGGCTGTTCGGGGAGCGCGGATCGATGTCGAGTCGATCACCCACGTGCCGGGATCCATCAGCCCATCCTCACACAGCTTGAGGTGGAGCCGATCTAGAACCGCCTCGAAAGTGCCATCGTCTCGCCATTGCCGGGAGCGGTCACACATCGTCTTCCAGGAACCATACCTCTCCGGGAGATCACGCCATTTGGCGCCGGAGCACAAGATCCAAAAGATCCCGTTCAGCATTTGGCGGCCATCCCTGCGCGGGCGACCCATTGTCTAAGGTGGTGAGACGGTGTATCAGAACACCTGCTAGCTTGGCTTGCGTCGGAGAGTTCGTAGCGTCCTGCCATGCGTAACCTATGGAGTTGAGGCATGGAAAGCATTAGCAAATTAGACTTTTCGGACAAAATCTAGCGCAGCAGCCAGGACACCACCAGCAGCGCCAGCAGCAGCCCCGCCACCCCCGGCCAGAAACGGCCGGGGGCCGAGGTCGATGCCTTGGCGAGCTCCCCCTCACGGCGCGGTTCGCGCAGCGCCACCAGAAGCTCCGAGAGGCGGCGGAAACGCAGCGCCCGCTGCGGGTCCAGGGCGCGCCTCAGGGCCTCGTCCAGTGCCTGAGGCACCTCCGGGTTCTGCAGGGACGCGCTTCGGTAGCTCAGCCGCTCCAGGTCGGTATGGCTTCTCAACTGATGCGGCGGCACATCGTAGGGCAAACCGCCGGTCAGCAACCAGTAGATCGTCGACGCCAGGGCGTACTGATCGCTGCGTCGTCCTACATCGTCGTCCAGGGCATACTCCGGCGCACTGTGTTCGGTGAGACCCAGCTGACGAGCCAGCTCCCGCGACTGCTTGTGCCCGTCGCCCTCACGCAGCCGGCAGGCACTGAAGTCGGCCAGCACCACCTGACCATGGGTATCCACCAGAATATTGTCGGGATGGATCTGCTGATGCAGCAGGTCACGACGATGCAGGGCCTGCACCGCCTTGGCCAGCTGGCGGGCAATATCCAGCCGCTGGGCCAGGGTCGCCCGGGGATGACGCTGGGCCCAGTCGGACAGCCGCTCGCCCTCCACCAGGTTCATCAGGTAGTAGAGATGGGTGCGCGGGCGCGCGGGCTCCACGACTCGAGCCACGAAGGGCGACCTGACCCTCTCGACGACCCACTGCTGCAGCAGGAAGTGCTCCAGGTAGGCGTTGCGGTTGGAAAGCTCGGGACTCGGCGCCTTCATGACCATCTCGCGGCCGCTGCGCGGATCGAGCACTCGATAGACCCGTGACTGGGCCGTGCGGGACAGGACGTCCCGAACCTCCAGGCCATCGAGCCGCTGCCCCGGGCTCAGCTCCGGCGGCACGGGGAGATCGCCATAGAGCCGCTCCGGCACTTCGGCGACTTCTTCCGGGAGCCGGTCGAGGCGCACCAGCTGGAAACAGAACTGCTCCCCCCCGTAGCCTCGCTCCTGTGCCCGCTCCAAGGCAGTGGCGGCCAGTCGCTCGCAGGCGGCATCCAGATCGCTGGCGTCCTTTCGAATCAGCTGCACGTAATCGGAGGGCATCAGAGTGCCGCGCACCGCCTGGGTGGTGAACAGGAAGATATCGCCCTGCTTCAGGGGCAGCGTGACATAATCGATGTCCAGGTTGGCGTCCATGCCCAGCGCCCGGGACGGGTAGCGATAGCCGCCGAGGTCAGTGACATGATCCCGGGAGAGCTGTTCGAACTCGGCGCCACGCAGGCGAAAGATCAGAGTGTCGCCCATGTGAAAGAGGTGCGCCTCGCGGCCCCGATAGATCATCGCCGACAGCGAGCAGACGTAGCTGCCCCCGGAGACATGGCCGCTCTGGCTGTGACACCAGCCATTGAGCGCCCGCAGCACTCGGGTGGCCGAGGTCTTGATGTCCCAGTGCTCGGGAGTCGAGATATAGTCGGCCAGAAAGCCGCGCACGCTGAGTTCGCCGGCCTGCTTGGCAATAGCATTGCGGGAGCTCGAGTCGCTGATCAGTGCGCAGGCGCCCTTCAGCGCCAACAATCGAGACTCGGGTATGCGCACCGACATCGAACTGCGGTGATGTCGCCGTTCGGGGGCCACGAAGGCTTGCCCCACGCTCAGCGCTAACTCGGAATCCACCTGCTTTTCTCCTTGATCCGGCGGCCACACGCCCTCCCGACGAAGGGCAGGCCTATCATACACGCTCGAAGGCGCCTCAGGGGCTGGCGGCCTTGGTCGCATTGGTAATCACGCCACGCAGTTCGTATAATTCGCCGGACTAAACAGGCAACGATTACTGCCCACCCAAGGACGCCACGATGAGCTTCGACAAGATCCCCGCCGGCAAAGATCTCCCCAACGACGTCTATGTCGCCATCGAGATCCCCGCCAACCACGCACCGATCAAGTACGAGATCGACAAGGACCTGGACGCGCTGCTGGTCGACCGCTTCATGGCCACGCCGATGTTCTATCCGGCCAACTACGGCTACATCCCGAACACCCTGGCCGACGACGGCGATGCCCTGGATGCACTGGTGGTCACTCCCTACCCGGTGCAGCCGGGCAGCGTGATTCGTGCCCGTCCGGTCGGCATCCTGAACATGACCGACGAAGCCGGCGAAGACGCCAAGCTGGTCTGCGTGCCGCACCAGAAGCTCACCGCCCTGTACGACGACATCCAGGAAGTGACCGACCTGCCCGAGCTGCTGCGCCAGCAGATCGCCCACTTCTTCGAGAACTACAAGGATCTCGAGAAGGGCAAGTGGGTCAAGGTCGAGTCCTGGGACGGCGCCGATGCCGCCCGCAAGGCCATCGAGAAGGCCGCCGCCGCCTATGAGAAGGCCTGAACCGAGCTTGCCTTTCGCGGACATCGCGAGGTAAGTCGTCAAGGCTGAAGGCGCGATGCCCGAAACAGAGTAGAAAAAGGAAGAAGGGGCGCTCATTGAGCGCCCCTTCTTCGTGCTGTCTTCCTCGCGACTGGACGACGTTCAGCCTTCCCCCTGGGTCGCCACCTCGTCATCTGTCGATTCAGCCGACGGCTCACTGCCACTCGCCTCAGCACTGCCAGACGATGAAGCGGCCGATGCCGAGGGGCTTACTTGACCGGCGCTCTCAGTCGCTCCATCGGCCCCAGCAGCATCAGCCCCTGCCTGCTCGCCGGCACCGGCTTCATGATCGGCGCTCTCGGCACCTGCACTGTCATCAGTGCTTTCGCCTGTCGAGGACACAGCCGCATCGGACGTGGCGTCGACGGCCTCGGCGCCCTGCTCGTTCTCGACGGACACCTGGGCCTGCCCATCCGACGACGCCTCACCGGCTGCCGGCGCCTGGGCTTCCGGCCGGGCTTCCGGCCGGGGTTCTGTCTGAGTTTCTGTCTGAGTTTCTGTCTGAGTTTCTGTCTGAGTTTCTGTCTGAGTTTCTGTCTGAGTTTCTGTCTGAGTTTCTGTCTGGGTGGCTGCCTCGGCGGCCGTGGGCTGCTGCGCGGACGGATCAGACGGCGCGTCCGGCGCACTGACCCCAGCCAGGCGACCCGAGAGCGCTTCAACCAGCTGCGCGGCGCGCTGGGTATAGGCGGCCATCATCAGCGAGTGGTTGGCGAAGACGCCGAACCCCGTGCCATTGAGCACTACGGGGCTCCACAGCCGCCGCTGGGCCTGCTCGAGCTCGGCACTTAAGCGCTCCACCAGCCCTTCGGCATCGGCGGCCGCCACCACATCGCCGTAGTCGGCCACCATGGCCGCCAGCAGATGCTCAAGGGCCCACGCCTGACCACGGGCCTCGAAGAAGATGTCATCGACGCGATACCAAGGGGTGCGCCCCGGCAGCTGGTCGACGTCCACCTCAAGCTCGCGCAGGGCCTCGGGGTCGGCGACGCTGGCCGACAGGCGATAGGTCAGCTCATCCAGTCGCCGCGCCACCCGGGACAGCCAATAGGCCGGCACATCGCCTTCGGCGGGCAGCGCCAGTCGCTGATCGTTGAATCCAGCGAGCACCCCCGCATAAGCATCGCGGGCCTTGGCCAAGCGGTGCTCCGTCGAGGGGTAGAGCCAATCCTGGCTATCACCGTCGAGCCGCTCCCGGGCTTCCATCAGCGCACCCTCCTCCACGGCCCCCTTTTCCACCAGGGCATGCGCCAGGCCTCGGGCCTGACGGAGCACCCCCAACTCCCAGGCGGGCATGTTATCGAGCCACAGTCCCGGCGGCAGCATGTCGTTGCGGAGGTAGCCACCCGACTTGTCGAGCAGCGTATCGAGCAGCGTCATCTGGGTCGCGGCGATCACCGCCCCGCGGCCGGCCGGACTGGTATCCAGCGGCGGGGTGCTGGCCTCGTCACTCGCCACTGCCTCGTCGGCCGAGCCGCTAGTGTCAACGCTCTCTGCATGGCCTGTGCTCTCGACATTTCCGTTTCTCGCCGGACGCTCGGACGAGAGCCGGCCACGCTGCTCGGCGCTGGCGCGCTGCACATCGAAGCTCGCGGGGGTGAGGCTCCACCAGCCCCCCAGGGCCAGGGTCACGACCAGATAGAGGGCGAACAACCCCAGCAGCGGCTTCCATATCCAGCCATAGTCCGGGCGCTCGAGAATATCGGTGGGCCGAGCGGGGCGGGCCCTGCGTGATCCAAACAATGGCATCGTCAACGTCCTTGGCGGTTGAGAAAATTCCGGCGATCCTGTCGCTCCTATCTAGCATGAAGGCGACAGGTCGCATGAGTTATCCTAGCAAATGAATGCATGAGGAGTTTCCACGACCGCGGAACTCCCGCCGCGCGTCCCGGTCGCAGACAGGCGCCGAGCAGTGCCGGCCCCTTCTCCCGCGCTCAAGCCCTCAAGACCCGCAAGGATGTTTTCGTTGATGTCACGGCTCATGTTTCTGGCTCTCGGCCTGCTATTGGCCTTCCCTCTGCCCCTGCAGGCGCAGCTGTTCTCCTCGGGCGGCGGCCAGGGAGATTTCCTTCCGGTAGAAGAGGCCTTCATCCCCCACGCCTGGATCGACGATGACCGGGTCATGGTGGGGATCGAGGCCGCCGACGGGTACTACCTCTATCGTCACCGCCTGGGCGTCGAGAGCGCCACGCCCGGGGTGTCACTCGGCGAGCCGACCCTGCCCGCCGGCACCTTCAAGCAGGACGAGTTTCTCGGCGAGGTCTACGTCTTTCATGACCGCGTGGTCTTCCCGACGCCTGTCGAGGGGGCAGGCGATGCCGGTGCGATCACCCTGACCCTGGACTACCAGGGCTGTGCCGAGGCCGGCCTCTGCTACCCCCCCGAACAGATCGAACTGACCGCCCTGCCAGGCTCCCCGCCGGCCGCCTTCGCCTCGACATCGCCCACGGACCAGGCCGGGACCGTCGGATCACCCGACCGCCTCGCCTCGTCCCCGTCATCCATCGCCACCACCCCATCGTCGCTGACAAGCGAGGACGGCCACTTCCGCAACCTGCTCGGCGAGGCGTCGCCCGCGCTGATACTGGGCTTGTTCTTCCTCGCCGGCCTCGGGCTGACCTTCACCCCCTGCGTGCTGCCGATGATGCCGATCCTCGCCTCGATCATCGTCGGCCAACGCCCCTCGCGGCTGCGCGCCTTCGCCCTGTCCGGCAGTTACGTGACCGGCATGGCGCTGACCTATGCCGGCGTCGGCGTGCTGATGGGACTGTTCGGGGCGGGCCTCAACCTCCAGGCACGCCTGCAGGCCCCGACGGTACTGATTCCCTTCGCCGTCCTCTTCGCGCTATTCGCCCTGGCCATGTTCGGCGTCTTTCATCTCCGCCTGCCGGGCGGGTTCGCCCAGCGGCTCGACGCCTGGCAGGCACGCGCACAGCGAAGCGGCCCGCTGGGCCTGGCGCTTGCCGGCGCTCTCTCGGTGCTGGTGGTCTCGCCCTGCGTCTCGGCGCCGCTGGCCGGCGCCCTGGTGTTCATCTCCTCCACCGGCGATGCCACGATGGGCGGCCTTGGCCTGCTCGCCCTGGCGCTGGGCATGGGCGTGCCGCTGCTGCTGGTGGGCACCTTCGGCGCCACGTTGCTTCCTCGCGGCGGAGCCTGGATGCAGGGCATCAAGTCGGCGTTCGGGGTGCTGCTGCTGGGGGTGGCGATCTGGCTGATCGAGCGCCTGCTGCCCGGACCGGTCGCGCTGCTGCTGTGGGGCGCGCTGGCCGTTGGCAGCGCCCTGGCGCTGGGCGCCCTGCGCTTCGATTACCCACGCGGCCAGGCTCAACTGCGGCAGGCGGCGGGGCTGCTCCTGCTGACCTGGGGTCTCGCGCTCGTCATCGGGGCGGCCGGCGGCGGCGATGACCCGCTGCGCCCGCTAAGCGGGTCACCGGGAGCCGCCTCCACGTACAGCCGGCCCCAGCAGGCGGCCCCGCAGTTCACCACCGTGACCCGACTCGCACAGCTGAAGGCGGAACTCGAGCGCGCCGCTCGAGCCGGCCAGCCTGCCTTTGTCGATGTCAGCGCCGACTGGTGCATCTCCTGCAAGATCATGGAACGCGATGTCTTTCCCGCGCCCCAGGTGGCGGCGCGCCTCGACGACTTTCATCGCATCCGGGTCGACGTGACCGAGACCAACGCCGATAGCCGCGCCCTCCTCAAGCATTTCGAGCTGTTCGGGCCCCCGAGCCTGCTGTTCTTCGCCGGAGGCGAGGAGATCCGCGAGGCGCGCATCCAGGGCGAAGTCACGGCGGCTCCCCTGAACGCGCATCTGAGTGCCCTGCTACAGTGGTTGGGGGAGCGCCCGACAGCAGACGAACGCTCGGCCTGACGGTCACCGGCCGTCACTGGACATGCCTTGTTTTTTTCGGCACACTCCGCCGACACGCCGCATAGAGGCGCCTATCAGCGGCATCGTGCAGCATCATGCCGTGATCTAGACCAAGTTTGAGCAGGTTGACAGCGCCTCCGGCCCCGTCAGCCTGCCGGTACGTTCCACCTAAATCACCCGATCGAGACAGACTCATGGATATCCGCAAGGTCAAGAAGCTGATCGAGCTGCTGGAAGAATCCAACATCAGCGAAATCGAGATTCAGGAAGGCGAAGAGTCGGTTCGCATCAGCCGCCACCCCAACGGCGTGGCCTACCAGCCCGCGCCCGCCGCGCCGGCCCCCGCCGCCGCACCGGCGGCGCCCGCGGCATCGGCAGAACCGGCTGCTCCGGCTGCGCCCACCGGCCATACCGTGAACTCGCCGATGGTCGGCACCTTCTACCGCGCCTCGGCGCCGGGCGCCAAGGCGTTCGTCGAAGTCGGCCAGAGCGTCAAGAAGGGGGAGACGATCTGCATCGTCGAGGCCATGAAGATGATGAACCAGATCGAAGCGGACAAGGACGGCGTCATCGAAGCCATCCTGGTCGAAGACGGCGAACCGGTGGAATACGATCAGCCCATGCTGGTCATCGGCTAAGGCCGCTCTCACCCCCTCTTTCCATTCCAATCTGGGCGGATACAAGATGTTGGACAAGGTACTCATCGCCAATCGTGGCGAGATCGCCCTGCGCATCCTGCGTGCCTGCAAGGAGCTGGGCATCAAGACCGTGGCGGTGCATTCCCAGGCCGACCGGGAACTGATGCATGTGCGGCTCGCCGATGAAGCGGTCTGCATTGGCCCGGCCCCCTCGGCGAAGTCCTACCTGAACATCCCGGCGCTGATCAGCGCCGCGGAGGTCACCGATGCGGATGCCATTCACCCGGGCTACGGCTTCCTCTCCGAGAACGCCAACTTCGCCGAGCAGGTCGAGCGTTCCGGCTTCGCCTTCATCGGCCCCAGGGCCGATACCATTCGCCTGATGGGCGACAAGGTCAGCGCCATCGAGGCGATGAAGAAGGCCGGCGTGCCCACGGTACCAGGCTCCGATGGCCCGGTGCCCGAGGAGCCCGAGGAAGCGATGGCGGTGGCGCGCCGCATCGGCTATCCGGTGATCATCAAGGCCGCCGCGGGCGGCGGCGGACGCGGCATGCGCGTGGTGCACAGCGAGGCGCACCTGCTCTCCTCGATCAGCGTGACCCAGAACGAGGCCAATGCGGCCTTCGGCGATGGCACGGTATACATGGAGAAGTTCCTCGAGCAGCCCCGTCACGTCGAGGTCCAGGTGCTGGCCGACGGCCAGGGCAATGCGGTGCATCTCTATGACCGGGACTGCTCGCTGCAGCGCCGTCACCAGAAGGTGCTCGAAGAAGCGCCGGCACCTCAGCTGGACCCGGACGCCCGCGCCCAGGTGCTCAAGGCCTGCACCGATGCCTGCGTCGAGATCGGCTATCGGGGCGCCGGCACCTTCGAATTCCTGTACGAGAAGGGTCAGTTCTTCTTCATCGAAATGAATACCCGCGTGCAGGTCGAGCATCCGGTCACCGAGATGGTCACCGGGGTCGACATCGTCAAGGAGCAGCTGCTCATCGCCTCCGGCCAGCCGCTGTCGATCCGTCAGGAGGATGTCGTCCTCAATGGCCACGCCTTCGAGTGCCGCATCAACGCCGAGGATGCGCGCACCTTCGTGCCCTCACCGGGCAAGATCACCCTCTATCATGCCCCGGGTGGCCTCGGCGTGCGCATGGACTCGCACCTCTACACCGGCTACTCGGTGCCGCCCCACTATGACTCCCTGATCGGCAAGCTGATCACCTGGGGCAAGAGCCGCGAGACCGCGTTGACCCGCATGCGCAACGCGCTCGACGAACTGCTGGTGGAAGGCATCAAGACCAACATCGACCTGCAGAAGGATCTGGTCCGCGACGGCTATTTCCAGCAGGGCGGGGTCAACATCCACTACCTGGAGAAGAAGCTCGAGGCCTGAGCCCAGAGGGGCGTCCTGCGCCCCGAGGCCTCATCCGAGGAATCGAGCGACTCTCCCCCAGCGGGGCGGCCCAGGCCGCCCCGCTGGCGTTTTTCACCACGGTTTTCGAGAGGTTCACGTCATGCCCTGGCTACAACTCAAGGCGCGTATCGCCCCGGCCCAGGCCGAGCTGCTCGAGGAGCTGCTGCTCGCCGAGGGCGCCAACGCCATCACCCTGCAGGATGCCCACGACGATCCGGTCTTCGAGCCCGATCGCGGCACCACCCCGCTATGGGACGAGACGGTCCTCACCGGGCTCTACGACGACCTGGAGGGCATCGAGGCTATGCTGGAGCAGGTCCGCGCGGCCTGGGCCGCCGAGATGCCCGGCGAGCCCTGCCCGGAGATCGAATACGAGCTGCTGGCCGACCGGGACTGGGAGCGGGAGTGGATGGACGGCTTCGCGCCGCTGAAGATGGGCAGCCGCCTGTGGATCGTGCCGAGTTGGCAGGACGCGCCCGACGAGGACGCCGTGAATCTGCGCCTCGACCCGGGCCTGGCCTTCGGTACCGGCACCCACCCCACCACCGCCCTGTGCCTGGAATGGCTCGATGGCCTGGCGGTCTCCGGTGAGCTCGAGGACCGCGAGGTGCTCGACGTCGGCTGCGGCTCGGGCATCCTGGCCATCGCCGCCTTGAAGCTCGGCGCCTCCCGCGCCACCGGCAGTGACATCGACCCCCAAGCGCTGACCGCCAGCCGCGACAACGCCGAGCGCAACGACGTCGAGGCCGACCGACTCAGCCTCCACTACCCCGAGCAGCTCAGCGAGGGTCACTACCCGATCGTGCTGGCCAACATCCTCGCCGGCCCCCTGATCGAACTGGCGCCGACCATCGCCGGGCACGTCGCTCCGGGCGGTCGCCTGGCCCTGTCGGGCATCCTCGCCCACCAGGCCGACGAGGTGCTCACGGCCTATCTCGCCCAGGGACTCCAGATGGCCGAGCCCGAGGAACGCGAGGGCTGGGTGCGGCTGGAAGGCCACCGCCCCGGCGCCTGACACCCCGGCCGGCGCGGTCAAAGGACATTTTCGCCTTCACCCGACGCCGGCCGATGGGTATGATATGCCCCCCTGATCGAGCAACCCCGTGACGCCCATGCCCGCTAGCCTGCCCGCCATCGGCCGGCACCGCCTGTCCAATCGTGTGATCCTGGCCCCCATGGCCGGCGTCACCGACCGTCCCTTTCGCCAGCTCTGCCGGCGGCTGGGCGCTGGCCTGGTGGTGTCCGAGATGGTTACCGCCGACCCGGCCCTGTGGCATACGCGCAAGTCGCGTCTGCGACTGGATCATGCCGGCGAGCCGGGCCCGCGCAGCGTACAGATCGCCGGTGGTGATGCAACGATGCTCGCCGAGGCGGCACGCCTCAACGCCGACCAGGGCGCCGAGATCATCGATATCAACATGGGCTGTCCGGCCAAGAAGGTCTGCAACAAGGCCGCCGGCTCGGCCCTTTTGCGCGACGAGGCCCTGGTCGCCGAGATTCTTGAGGCCGTGGTGGCCGCCGTGGACATCCCGGTGACGCTGAAGATTCGCACCGGCTGGTGCGCCGACAGCAACAACGGCGTGCGCATCGCCAGACTCGCCGAAGAGGCCGGCATAAAGGCCCTCGCCGTGCACGGCCGCCACCGCGAGCAGCGCTACAGCGGCCATGCCGAGTACGACACCATCGCCGCGATCAAGAACAGCGTCTCGCTGCCGGTATTCGCCAACGGCGATATCGATTCCCCGGCCAAGGCGGCTGCCGTCCTCGACTATACTGGGGCGGATGCGGTGATGATCGGCCGCGGTGCCCAGGGCAACCCCTGGATCTTCCGGGAGATCGACCATTATCTGCGCCACGGACGTGCCTTGCCGGCCCCCTCACGCGACGAGCGCCGACGGGTGATGCACGGTCACCTCGACGCCCTGCACGGCTTCTACGGGGAGCACATGGGCGTGCGCATCGCGCGCAAGCATTTGGGATGGTACCTGGCCCGGCACTGCCCGGCCGACGAACTCAAGGCCCACCGGGCCCGTTTCAATGTCCTGGAGAGCGCCCGGGATCAACTTCATTTCGTGGACGAACTGTTTTGTCACGGCGCCGAAGGCTCGCCACGGACCCTGACGACAGATGGAACCAGTGCAGCATGACCAGTAGGCAAGCGACAACGCCCGACGATCTCATGGCCAGCGGCCAAGAGGCCTTGAGCCTCAGCGCCATCGAGCGCGGTACCGCCCTGGCTAGCGCCCCCCATCATCAGGAACAGCCCCTGCGCGAGGCGGTCGATGCCGCCATGCGCCGCTACTTCGATCACCTGGACGGTGGCGTCGTCACCGACCTCTACGCCATGGTCATGGCCGAGGTCGAGGCGCCCCTGCTCGCGACGGTGATGGAGCATGCCAAGGGCAACCAGACCCGTGCCGCCGAGATGCTCGGCCTCAACCGGGGCACCCTGCGTAAGAAGCTCAAGCAGTATGAACTGATCTGATTTCCCCTCAAGGGCGCCCTCGCGGCGCCCTTGGCCGTTTTCCCTCCCCCAACGCAACGAATGGTAGTCCGCCCATGGCCAATCACGCCTCTTCCTCGCTGCCGGTACGCCGCGCCCTGATCAGCGTCTCCGACAAGACCGGCATCGTCGACTTTGCCAAGGGCCTCGTCGCCCATGGCGTCGAGCTGCTCTCCACCGGTGGCACCTTCCGCCTGCTCAAGGAGCAGGGCGTCGCCGTCACCGAGGTGTCCGAGCACACCGGCTTCCCGGAGATCATGGACGGCCGGGTCAAGACCCTGCATCCCAAGATCCACGGCGGCATCCTCGGTCGCCGCGGCCAGGACGACGCGGTGATGGCCGAACACGAGATCGCGCCGATCGACATGGTGGTGGTCAACCTCTACCCGTTCGCCCAGACCGTGGCCCGTCCGGACTGCACCCTCGAGGACGCCATCGAGAACATCGATATCGGCGGCCCGACCATGGTGCGTGCCTGCGCCAAGAACCACGCCCACACCAGCATCGTGGTCGACGCCGGGGACTATCCGCGGGTGCTCGCCGAGATGGCCGAGCAGGACGGCGCCGTGAGCGATGCCACCCGCTTCGACCTGGCGGTCAAGGCCTTCGAGCATACCGCTCGCTACGACGGCGCCATCGCCAACTACCTGGGCACCAAGGTCGAGGGCGGCACCGACGGCCTGCCGCGCACCTACAACACCCAGTTCGTCAAGAAGCAGGACATGCGCTATGGGGAGAACCCGCACCAGCAGGCCGCCTTCTACGTCGAGGACGACGCCAGTGAGGCCAGCGTCGCCACCGCCACGTCGCTGCAGGGCAAGGCGCTGTCGTTCAACAACGTCGCCGACACCGATGCCGCCTTCGAGTGCGTCAAGGCCTACACCGACACCGCCTGCGTGATCGTCAAGCACGCCAACCCCTGCGGCGTGGCCCTCGGCGAGACAGCGCTCGAGGCCTACGAGAAGGCCTTCGCCACCGACCCGACCAGCGCCTTCGGCGGCATCATCGCCTTCAATGTGCCGCTGGACGCCGAGACTGCCCGCGCCATCATCGATCGTCAGTTCGTCGAAGTGATCATCGCCCCGGGGGTCAGCGACGAGGCCGTGGCCATCGTCGCCGAGAAGAAGAATGTGCGCCTGCTCGACGTGGGCGCCCACTGGCCCGGCGAGCGCCGCCCGGCTCACGATTTCAAGCGCGTCACCGGTGGCCTGCTGGTGCAGGATCGTGATCTCGGCATGGTCGGACGCGATGAGCTCAAGGTGGTTACCGAACGCGCGCCCAGTGAGCAGGAGCTGCGCGACCTGGCGTTTGCCTGGAAGGTCGCCAAATACGTCAAGTCGAACGCCATCGTCTACGCCCAGCAGGGCCAGACCATCGGCGTGGGCGCCGGCCAGATGAGCCGCGTCTACTCGGCGAAGATCGCCGGCATCAAGGCGTCCGACGAGGGTCTCTCGGTGCCCGGCTCGGTGATGGCGAGCGACGCCTTCTTCCCGTTCCGCGACGGCATCGATGCCGCCGCCGCCGCCGGCATCACCGCCGTGATCCAGCCCGGCGGCTCCATGCGTGACGCCGAGGTGATCGAGGCGGCCAACGAGGCCGGCATCGCCATGGTGTTCACCGGCATGCGCCACTTCCGCCATTAAGCAGACGGAATAACGCTGGACCTCGGCCATGCGTCGTCCAGCCGTTATCTTGAGCTTCCCAATAAAAACACCCCGCCGAGCGTGCTCGGCGGGGTGTTCTGCTTTCAGCGTCCGGCTAGACGTGGCGCTCTTCCGGCTTAATTGCCCAGATCGATGCACAGGTACTTGGTCTCGAGGAACTCCTCGATGCCCTGATGTCCGCCCTCGCGGCCAAGCCCGGAGGCCTTGACGCCACCGAAGGGCGTGGCGGCATTGGAGATCGCCCCGGTGTTGATGCCCACCATGCCGTATTCGAGCGCCTCCGAGACGCGCCATACCTGCCCCAGATCACGGCTGTAGAAATAGGCGGCGAGACCAAACTCGGTGTCATTGGCCATGCGCACGGCATCCTCCTCATCATCGAAGGAGAAGACTGCGGCCAGGGGGCCGAAGGTCTCCTCCTTGGCCACGCGCATATCGGGGCTCACCCCGTTGACCAGAGTCGGGGTGAAGAAGCTGCCTCCCAGCGGGTGCGGATGACCACCCAACAGCACATGGGCACCACGGTCGACCGCATCCTGCACATGCTCGCTGACCTTGGCCACGGCCTTCTCGTCGATCAGCGGGCCGATGTTGACGCCCTCCTCGGTGCCGTCGCCGACATGCAGCTCGCTATTCATGGCGGCCGCCAGCTTCTCGCAGAAGGCGTTGACCACGCTGGACTGCACCAGGAAGCGGTTGGTGCACACGCAGGTCTGGCCGGCGTTGCGGAACTTGGCGGCCATGGCACCGTCGACGGCCGCGTCCAGGTCGGCGCCCTCGAAGACGATGAACGGCGCGTTGCCCCCGAGTTCCAGCGACAGCTTCTGGATGTTCTGGGCAGCCTGCGCCATCAGCTGGCGACCGACCTCGGTGGAGCCGGTGAAGGTGATCTTGCGCACCACCGGCGATTCGGTCAGTGCCGAGGCAATGGCGCTGGCCTGGCCCGGTACCACGTTGAAGATGCCGCGGGGCACACCGGCACGCTCGGCCAGCAGCGCCATGGCGGTGGCCGAGAACGGCGTCTGGCTGGCCGGTTTGACCACGATCGGACAGCCGGCGGCCAGCGCCGCACCGGCCTTGCGGGTGATCATCGCCGCCGGGAAGTTCCAGGGCGTGATGGCCCCGACCACGCCGATAGGCGCCTTGGTGACCACGACGCGCTGGTTGGCGTTGGCTGCCGGGATGGTCTCGCCATAGACTCGCCGGGCCTGTTCGGCGAACCAGCGCAGGAAGCTCGCCGCATAGGCGATTTCCCCGGCCGCCTCCTTGAGCGGCTTGCCCTGCTCGAGGGTCATGATCTGGGCGAGTTCCTGCTGATGCTCATGCATCAGGTCATGCCACTTCATGAGGATATCGGCGCGCTCGAGCGCCGTCAGCGCCCGCCAGGCGGGAAAGGCCGACTCGGCGGCGGCGATGGCCCGCTCGGTCTCGCCCCGCCCCAGGCGCGGCACTTTGCCGATCACCTCGCCGGTGGCCGGATTGTGCACCTCGATCTGCTCACCACTGTCGGCGGCGACCCAGCTGCCGTCGATATAGGCGAAGGGGCGAAACAACGGGTTCTCTTGCAGGGCTTCCATGGAATATCTCCTTCCTGTGAAGCGGCGGGATACCCCGGGCCGCATGTCGTTGTAGCCAACTCAGGGAAGCGGCCGAATCGTCGGGTCCACCAACACCGACAGCACGGCCACCAGCAGCGCCAGGCCGATCGCCCCCCAGCAGAACAAGCGTCCCGAGAAGCGTCGCGGCGCTTGACGAATCTGTCTCAGCCCGAGCACGCCGAGCACGGCGGCGCCGAGTCCCAGCAGAGGCGCCTGGCCGTCGAAGAACAGGGCCAGAAAGGCCAGACTGATGGCCGCAACGGCAAGGCCGGAATACCGCCGCACAGGGGCCTCTCCGGCATCATCATGAGGAGGCAGCGGCCGGCTGGCCCTGGCCTTGCGTTGGGCTTCCGGTCGATTGATCAGCTGTTCGGCCCGGCTTCCCCGCGGGGTGAAGCGGACCGCCACCTGGGAAGCGGGCAAGCCCCGGCCGCGCCAGTCCGACAACTCGAAGGTATAGCGCTGACCGTCATGGGCCTCGACGACACCCTGCTGGGTATCGTCGTCGAAGGCGAGAATGTCGCCGTCCAAGGGAATCTCCTGTCCATCGACTCTGGCTTCCATGCTAAGCCGAAGTGGCCGCCGTCACCAAGTCATTCAGGCATCGGAGGCCACTTCCCGTGAATCGGAGAGGGTAATCGATACCGAATCCGAGAAGCGCAGGGCATGAGGCTTGTCGATCTCGACCTGGGCGGTCAGCACCTGCTCATAGGACATGATGATATCGAGCACCTCACGGGTCATGCGTTCGAGCAGCAGAAAGCGATTCTCTTCCACATGGGCGATGACGTGCTTGGTAATGGTGCGATAGTTCAATGCCTGATCGATGTGGTTGAACTGCACCGCACGATCCGCCCGATAGCGGATCACCGCATTGATCACCACGTCCTGGCGGTTACGGATCTCTTCTTCCTTGATGCCGATAAAGGTCCGCAATCTCAGGTTCTTGATGCGAATGGTGGCGAGATCATGATCGAGATGCTGGTCGTTCAAGGCGTGCAGCGGCATGACGAACTCCCTTCGTGTGAGCGGGTAAGCGGCTCAGCGTCCGTTGACCAGGGTCAGGAACTCCTGGCGAGTCGCCTGATTGTTGCGGAAGGCGCCCAGCATGACCGAACTGCTCATGCTGGAATTCTGCTTCTCGACGCCGCGCATCATCATGCACAGATGCTTGGCCTCGATGACCACGGCGACCCCACGGGCATCGGTGACCTGCTGGACCGCCTCGGCGATCTGGCGAGTCAGGTTCTCCTGAATCTGCAGCCGACGGGCATACATGTCGACGATGCGGGCGAACTTAGAAAGTCCCAGCACCTTGCCACTGGGCAGGTAGGCGATATGGCACTTGCCGATGAAGGGCAGCATGTGATGCTCGCACATCGAATAGAGCTCGATATCCTTGACCAGCACCATCTCGTCGGTCTCGGACTCGAAGACGGCGCCGTTGATCAGCGATTCCAGCGACTGATCGTAGCCGCGGGTCAGGAACTGCATGGCCTTGGCGGCCCGCTTCGGGGTATCGCGCAGGCCCTCGCGCTCGGGGTCTTCGCCCAGGCCAGTGAGGATCTGACGAAAGTGGTCGGCGAGTTGGTCGGTCATGATTGGGCCTTTACGCTAATGATATACAAAAGGTATACAGATTTCTTTTTATGTACAATAAAAAGATGCCGTAAAAGCCCCGATTTTAGCCTACCCGGCGCCACCCTGCAGCGCTGTCTCACGCGAATACAGGCAGACGACGTGACATTGTGCCACGCAGGACGCTCGGCCACTGGCTGGGGCCGTCGCATACCCTATGGTAGAGTGATTGGCATCCCCCGGACGGGGCCGTTAGACAGTGAGATGCCCCATGATGAAACGCTACGCTTACCTGCTGGCGGTCGGCCTGATCCTGCCGAACTTGGCCATGGGCGACACCCTGCGCCTCCCCTCGGAAGCGCGCATCGACGTTCAGGTGGTCGATACCCTCGAACTCGACCGCACCTCCCCGGATCGAGCCAATGTGCTGCTCAAGCCGGTGGTCCGTCAGGATGATCCACCGCCGCTGCCGGCGCACTGTCTGATCACCGCCGATGCACGCCTGGTCGAGGATCGCATGCGGCTCTCCGCCAACACCCTGACCTGTATCGAGGTCATGGGCGACACCCGTGAGATCTTCAGTGGCGAACTGTCGGCGGCCGCCTTTGATGCCAACGGCGACTTCGGCGTCAACGCCACCTGCACCGCAAGCGATGAGCGCGGCTGTCAACGGGCCGAACTTCGCCCCGCGCACGCGTTCCAGCTGGAACTGGGCCAAGCGCTTTCGATCGAGGCCCAGGACAACCCCTCGGCGCGCCTCAACGAGCAGCGGCGCCAGGCCGCTACGGCGGATAACGGTGCCGACGCGGATTGACCGGTTGCCTGCAAGCGCCGGTTTCCCGGGGAGGCGGCCTGCTTGCACGCGCCTCTATCCGGCCCCTGCAGGCGCCGCTTCGCTCGGCTTTCGCATCCGTCCTGCCCCGGCTCTTCAGCCAACCTCGGCCGGAAGATGAAGCTCATGTCGGCCATCGTGTGGCCGACGCCTCCCGTCTGCCCTTTCCTCCTACAAGCCGCTTCACCTCTGCCACCCCGCCCGCCAGGACTCAGGTCAACCAGCGCGGCGACTCCTCAAGCAACTGGCGCTGCTGCTCCAGGGTTCGCAGGTGCTGATCCCAGTAGCCCTCGTCGGCGACCCAGGGAAAGGCCCTGGGGAACGCCGGATCTGACCAGCGCGTCACCAGCCAAGCGGCATAGCGCATCAGGCGAAGACCTCGCAGCGGCTCGATCCAGGCGAGTTCGGCGCGGGGGAAGTCCAGGTGTTGCTCATAGCCCTCGAGCAACTCGGAAAGCTGCATCTGCGCCTCCTGATCGTGCTGGGCAGTCAGCATCATCCACAGATCCTGAACCGCCGGCGCCATCAGGCAATCATCGAAGTCGACCAGCGCGAAGTGCTCGTCCCGCCCCAGGATGTTCCCCAGATGGCAGTCGCCATGGGTGCGGATCAGTGACTCGGCCGGCCAGGCCCGGGCCTTGAGCTGCTCGCCCAGCTTCTCGCTGATGCGCTCGTAGGCCTGGCGCTGCTGGCGGGTCATCCAGGGCGCCGTCAGCACCTGCTCGCGGCTTTCTTCCACCATACCGGTGACGTCCAGCCGCTGCCGATGAACGAAGGTGCGGCGACGCGCGACCGCATGTAGTTGCCCGATCAGATCCCCCAACGCGAACAGGTGTACCGGGTTCTCGAGCTCCGGGGCCTGTCCGCTGACCTGGGGAAAGAGCGCAAAGCGAAAGTCATCGAAATGGTGCAGGCTGCGCCCCTCCGCATCTCGCCAGGGCGCCGCCACCGGGACGTCCGCTTCATCAAGCTCGGCCAGGAAGTCATGCTCCTCCTGAATCTGGGCATCGCTCCAGCGGTGGGGACGATAGAACTTGACCACCCAGCGAAGCCGTTCGTCATCATGAAACAGGAAGACCCGATTCTCGTAGCTGTTAAGCGCGAAGGGCTCGCCGGGCAACCAGAAGCCCAGCGACTCCACGGCATCGACGATGCGGGCGGGGCTCAGCTGTTCGAAGGGATGGGGGGCAACGGCCACGGCGTGATCCTGAATCGGCGAATAGACGGTCATGCTAGCAGAGTTCGCCCTCTCACCCGAGATCGCACAGCTCTCCTCCAGCGATCAACGCCTGGGCGTGCGCGCCACCGCCCAGGCCTCGATGTACTTGGCGCCCGCCGTCCGGCAGACCCGAGCCAGGGCTTCGAAGGTGGCGCCGGTGGTCATCACATCATCGAGCAGCACGACATGCGCCGGCAGCGGCCGCTCGACAAGAAACGCATCCTTGAGGTTGGCAAGCCGCGACGGGCGCGCGAGGCCGCGCTGGGTCGGTGTCATGCGCACCCGCCGCGCCATCATGTACGGCAGGTCCAGTCGCCGGGCGAGGCGACGGCCCAGCCAGTCGGCCTGATCGAAACCCCGTTCCCGGGCACGGCGGGGATGCAACGGCACCGGGATCAGCGCCTCGGGCCGCGAGCTGCCCGCTCCGCTCGTGACCGGCACCTCGTGCCCGGCCTCAAGCAGCGTCAGCAGCAGGGTGCCGGCACGGGGCGAGGCCGAGAACTTGAACGCCTGCACCAGGCGCGCCACCTCGGCCTCGTAGCGCAGCGGCGCCCGCGCCATATCGAAGGCCGGTGGCCGAATCAGGCAGCGACCACAGCGCCGCGGCCCCTCCTCGACCAAGGCCTGGCCGGGCAGCGGTTCGGCGCAGCCGGGGCAGGCATGCTCATTCCAGGGCAGCGCCACTTCGCAGGCGAGGCACCATGGCGTCTCAGGTAGCGTCTCGCCCAGACAGAAGGCGCAATGCCCGGGCAAGGCCCGTTGCGCCAACTGGTCAACCACTGCGAGGTATCTGGTTGACAGAAGAGCGAGAGCCTCTATCATCTCTGTTAACTCCAAGCGATGGAAAAGTTAACCAACGACCATGAGTGCCTCCTGCCTATGACCTTAGTCAGCCCTGCCGCCATCCGCCATGACTGGCGTCTCGCCGAGATCGAGGCACTGTTCGCCCTGCCCTTCAATGACCTGCTGTTTCAGGCGCAGCAGGTGCACCGCCAGCACTTCGATCCCAACGCCGTTCAGGTCTCGACCCTGCTGTCGATCAAGACCGGCGCCTGCCCCGAGGACTGCAAGTACTGCCCGCAATCTGGGCACTACAACACCGGTCTTGGCAAGGAGAAGCTGCTCGAGATCGAGAAGGTGGTCGCCCAGGCACGCGATGCCAAGGCGGCCGGCGCCAGCCGCTTCTGCATGGGCGCGGCCTGGCGCAGCCCGCGCCAGAAGGACCTGGACGTGGTGCTGGAGATGGTCCGCCAGGTCAAGTCGCTGGGCCTCGAGACCTGCATGACGCTAGGCATGCTCGACGATGATCAGGCCCGGCAGCTCTCCACCGCCGGCCTCGACTACTACAACCACAACCTGGATACCTCACCGGAGTACTACGGCGAGATCATCACCACGCGCAGCTACGACGAGCGACTCGATACGCTGTCCAATGTTCGCGAGGCCGGCATGAAGATCTGCTCCGGCGGCATCATCGGCATGGGCGAGGCACTTAGCGACCGCGCCGCCCTGCTGCAGCAGCTGGCCAGCCTGTCCCCGCACCCGGAATCGGTACCGATCAACATGTTGGTCAAGGTCGAGGGCACCCCGCTTGAGAATGTCGACGACCTGGACCCGATCGATTTCGTGCGAGCCATCGCCGTGGCACGCATCATGATGCCGAAGAGTCATGTACGGCTGTCCGCCGGACGCGAGCTGATGGACGAGTCCACCCAGGCCTTGACCTTTCTCGCCGGGGCCAACTCGATTTTCTATGGTGACAAGTTACTGACCACCGAGAATCCCGATGTGCTGCGTGACCGAGCCCTGTTCGACAAGCTTGGCCTGCACCCCGAGGAAAATCGGACCTGCCACGACGAGAGGGAACAGGAAGCGGCCCTGGATGCTTCGATGCGCCGCCAGGTCATGGAACGTCAGGCCCCACAGGAGCTCTTCTATGACGCCACCGCCGAATCCGTCCACCTCGCCTGACATGCTCAAGCAACGCCTCGAGTCACGACTGGCGCAGCAGCGGGAAGACGACCTGTGGCGCGAGCGGCTGATCATGTCGCCCAACCCGCGCGCCCCGCTGCGGGACTTCGCCAGCAACGACTATCTGGGCCTGGCTCGCGACCCTCGGGTCGCCGAGGCCCAGGCAGAAGGCGCACGTCAGGAGGGGGCCGGGGCGGGTGCCTCACATCTGGTCAACGGTCATCTGCCGGCCCATCATGCCTTGGAGGAACGACTGGCCGAGCTCACCGGGCGACCTCGGGCACTGCTTTTCTCCACCGGCTACATGGCCAACCTCGGCGTGCTGCAGACCCTGTGTAGTGGCGACACCCGAGTCTTCCAGGACCGTCTCAATCACGCCTCGCTGATCGACGGCGCACGCCTGGCCAACGCTCCCTCGCGGCGCTTTCATCACCGTGACATGACAGATCTTGATCGTCTGATGAGCCGGGCACCCCGGGACCAGGCCAGGCTGGTGGCCAGCGATGGTGTCTTCAGCATGGACGGCGATATGGCCGATGTAGAAGGCCTCGCCGCCACCTGCCAGCGACACGGTGCCTGGCTGATGATAGACGATGCCCATGGCGTCGGCGTGCTGGGCGAGAACGGTGCCGGCCTGGTCGGGCAACGCTTCTCGACCCACCAGGTACCGGTACTGGTCGGCACCCTGGGCAAGGCCCTCGGCAGCTTCGGCGCCTTCGTGGCCGGCGATGATGTGCTGATCGAGGCCCTGACCCAATTCGCAAGGCCCTACATCTACACCACCGCCCAACCCCCCGGCGTTGCCCGGGCGACGCTGCGCGCCCTGGACATCAGCGAGCAGGAACCCGAGCGCCGAGAACGACTGCATGCTCACATCGCGCGATTCCGCCAGGTGGCCGAGACACTGGGACTGCCACTAATGGACTCCATTACCCCCATCCAGCCGATCCTGCTCGGCAGCAATCAGCGCGTCCTGCGCTGGAATCAAGCCCTGCGAGAGGCCGGCTTCATGGTCGGCGCGATTCGCCACCCGACCGTCCCCCGCGGGATGGCGCGCTTACGCATCGTGCTCAATGCCCAGCAGGAGTGGACGGACATCCAGGCATTGCTCGACGTGCTGGCCGAACTCAGGTACCGGGAGGCCCAGGCGTCATGACCCGGCTCGTCCTGCTCTCCGGCTGGGGCATCGACGCCCGTATCTGGCAGCCGCTGATCGCATCGCTACCCGCCGATCTCGACGTGACCACGCCGGACTGGCCCGGCTACGGCGATCGGCGCGAGGAGATAATGCCCGAGGACCTCGCGACGCTGGCCGAGGCCATGGCCGATGCCCTGCCACCGGATGCGGTCTGGGTCGGCTGGTCGCTAGGCGGCCTGCTAGCCACGTCACTACTGGAGCACCTGCCGCCCCCCCGGGCGCTGTTGAGCCTGGGCATGCACGCGCGCTTCACGACCAGCCAGCAAGAAGCGCAGGACGGCGTGACGCCGGCTGCCCTGGCCGCCTTCCAGGATGCCTTCGACCAGGACCCGCTGGCGACCTGGCGACACTTCCTGCGCTGGCAGCTGGGCGGTGAGCCCCGGCCGCGCCTCGTCCACCGCCAGCTTCAGGCGCTTATCGGCGATACGCCTCCCGCCACACTCTCCAGCCTGGCGATTGGCCTCGACTGGCTGGCAAGGCTCGATAATAGCGATATCTTCACCGCGCCTCCCTGCTCGATATTCACGCTGACCGGCGAGCGGGACCCGCTGACTCCCACCGCCCACGATGACATGGCGCCGAATCTGTCACGGCCGATCGACCTGGCCGGCCATTGCCCGCAGCTCTCCCAGCCTGAAGTCCTGGCCGGCCGGCTGGCCGCACTGGCCAGGGCGCATGACGACGCCGCCCTGATGCGCGCCGGGTGCCCTGCATGACTCTGGCGACGGCCCCCTCGAACGCGACCCCAGAGGAGCAGGTGGCGGCCGCTTCCAGCGACTGGCGCCGTCGTGTCGCCCATGCCTTTAGCCGTGCCGCGCCCCGCTATGGCGAACTGGCCACCGCGCAACAGGCCATGGGAGAAGCGCTTTGGCAACGGCTGCCCGATCACGCCACGCGCGTGCTTGATCTGGGCTGCGGCCCCGGCCACTGGACGGCACGCCTCGCCCACCACTATTCGAAGACCGACGCCTCGACCCGGGTGGTCGGGCTCGATCTGGCCCCGGGAATGCTGGCCCAGGCCCGCGAACAGCATGGTCAGCGACTCGGCTGGCTATGTGGCGATGCCGCCCAGCTGCCACTGGCCGATGCCAGCCTGGATCTGGTGTTTTCCAACCTGGCTATCCAGTGGTGCCCGGACCTGGACGCGGTCCTGCAGGAACTCCAGCGGGTTTTGCGGCCCGGCGGCCGGGCGCTGCTCAACACCCTCGGGCCCGGCACCCTCGCGGAGGTCGGCTGGGCCTGGTCGCGGCCCGGTGCCCTGCTCACTTTCCTTCCTCCCCAGGTACTCGAGCAGTCCGCGCACCAAGCGGGCTTCGATGCCGTGGATCTCGAGCAGGTCGGAGAGCGCTTTCATTACCCGGACCTCCCGGCCGTGATGGCCTCGATCAAGGGCGTAGGCGCGCAACTCTCCCGGCCCGCGAGCACCCTGACCCGACGTGATGTCGCGGGTGCCCGGGAACGCTACGAGCAGCTGCGCGACAGCGAGGGACTGCCTGTCACCTATCAACGCCTGACGCTTGATCTCCTCAAGACCTGACCCCTGGAACACTACCGGATACAGCATGGCTGCCTATTTCATCACCGGAACCGACACCGACGCCGGCAAGACGCTCATCACCGCAGGCCTGCTGGCCTTGGCGCGACATCATGGGCTGACGACCCTCGGCCTCAAACCGGTGGCCTCGGGGTGTCAACGGTATCCCGAGGGGCTCCGCAACGAGGATGCCCTCGCCCTGAAGGCTCACAGCCATCCCGAGGTCGACTACGCGACCATCAACCCCTTCGCCTATGCCCCGGCCATCGCGCCTCATCTGGCGGCCCGTCAGGTGGGCGATACCCTGCGCCTGGCCGACCTGACTCAAGCCATGGCATCCCCGCTCGCCGCGGAGCGCGACCTGACCCTGATCGAGGGCGCCGGTGGTTGGCGGGTACCGCTCAATGAGGACGAGGACCTGAGCGACCTGGCCGGCGCATTGCAGCTGCCGGTGATTCTCGTCGTCGGCCTGCGCCTTGGATGCATCAACCATGCCCGGCTCACCGCCGAGGCGATCCGGGCACAGGGGCTGCGGCTTGCGGGCTGGGTCGCCAATGGCGTCACGACCGACTTCGAAGAGGCGGATGACAACCTAGCGACCCTGACCCATCACCTGCCGGCGCCCTGCTTGGGCCGCGTCCCTCACCTGACACAACGTTCGACCGACACGCTGCCAGAGCAGGCCGCCAGGTACCTGAAACTTCCTGATATACCTTGACTTAGAGGCTGTCATCTCTAAAATACTGCAGCGTTGCGGATGTGGTGGAATTGGTAGACACGCTAGATTTAGGTTCTAGTGCCTCAGCGCGTGGGAGTTCGAGTCTCCCCATCCGCACCAAGAACATGACATCGCTGAAAGCCCCGTATGATGCGCTCTGCGGGGCTTTCTGCCGTCTTAAGGACTCATTCTGACTTGTGCGGGATTCGTGGCGAGACAACTAACGTGACACTGTCACGGCAAGCCGCGACTACTGGGGCCATGACTTGCCATTATGGCGTAGCAAGGCTAGGTGGTCTCATGCTCGCAACCAGCACACATCCTAATCGCCAGAAGGCGACCTGGTGATACAGTCCGACACGAGGTCTTGTGCGTAAGCACTACTCAGTGGTGCCCGTCGCGCCGGAGGAACCACCACCGCCTCCCCCGACGGAGGCGGCCACCACCCCGATGGCAATCGCCGAGCCAAGCACGATGCCAGCGATGGAAGCCGAGGACATGCCGGCGGCGGCCCCTCCCGCCGCTCCGCCCGGGGCAAGACCGCCGGCACCCCCCTGGCCCTGCCCGCCCGATGCCTGAGCCAGCGGCGTGGTATCGCTACCCTGGCCACCCTCCAGCGGTGAAACATCCTGTCCATAGGCCAACATTGATGCCATCAGCCCGATCAAGACAAGCCAGGACACACACATCCGTTTCATGCCCACTCCTCATGAGCTGGTGCATGCCGACGAGCCTCATGCCGGTCGGTCCAATACAGCCATGCCAGCTCCTAGCATGTCTTCAGGCTAGACCGGGCCGACGGCTCGTCAAGATCGGGGAAAGCGGCTCCCGTTTGGTCTAGTCCTTTCGCTATGCCGGCAGCCCTCGGGCGACTCGGTCGGATACATGGACCCTCTCCCGACCGACAAAATCGCCACCCCGGCTCACTGCGCCGATGCGTGATTCGTTCGACGCTATTGTCGACCCAGCCACTGGTTGTCGAAGTCCTCGGCGCTCATCGGTCGAGCAAAATAGAAGCCCTGCCCCTGATCGCAGCCAAGCTCGGCCAAGGCCCGCGCCTGTGCCGACGTTTCCACACCTTCGGCGACGGTCTTCATCCCCATGCTGCGCGCCATGGCGATGATGGTCGTGACGATGGTGTAGTCATGACTCGACGAGAGCATGTCACGCACGAAGGATATATCGATCTTGAGGGTATCCGAGGAGAAGCGCTTGAGGTATGCCAGGGAGGAGTAGCCGGTGCCGAAGTCGTCGATGGCGAGGCCAAAGCCCTGCGCCTTCAGAACCTGCATCAGGCGCAGGGCCTGTTCCGGGTCGCGCATGAAACCGCTCTCGGTGAGCTCCAGACCGATCTGCATGGGGCTGACCCCGGCGGTATGGCGCCCAACCTCCTCACAGAAGTGCGCATCCTCCAACTGCTGGGCGGAGACATTCACCGACAAGCGAGGCAGGCCCGTCCGCCCGTCCTGGAGCCAGTCCCGCAGCTGTGCGCTGGCGGTCTTGAGCACCCAGGCACCGAGCTCCTTCATCAGCCCCCGCTCTTCGGCGAGGGGGATGAATTCTCCCGGGCTGACCCAGCCACGCACGGGATCGCACCAGCGGCATAGCACCTCGGCGCCAGACAGACGCCCCGTGGCAAGATCCACCTGCGGCTGATAATAGAGCTGGAGACCCTCGCCGCGCAGCGCGGCGATGAACTCGTCGAGGAGCTGCTGACGGCGCACGATGGCGGTGCCCAGCTGCTCGTCATAAAGCCAGCGTCCCTGCCCCTGTCGCTTGGCATGGTGAGCCGCCAGGCTGGCATGCTGGAAGAGCTCGCCGGGAGAATCGCCATGCTCGGGATACAGCGCGCCACCGATGCTCACATCCAGAGCGAACCAGCGCTCATCGACCTCCAACGGTGCCTCGAGACTCTGCTGATAACACTGCATGCGCTCGGCCAGGCTTGCCGGACTGGGCGCCTCGATCAGCACCGCGAACTCGTCGCCCCCTAGTCGCGCCAGCAGCTCGATGCCCTTGACCTGCACCCCCTGAAAACGGTGCCCTGCAGCCGCCAGCACCCGGTCGCCGACACTGTGACCGAAGGTGTCATTGATCTCCTTGAAGCGCCGGAGGTCCATCAACAAGAGCCCCAAGGATGACCGGGTCGCCTTGGCGGCCATCAGAGCATCGCCGACTCGTGACATGAAGTAGGCACGGTTGGGCAAGCCGGTCTCGGCGTCGGAGAAGGCCAGGCGATTGATGTGGTCGTCACTATGCTGGCGCTCTAGCTCGGCTGCTGCATTGGCGGCGAAGATCCTCATTACCGTGGTGATGAAATCCGGATCCTCGATGGGCTCACGGAACAGGACCACCAGCACCCCCAGCGCATCCCCATTGCTATGGTCCAGGCGCAGACCGACATGGCCTCGCGCCCAGGCGAGCTGGTTGTCGGTTTCGGGCGGCAGCATGCTGGCGACATTGTCGGGGATGACGGATGTCCCCCGCCTCATCACCTCGGCGCAGGGTGTCGCCTCGAGCGCATAACAGAAGTTATCGACCTTACGCCCATCGATCACCGCCGCCAGCGTCGCCACTCGGCCAGCCGCCGGCCCACCCTCGAGGGTCGAGATGACGCCGGCATCGGCATCCAGGGCCCGGGTCAGGTGATCAACCAATTGGTCGAAGAAGGGCTCGCCGCCCCGCGCCGTGACCGACGAAGCGATCTGGGTGACCGCCTGCTGAATCCGCCTGGACTCGTGATGTCGCGTGTTATCGAAGATGAACCCCTCCAGCCAGGCGAGCTTGCCATCGGCATCCAGCACCGCCTGCCCCTGTTCTGAGACCCAGCACACCTGACCGCTAGCCGTATGCAGTCGATAGCTCAGCTGATAGGGCCGACATGCCTCGATGTCTTTCAGGATCTGGCGCTGGATGCGCTGGCGATCGTCCTGATGCACCAGCTCCATGAAGGAGCACCCCGCTCCGGCGGTCAACTGCGCCGCCTCGAGGCCAATCAGGTCCTTGGCGCCACGGCTCACGAACTTGAGACGGCCCGCCTCGTCGTGCAGACGCTGATAGGCCATCCCCGGCAGGTGACTCATCAAGGTATCGAGGCGACGCTCGCTCTCCTGGACGGTGGCTATGATGCGTTGACGATTCAGTTCCGCCCCGGCGCGCATCGCAGCGATGCGCAGCACCTCTCTGGCAAGTTGGGGAACGTGCAGGGGCTGTGAATGCAGAATCGCGACCAGCCCCAGTGCCTCCCCCTCGCGGCCGATAACCGGCATGCCCAGATAAGACTCGGCATCCAGCTCGGCCAGCAGCGTATCATCGGGGAAGGCCCCACAGACCCCTTCGGGGATGTGGCATGGTTCCTGACCAATCACTCGCTCGCAGGGACTACCCGCCAGCGGGTAGGTGATGTTGTCCCGCAGGCGCCCATGCGACCACAGGCCCAGGGTGCGCGCCAGAGCGGCATCCTCGGACACCAGGCCAGCGACGATCACATGATCGACGTGAAGAACCCGGGCCAGTCGGTTGGCAAGCTCGGGGAAGAAGTGCTCCGTTGGGATGTCTAGGGCCAATCCATCAGCCAATTCTCGAAATACCTGTTCCGACGCTAAGGATGGCGCCATTGACGGATGTCCTCCCGACTAGGTTCAACCTCAAGCATACAACTCAAGCTTTCGTCCCAAAGCTTGAGAAATATCATACTCCAGACACGGAGCGCCTCGTAAATCCCTCTACTCTGACACCTTCCTTCGGGTGACGAAAATCTTCCTTCTACAGAACCTATCGGCAACGCCATGTTTTTCTTGATATTCCAAGCCAAAAAAACAAGCGCCCGGCGAGAGGCCGGGCGCTTGGGAGATGCACGAATGTGCAGCACCGCTCGTCAACCCATGATCTGCATCCCGCCGGCCAGCGCCACCAGGGCTCCGACCATCCGCTCGAGATATGGCACCCGCGTCGCCAGTGCCTGGCCGAAGGCGCGCCCCAGCTGACCAAGGCCCAGCGTCGCCAGCAGGAAGCCCGCCAGGTAGGCCAGCAGCGAGGCGCCGACCGGCATCTCGACGGCATGGGCCTGACCGTGAAAGACCAGGAAGGTCACCACCAGCATCGCGCCGATCTGTGCGGGCAACCGCACCAGGGTGGCGAGCAGCAAGCCGGAGAGCAGTACCGACAGGGCGATGCCGGTCTCGACCCCGGGCAGGAATAGCCCGCCCCAGGCAAGCCCGGCGCCCAGCAACATGCCTCCCGCCGCCAGGCCGGGCACGACCCATCCAAGCGAGCGTGACTGGCGCACACTCCACAGGCCGATGGCGACCAGGGCCAGCAGATGATCCATTCCGCTCAGCGGATGCAGCAGGCCGGCCAGCAGGCCACCCGCGCCGGGCTCGTGGCCCGCATGGGCACTGGCCGCACCGGCAGACAGCAGCGCCAGCGGCGCCAGGGCAAGAGCGATGCGTCGTGAATCACGGATCATGATGACGTCCTTTCGTTATCTGGTAAGGGGTATTGAACCGGTCGGGATCAGAGCGCCGGGCGCGCTGCCGGCGCGTCGGCGACGGGCTTTTCGGTACCGGGGCGACGCTCCGGCAACATGCCGCGATCGAGGATGAAGCGGATGATTTCCTCGACGCCCACGCCGTCATAGAGATTGGCGAACACGAAGGGACGCTCGCCGCGCATCATCTTCGAGTCCCGCTCCATCACTTCGAGGGAGGCATGCACCTGATCGGCGATATCGATCTTGTTGATGATCAACAGATCGGACTTGGTGATGCCCGGCCCGCCCTTGCGGGGAATCTTGTCCCCGGCGGAGACGTCGATCACGTAGAGGGTCAGATCCGAGAGCTCCGGACTGAAGGTCGCCGACAGGTTGTCGCCGCCGGACTCCACCAGCACCAGCTCTAGGCCCTCGTGGCGCGCCTGCAGATCGTCGATGGCGGCGAGATTCATCGAGGCATCTTCGCGGATCGCGGTATGCGGGCAGCCCCCGGTCTCGACGCCAAGGATGCGATCGGCAGGCAGTGCCTCGTGACGCAGCAGGAAGTCGGCGTCCTCGCGGGTGTAGATATCGTTGGTGACCACGGCGATGTCGTAGTGATCCCGCAGGGCACGACACAACTGCTTCAAGAGCGCGGTCTTGCCGGAGCCGACCGGACCACCGACTCCGACACGCAAACAATGCTTCATGAGGTGCTCCTTTCCTTCAGCTTCTGAACAATCGTGAGTATTGGGTTTCGTGCTGGGCGCTGGCGAGCGCCAGCCCCGGCAGCAGCGGGCCGAGCTCGTCATCAGTGAAAGCAAGCGCCCGATCCACGGCCACCACCAGCTCGGGCCGCAGCCGCTCGACGAGGCGCTGGGCGGCGGTATGGCCGAGGGGCAGGGCCTTGCAGGCGACCGCCAGCTGGTTCTCGAGCCAGGCCCAGGCGAAACCCAGCAGCGCCTGGCGGGGGCTCACGCCTCGTGCCTGGGCCAGCCAGGCGAAGAGGGTCACATAGCCGGCGCTGGCCGGCAGGACGGACGAGGCCGGCAGCAGCTCGAGGCTATCGAGCAACCGCCTCAGGGCCGCGCCCAGCCGCCGATCCTCCTCGGCGAGCTCGCGGGTTTCGCGGCTGGCCGCCAGCCAGGCATCCCAGCCCGCCACCGCCTCGCCATCCTGTGCCAGGAAGGCCGCATGCTGGCGAGCCAGCACCGGCAGTTCGCAGCGTGACAGCCCGTCTTCCAGCACGCCGGAGAGCCAGGCATGAAGGCTCTCCTCGTCCCGCACCCAGTCGAGCTCGAAGGCGCTTTCCAGCCCCTGGGACCAGGCGAAGGCGCCGATCGGCAGCGCCGGGCTGACCAGCTGCAAAAGCCCCAGCAGGGCCAGGTCCCCCCCCTGGCCCGCGACGGCCGCGGCAGGTGCCTGCGGATCAGTGGACATGGTCATGCTGATCCGCCGCGTGGCAATGGCCGTCTTCACTGCCATGGGAATGGTTGTGAGAATGATCATGGGAATGGCCGTGGCCATGCGAGTGAGCATGTGAGTGGCCATTCGAGTGCCCATGTGCATGGCCCGCCTGAGCATAGGCGCCGGGCTCGGGGTCGAAGGGGGCGTCGTGATGCGTCAGGCGAGCGCCCAGCCGCTCGGCCAGCTCCTCGAGGACATGGTCCGGCGGGAAGCGCACCCAGCCACCCGCCTCGTCGGCGCCGATGGCCAGCGCCACATGGCGATTGCCCAGGTGATAGCAGAGTCTCGCCAGGGCCAGGCCGGCATCGATCCGTGCCGTGACCACCGGTTCGGCGGCGGCCCGGATAAGCACGATCTCGCCGCTGTCGGCCTCAAGGCCTTCTCCCTCGCGTAACACCGGGCCGCGGTCGAGAAACAGGCCTACCTCCTGGCCGCCATCGGTCTGCGCCTTGAGGCGCCCGCGCATACGTAGCTCGAAGGGCAGCGTCAGGGTGTCGCAGGCCCTGCTCGCCTCGATGGGTCCCAGGCGTTCGATCAATTTCAGCATTGGCATCGTCTCTAGAAATTGTCCGCGGCTGATCCTGTGGCAGTCTCGCGAGGGCGCTGTAAATACCTCCCTGTACGCTACTTTTGCCTTCCATGGCAAAAGACCCTCACTTCGACCTGCCACCGGCGCCGCTTGACGTGTGGTTATCGCCCACTGCTCAGAACAGGTGATAGCGCTGGGCGAGCGGCAGCTCGGTGGCCGGCTCGCAGGTCAGCAGCTCGCCGTCACAGCGCACCTCATAGGTCTGGGGGTCCACGCTGAGGTCAGGGCAGACATCATTGAGCTTCATGTCCCCCTTGCGCACGGCCCGAGTGTCACGACAGGCCACCAGCGGGCTATCGAGCCCCAGCCGTTCCTTGAGGCCTCCCGCCAGCGCCGCCTGGCTGATGAAGGACAGCCGAGTGGCGCTGGCGGCCTTGCCGAAGGCGCCGAACATCGGCCGGTAATGCACCGGCTGCGGCGTGGGAATCGAGGCATTGGGATCGCCCATGGGGGCCGCCGCGATCATCCCGCCCTTGAGAGTCAGCGCCGGCTTGACGCCGAAGAAGGCCGGATCCCAGAGCACCAGGTCGGCCAGCTTGCCGACCTCGATCGAGCCCACCTCGTGAGCAATGCCGTGGGTGATGGCAGGATTGATGGTGTACTTGGCGATGTAGCGCCGGGCCCGCAGGTTGTCGGCTCCCAGCGTTTCGTCTTCCGGCAGCAGGCCGCGCTGGACCTTCATCTTGTGGGCGGTCTGCCAGGTCCGGCAGATCACCTCGCCGACCCGGCCCATGGCCTGGGAGTCCGAGGCGATCATCGAGATCACGCCCAGGTCATGCAGGATATCCTCGGCGGCGATGGTCTCGCGGCGGATGCGCGAATCGGCGAAGGCCACGTCCTCGGGAATGTTAGGATCGAGGTGGTGACACACCATCAGCATGTCCAGATGCTCATCGATGGTGTTGACCGTGTAGGGCCGGGTCGGATTGGTCGACGACGGCAGCACATAGGGCTTGGCGCAGGCGGTGAGGATGTCCGGCGCGTGGCCGCCGCCGGCGCCCTCGGTGTGATAGGTGTGGATGCCGCGTTCCTTGAATGCCGCCAGGGTATCCTCGACGAACCCCGATTCGTTGAGGGTATCGGTATGGATCGCCACCTGGACGTCATAGCGCTCTGCCACCGACAGACAGGCATCGATGGAGGCCGGCGTGGTGCCCCAGTCCTCGTGGAGCTTGAGGCCCATGGCGCCGGCCTCGAGCTGCGCCTCCAGCGCCTCGGGCAGGCTGGCGTTGCCCTTGCCGAGGAATCCGATGTTCATGGGCAGCGAATCCACCGCCTGCAGCATCTTGCCGATGTGCCAGGCGCCCGGCGTACAGGTGGTGGCATTGGAGCCGGTGGCCGGGCCGGTCCCGCCGCCCAGCATGGTGGTCACCCCACTCATCAGCGCCTCTTCCACCTGCTGGGGGCAGATGAAATGGATATGCGCATCGATGCCGCCGGCAGTGAGAATCTTGCCCTCGCCCGCGATCACCTCGGTGCCGGGGCCGATCACGATCTCGACCTCCGGCTGGGTATCCGGGTTGCCGGCCTTGCCGATCGCCGCGATGCGCCCGGCCTGGAGCCCCACGTCCGCCTTGACGATGCCCCACCAGTCAAGAATCAGCGCATTGGTGATCACCGTGTCCATCACCGCTTCATCGGCGCGCTGGCTCTGGCCCATGCCATCGCGGATCACCTTGCCGCCGCCGAACTTGACCTCATCGCCATAGGAGGCGGCGTCACGCTCGACCTCTATCCACAGCTCGGTGTCGCCGAGCCGCACCCGGTCGCCGACGGTGGGGCCGTACATGTCGGCATAGGCCTGTCGACTGATCTTCATGACTCACCTCCCTGATCCGTATCATCGACTGCCGAAGGCCCCGCGGCGTCGGGCGCGCTGGATGGAGAGCTAGACTGGCGTGCAGCACCGGGCGTCATAGAGAGCGATCCCATCACCTCGCCGCGAAAGCCATAGACGGTGCGGCGACCGGTGAAGGGAATCAGCGTCACCTCACGTTTCTGACCGGGCTCGAAGCGGATCGCCGTGCCGGCGGCCACGTCCAGGCGATGGCCCCGAGTCGGCCCGCGGTCGAAATCAAGCGCCGGATTGGCCTCGAAGAAGTGATAGTGGGAGCCGACCTGGATCGGCCGGTCACCGGTGTTGGCGACGGTCACGGTGATCCGCGTGAGCCCCTCGCACAGTGCGATCTCGCCATCCTTCAATTGATACTCGCCGGGAATCATCTCAACGCTCCCTCTTCATCATTAACTGTTGTCCCTATGACGCAAAACTGCGCGAACGATGGCCAGGCAAGGCGGCGAGCGGCGAAAAAGCGGATCGGACTCGCGCCCGAGTTTACTTTAGTAAATGAGCATTTTTCGTTGTGAAACCAACACAGCCTGGTCGAGTGCAGCCAGTTTTAGACGATGGGGTGGTGAACGGTGACCAGCTTGGTCCCATCCGGAAAGGTCGCCTCGACCTGGACCTCGTCGACCATCTCGGCCACCCCTTCCATGACATCCTCGCGGGTCAGGATCTCGCGCCCCGCACTCATCATCTCGGCCACGCTGCGCCCGTCCCGCGCGCCCTCCATGATCTCGGCACTGATCAGCGCCACCGCCTCGGGATAGTTGAGCTTGAGCCCGCGGGCCCGGCGGCGCTCGGCGAGCAGCGCCGCGGTGAACAGCAACAGCTTGTCCTTGTCTCTCGGGGTCAGTTCCACCTTGGCGTCTCCTTGTCATTCATGGGCCGCAATGCCGGCCTCTTGTCGTTTGCCATCACTGCCGGGCGCCAGCTGGCCGAGGCATGGGCCGCAGCCTTCCGGCCTTCCGGCTCCCGTCAGGTCAGCCAGATGCGCGGCACGCAGGCCTCGCGTCCCAACAGCCGCGGCCGCAGCTGCGCCCAGGCCGCCTGGCACAGGTGCCAGGCCTCGTCCCGCTCCTCCCCGAGATAGCGCAGCAGCAGCACCCCTTGGCGCACCGTCGCCGCCCAGCGGGGCGAGGCCGGCAGCGCCTCGCGCAGCAGGGCCACGGCGGAGGCCTCGTCTTCGAGCCCGACCGCCCACAGGGTCGCCTGCACCCGGGCACCGCCCTGCCCCCAGCGCCCCGCGAAGCGGGGATGGGTAGGGTCGAGCAGCTGACGCTCATGCCACAGGGGGCGACCGGCCTGCATCAGTGAAAAGCGCTGCTCGAGATGCCCGGAGACGAACGGCAGCGCGCCAGCCGGGCGACCGAGCGCCAGCACCTCCCAGCCCAGGCAGCGCGCCTCCTTTTCAAGCGCAATTTCGGTGCTCTGCACCCCACGGGAGCCATCGAAGGCGATGGTCTCCTGAGGCAGCCACTCGAGTTCGCCACCGGTATCCACCGAAAGCCTTGTGTGCTGGGCCCAGGCCACCCCGTGGCTGTCGGCCCGGTAGAGCTTGTTGGCGGCCGGGGTGGTGATCAGGGCCCGAGCGCCCGCTCCCACCTCGGCATTGATGGAGAGGGCATCGCCGCTGACCAGCCCACCAGGCGGATGCAGCAGGTAGACGTGGCAGCTACCCGCCTCCCCCCCGGCCTCCCGGGGCTCCGGGTAGAAGGGGCGCTGCACCCGCAGCGGGCCCTGGTGACGGGCCCGGGTCAGGCGAGTCACGCCGCCGCCGGGTTCCTCGCGGCGAGTAAAACCGAGGTCGATGGCGGCTGCCCAGTGGCGCTCGCCGTCGAAGCGATGCCCGCTGGCGACGGGCGATGCCTGCTCGGGGTCGAGGGGCTTGAAGACGGTCATACGGTCAGGTGTCGCTTGATCAGGTCATCGGAGAGCTCGTCGATTCCGCCGCTGGCCACCGGCCGGCCGCGGTCGAGGATCGTGAAGCGATCGGCATACTTGCGGGCGAAGGGCAGCTTCTGCTCGACCAGCAGCACGGTCAGTCCATCCTCGCGGATCAGCCGGCGAATCACCTCGCCAATCTGGGCGACGATATTGGGCTGAATGCCCTCCCCCGGCTCATCGAGGATCAAAAGCCGCGGCTCGATGACCAGGGCTCGGCCGATCGCCAGCTGCTGCTGCTGGCCACCGGACAGGTCGCCGCCGCGGCGATGGCGCATCTCATCGAGCACCGGAAACAGCTCGAAGACCCGCTCGGGGATGCGGCGGCTGCCGTCCCGGCGGGCGGCGAGCCCGGTGCGCAGGTTCTCCTCGACGCTGAGCAGCGGGAAGATCTGGCGACCCTGGGGCACATAGCCGATGCCGAGCCTGGAGCGGTCCTCGAGGCGCTTCCTGGTCAGCTCCACCTCGCCGGCAAAGCGCAGGCTGCCGCTCTTGATCGGCACCTCGCCCATCACGCACTTCAGCAGCGTGGTCTTGCCCACACCGTTGCGACCCATCACGCAAGTGCACTCGCCTTGCGGCACCTCGAGGTCGAGATCCCACAGGGTATGGCTCTCGCCGTAGAACTGGTTGAGCTTGTCGATCGTGAGCATCAGGCCTCCTCCGCGCCCAGATAGACCTCGATGACCTTCGGGTCATTCGAGACCTGGTCCATGCTGCCCTCGGCCAGCACGCTGCCTTGATGAAGCACCGTGACCTGGCGGGCGATCGAGCGTACGAAGCCCATGTCGTGCTCCACCACCACCACCGACTGCTGGCCGGCCAAGCCGGTGAGCAGCTCGGCGGTACGCTCCATCTCCTGCTCGGTCATGCCGGCCACCGGTTCGTCGACCAGCAGCAGTCGCGGGCGCTGCATCAGCAACATGCCAATCTCCAGCCACTGTTTCTGGCCATGGGAGAGAATGCCCGCCTGACGGTGACGCAGCGCCTCCAGGCCAATGGTCTTTAGCACCTGATCGATGCGGTCGCGCTGCTCACCGCCGAGCCGGGCGGTCAGGGTCGGCAGCACCCGCTTGTCGGTCGCCATGGCGAGCTCCAGGTTGTCGAAGACGCTGAGCGCCTCGAAGACCGTCGGCTTCTGGAACTTGCGGCCGATCCCCAGCGAGGCGATCTCGGGTTCGTTCTTGGTCAGCAGGTCGTGCCGGCTGCCGAACCAGACCTGGCCGCTGTCGGGCCGCGTCTTGCCGGTGATGATGTCCATCATGGTGGTCTTGCCGGCGCCATTGGGGCCGATGATGCAGCGCAGCTCGCCGTCATCGATGGTCAGGTTGAGATGATTGATGGCCTTGAAGCCATCGAAACTGACATTGACGTCGTCCAGGTAGAGAATCGGGCCGTGTCGCACGTCCACCGGCGATGGCGCCGGCACCAAGAAGTCGAAGACCCGATCACGATCGGCCAGGGCATCGAACAGGCTCATGGGGTTGCCTCCTTGAGTGGGGTCGCATCATCCATCTTGACGCGACGGGCCATCAGCCCCGCGATGCCCTTGGGCAGCATCACCGTGACCACCACGAAGAGCCCGCCGAGGGCGAACAGCCAGGCATCCGGCATCACGCCGGTGAAGACGGTCTTGGCGTAGTTCACCAGCAGCGCCCCGATCACCGCGCCGTAGAGGGTGCCGCGACCGCCCAGTGCCACCCAGACCACGATCTCGATCGAGAAAAGTGGCGAGAACTCGCTGGGGTTGATGATGCCCACCTGGGGAACGTAGAGCGCACCGGCGACCCCGGCGAGCATCGCCGAGACCACGAACACGCACAGCTGCACCCGCTCGACCCGATAGCCGAGAAAGCGCACCCGGGCCTCGGCGTCTCGGGCGGCCACGCAGACCCTTCCGAGCTTGCTGCCGACGATGCCGCGACACACCAGATACCCCAGCGCCAGCGCCACCCCGGAGGCCAGGAAGAGCCCCAACCGCGTGGCGTCGCTTCTCAGATCGAAGCCCAGTAGCTCACGGAAATCCGTCAGACCATTGTTGCCGCCGAAGCCCATCTCGTTGCGGAAGAAAGCCAGCATCAGGGCGAAGGTCAGCGCCTGGGTGATGATCGACAGATAGACTCCGGTGACCCGGGAACGAAAGGCCAGGAAACCGAACACCAGCGCCAGCAGGCCCGGCGCCAGCAGCACCATCAGGAAGGCGAACCATGCCATGTCGAAGCCTTGCCAGAACCAGGGCAGGCTGTCCCAGTTGAGGAAGACCATGAAGTCCGGCAGCAGCGGGTCGCCATAGACGCCGCGATCGCCGATCTGGCGCATCAGGTACATGCCCATGGCGTAGCCCCCGAGGGCGAAGAAGGCGCCATGGCCGAGGCTCAGGATGCCCAGATAGCCCCACACCAGGTCCACCGCCACGGCCAACAGCGCGTAGCACAGGTACTTGCCGAGCAGGGTCACGGTATAGCTCGAGACATGCAGCGGATGCCCTTCGGGCAGGGCCAGGTGCAGGACCGTGACCACCACCAGCGAGAAGACGAGAACGGCGAGGAACAGCCGCGTCGCTCGCTCGGTGAAGGGACGCGTCAGCCAGGGGCCGGAGGATGAAGAATTCGCATGCGCCATGGTTCAGCCCTCCGCCGCCCGGCCCTTCTGCGGAAAGAGTCCGCGGGGCCGTTTCTGGATGAACAGAATGATGAACACCAGCACGATGATCTTGGCGAGCACCGCCCCGGCCCAGGGCTCCAGCACCTGGTTGATCACCCCGAGCGACATGCCGGCCACCAGCGTGCCCCACAGGTTGCCGACGCCACCGAACACCACCACCATGAACGAATCGATGATGTAGCTCTGGCCCAGATTGGGGCCGACGTTGGTCAGCTGCGCCAGGGCGACGCCGGCGAGTCCGGCCACCCCGGCACCGAGGCCGAAGGTGAGAATATCGACCCGGGTCGCGCGGATGCCCATGGCGCGGGCCATGCCGCGGTTCTGGGTCACGGCCCGCACCTCGAGACCGAGCCTCGTGCGGCGCATCACCAGCATTAGTCCGGCGAATACCAGCAGCGCGAAGCCGAGCACATAGAGACGGTTCAGGGTCAGCGACAGGGCGTCGTTGATCACCAGCGAGCCGCTCATCCATTCCGGGGTGATCACGGTGCGGTTGAGGGGCGACACCAGGGTACGTACCAGCTGCTGCAGGATCAGGCTGACGCCGAAGGTGGCGAGCAGGGTCTCCAGCGGCCGGCCCTTGAGGAACTGGATCACGCCGCGCTCGATGGCCACCCCCGCCAGGCCGGCGACCAGGAAGCCCGCCGGAATCGACAGGATCACCGCCAGGCCCGGCTGTCCCGGCAGCAGTTGCTGCATACCCCAGGAGGTGTAGGCGCCGAGCATGATCAGCTCACCGTGCGCCATGTTGATCACGCCCATCACGCCGAAGGTAATGGCCAGGCCGATCGCCGCCAGCACCAGCACCGAACCGAGGCTCAGGCCGAAATACAACGTCTCGACGCCGCGATTGATCTTGAGAGTCTGCTCGATGTTAGCCAGGGCCGCCTTGGCACTGGCGGCGAGCGCGGCGTCCTCGCCCGCCGCGGCCCCGTTGAGCGCCGCTCGGGCCTCGGGGTGCAGGCTGCCGCTCAGGCGCTCGATGGCCGCGGCATCGCCCCGCTCGAGCCGATGGATGGCCAATGCCTCGGCGAGCCTTTTGCGCACCGCCTCGTTCGGCTCCACTTCCAGCACCGTCTGGAGGGGCTCGACCATGGCCGCCTCGACCTGGCCGAGCAGATCGTTGGCCGCGCCAAGGCGCGCCTCCGGGTCCTCGACATACAGGTCGAGGACCGCCAGGGTGCTACGCAGCTGGCCGCGCAGGGCATTGTTGATGCCGATGCGATCCAGCTCGCGCCGGGACATCTCGCCGAGCGGCTCCCCGCTCAAGGCGTCTTCCACCGGCCAGGCCCGGCCACGATTGGCCAGGACCACCACGAACTGGCCGGTCTTCTTGTTCTGTTGTAGCTTGCCGTCGTTCAGGGCTTCCAGCCAGGCACGGCTGCGGGCATCGCCGCTGGCGACGATGGCCTCGATGGCCTCGCCCTTGGCGGCATAGGAGGCACCGGCCAACGCCTCGAGCAGCGGCCGACCGGGGTCATCCTGCTGGGCCTGGGCGGCGCCGACCATCGTCAGCAACAGCAGCCACAGCGTGAGGCATCGGGTGATCCTCATGGGATTGTCCTTTGGAAAAGCGATGAGAGCCAGACAGGTGACTCGTCAGGCCAGCGGGACGACCAGGGCCGCCCCGCTGCTCCGTGTTGAGCAATGATGCACAAAGGCCAGAGTTACTCGGCCTCGACGCCACCGCCACAGCTGCCCTCGACCACGTTGTAGTTGCCGCATGCCATGGGCTTGCGCCAGTCACTGATCAGGTCACGCGAGCCATCGAGGTAATCCGACCAGGCGTCCCCCGCAACCGTGGACGGAGTCTCCCAGACCACCGAGAACTGACCATTGTCCTGAATCTCGCCGATCAGCACCGGCTTGGTGATGTGATGGTTGGGCATCATCGCCGCATAGCCGCCGGTCAGGTTGGGCACGGTCACGCCGATGATGGCGTCCTTGACCGCGTCGACATCGGCCGTGCCGGCCTTGCGCACCGCCTCGAGCCACATGTTGAAGCCGATATAGTGGGCCTCCATGGGATCGTTGGTGACAGCCATCTCGTCGCCGGTGTAGTCGATCCAGGCATCGATGAAGTCGTAGTTGGCGTCGTTGTCGACGCTCATGAAGTAGTTCCAGGCCGCCAGGTGGCCCACCAGCGGCGCGGTATCGATGCCCGACAGCTCCTGTTCGCCCACCGAGAAGGCCACCACCGGAATGTCGGCGGCATCGATGCCCTGGTTGCCGAGCTCACGATAGAAGGGCACGTTGGCATCGCCGTTGATGGTCGAGACCACCGCCGTCTTCTTGCCTTCGCTGCCGAAGCGCTTGATGTCGGAGACGATGTTCTGCCAGTCGGAATGCCCGAACGGCGTGTAGTTGATCATGATGTCCTCGTCGGCGACGCCGTGGCCCTTCAGATAGGCCTCGAGGATCTTGTTGGTGGTACGCGGATAGACATAGTCGGTGCCGGCCAGCACCCAGCGCTCCACGCCGACGTCGTTCATCAGGTAATTGACGGCGGGAATGGCCTGCTGGTTGGGCGCTGCACCGGTATAGAAGACATTCTCGGATGACTCCTCGCCCTCGTACTGCACCGGATAGAACAACAAGCCATTGAGTTCTTCGACGACCGGCAGCACCGACTTGCGCGATACCGAGGTCCAGTTGCCGAAGATCACGTCGACCTTTTCCTGCGCCAAGAGCTCACGCGCCTTCTCGGCGAACAACGGCCAGTTGGAGGCCGGGTCCACTACCACCGGCTCGAGCTGACGCCCCAGCAGACCGCCCGCGGCGTTCTGCTGCTCGATCAGCATCAGCATGGTGTCCTTGAGAGTGGATTCACTGATCGCCATGGTCCCGGACAGCGAATGCAGGATGCCGACCTTAATAGGGTCTTCCTGAGCCTGGGCCGGCAGGGCCACGCCCAGAGAGAGAAGGGCCGCGGCCAGCCAGCGAGAGGAAGGGGTCGAGGTGTTCACATGGATCTCCTTGCTTGTGTCTTGTTCTTGAAACTTGTTATTCGGCAATATCCAGCGACGAGGCCGGCCGTTAGACGGCCGGCCAACTCCACATCGCAAGGGGCGTGCCAAGACATCGACAAGGAAAATTAACCCTTTATAATCATTTATTTAGATCTTTCTTAACAACCGGACATCCTCTTCCGTTCTCGCTCTCAACGGCTCAAGCCCCCGCCGTACGCCCTCTTTTGGCGATCTCACGTCTCGCCATGCACTTTTATGGTGCAGTTGTATACATTAGCGAGATACTAAAAAAGCCCCAGCACCGGAATGATGCAAGAAACTTTTCCTTTCACCACGAAAAAGGGCACCGGCCTGTCGGCCGGTGCCCTAAAAAGGTGATGCGATAATGGCGTTGCGCGAAGGCGTGTCAGTCCGTCTGAGCCCCGCCCGCCTGCATGCGGCGGCGCAGGATTGGACCGACGATGTAGGGCAGGATCAGCCCCAGACCGGCGACGACCCACAGGCCGATGGCCAGGCCGCTGTCCCACAGCGCCATCCAGTCACCGTCGGAGATCTCCAACGCATGGCGCAGGTTCTTCTCCATCTCCGGCCCCAACAGCAGGCCGAGGATGATCGGCACCAGCGGGATTTCGAGCTTGCGCAGCACATAGCCGAAGACCCCGAAGGCGACCATGAAGTAGAGATCGAAGGTGGTGTTGCTGATCGAGTAGATGCCGACGAAGGCCACCATGGTGACGATCGGCAGCAGGTACATCGGGGGTACCGAAAGCAGCTTGACGAAGATGCCGACCAGCGGAATGTTGAGCAGCAGCAGCAGGAAGTTGCCGATCAGCAGTGCCGCGATCACGCCCCAGACGATATCCGCGTTCTGGGTGAACATCAGCGGCCCGGGGGTGATGTTCAGCGAGATCAGCAGTGCCAGCAGCACCGCAGTGGTGCCGCTGCCCGGCACGCCGAGGGTCAGCATCGGTACCAGGGCACCGCTCGAAGCGCCGTTGTTGCCGGCCTCGGGAGCCGCTACGCCGCGCGGATCGCCCTCGCCGAAGTGGCCCTTGCGACCCAGCACCCGCTTTTCCAGGGTATAGCTGATGAAGCTGCCCAGTGACGCCCCCGCCCCCGGCAGCACCCCGGCAATGAAGCCCAGTACGCCGCCGCGCAGGCTGGTGGGAAGGATGTCACGGATGTCCTTCCAGGACAGTGCCAGCTTGTTGACGGAGATCTTCTCCTTGCCGCCGCCGGCACGATCCTCGATGAAGAACATCAGCTCGGAGATCGCGAACAGACCGACGATGGCGATGATGAAGTCGACGCCCTCGTAGAGCTCCAGCACATTGAAGGTATAACGCTGGGTGCCGGTGGAATCGATGCCCACGGTGGCGATCATCAGGCCGATACAGGCCGCGACCACCGTCTTCATGGGGTTCTTGCCGGTGATCCCGCCAAGGGTGGCGAAGGCCAGCATGAAGAGGGCGAAGTATTCCGCCGGGCCGAAGGTCAAGGCGAAGTCGGCCAGCAGCGGCGCCAGCATGATCAGCCCCACGGTGGCCACCAGGCTGCCGATGAAGGACGCCACCGCCGAGATCGCCAGCGCCTCGGCCGCCTTACCCTTCCGGGCCATGGGATAGCCGTCCAGGCAGGTCATCATCGCCGGCTCATCGCCTGGAATGTTCAAGAGGATCGAGGAGATGCGCCCGCCATACATGGCACCGGCATAGACCGAGGTCAGCATGATCATGGCGGTTTCCGGAGCCAGCCCCAGGGTGAAGGCCAGCGGAATCAGGATCGCCACGCCATTGGCGGGGCCGAGCCCCGGCAGCGCGCCGATCAGGGTGCCCAGGAAGGCCCCCATCAGGGCGAACATCAGGTTATGTGGTTGCAGCGCGACGCCGAAACCGTCGATCAGGAAGCCCAACGTTTCCATCAGGTTGCCTCCAGGAAGTCGAGCAGGCCCAGCGGCAGCGCCAGGTCGAGTGCGAAGTTGAAGATCAGGAACACCACCACGCCCGCGATGGCACCGGTCAGATAGGCCTTGACCGGAGGCGCGCCCATGCGCCAGCACAGGGTGCCCACCGCCAGCAGGGTGCTGGGAATGAAGCCCAGCGGCTGCAGCAGCATGGCGTAGAGCACCAGCACCACTACTGCGATCACCAGCTCAAGGCCGGTACGGCTCCAGGGCCAGGCGTTGTCCGGGTCGGGACGCACGATCATGTACAGGCTGGAGAGCGTCAGCACCACGGCGAGCAGCTTGGGAAAGGTCTCGGGGCCGACGGCCTCGGCCCCGCCGCCGAAGGGTTCCGGGAACTGGGTAGCGCCCCAGCCGTACGCGACGGCCAGGACGATCATCAGGACCCCAAAGATGCGGTCATTGAAGGTCATTACTGAATCAGCCCGATATCTTTGGACAGGGTTTCGATGTCGGTGATCTGCTGCTTGACGAAGGCCTCGAACTCACCGGCACTCATGTGGAAGGGCATCAGACCGTTCTGGGTCATCACGTTCTTCCACTCCTCGCTCTCATAGACGGTGTCCATGGCGTCGAGCCAGTACTGCTTGGCATCATCCGAGATGTCCGCCGGCATGTAGAACCCGCGCCAGTTGGGGCCGATGGCATCGATGCCCTGCTCGCGAGCGGTGGGAATCTCGCTGAACTTGCCCGGCAGACGCTCCTCGGACAGCACCGCCAGCACGCGCAGGTCACCGGACTCCATGAAGCCCTGCGCCTCGGTGATATCACCGGTGAAGGCATCGACGTGGCCACCGACCACCTGAGTCATGGCTTCGCCGCCATTGTTGTAGGACAGGTAGGGAATGCGCGGCAGGTTCTCGAGACCCGCCTTCTGGGCCGCGATCAGTACCTTGAGGTGATCCCAGCCGCCCTTGGCGCTGCCACCGGCGAACTTGACGCTGCGCGGGTCTTCCTTGATGGCATCCATCAGCTCGGGCAGGTCGTCGTACTCGGAATCGTCGGCCACGGCGATGACGCCATAGTCGGCACCCAGGGCCCCGATCCAGTTGACCATGTCGGCGTTCATGCCCGGGAACTGCCCCTGGGCCAGCCGCGTGGTGGTGGCGGTGGAGGCCGCGACCAGCAGCTGGTCATCGCCGGCGCGCTTGCTGACGGTATGGGCGAAGGCCACCCCGCCGCCGGCACCGGCCATGTTGATGGTCTGCACGCTGCGCGGCACCAGATCGAGATCCTCGAGCACCTTGCCGACGCTGCGGCAGGTGAAGTCCCAGCCGCCGCCCGGGTCGGCCGGCGCCAGACACTCGACCTTGCCCTCCGGTTCGAAGGCTTGAGTCACGGAGGCGCTCAGGGTCAGCGCTGCGGCAGTGATCAGCGTGAGGGGCGTCTTCATCGACATGCGTTTCTGGATCATGCTTTTCATCAACATTGTTATTGGCCTCGCTAGGTCATCCGGCCCGCACCGCGGACATGCAGGATGCCGTGAATCAGGATGCATTGGCGTGCGCCTGAAGCGACCCGGCTGGGGTATGGCATTCAGGACTTGTCGGAAGCTGTCAGCCACCTTACAATTCTGTAAGGCAGAACACCGTTCCTTGGTGTGGAAAGTTAGGCGCACCGACTTGAGGCGTCAACGCCCTGAGGGCCAAATGCGACCAAAGTTGCATGGGCGAGCACGGCACGAGCAAGCGACCCGGGAGGCACCAAGTAAAGATGGCAGAACAACGCGTTGAAGCCGTGGAGCGAGCGTTGACGATCCTAGAGGTCTTCGATGCACCGAAGGAGCACTTCAGCCTGGCCGAGCTGGCCGAGGCCACCGGCTTCTACAAGAGCACCCTGCTCAGGTTGCTGGCCTCCCTGGAGCGCTTTGGCTATGTGGCGAGAAGAGACGACGGACGCTTCACCCTGGGCCCGACCCCCGTGCGGCTCGGCAAGCGTCATCGGCCCAGCCGCGGCCTCGCCGACCGGGTGCAGCCGGTACTGGACCGGCTCTGCGAACAGAGCGGCGAGACCGCCGCCCTGCTCGAGGTCGGCCAGGGCCTGGCCAGCTGCCATCTGGTCAGCCTGCCGGCCTGTGGCCTGCGCCATGACCTGCAGCCCGGTGAAAGCTGGCCCATCGAGCACGCCGATGCCCCCGCCCAACGATTGAACGGGGGACTGATGCTGTGTGCTGCAATGAGCGAAGAGGGCATCGGCTCGGGCGAGCTGTGGCTGTCGCTCTCCGGGCCCAGCGGCCGGCTCGAGGCCTCCCGGGGTGAGGCGCTGCTGGCGGCCGCGGTGACCCGGCTTGCCCCCTCGCCGGACCAGGATGAAGGAGTCACGCCATGAAGCTGTTACTGATCGAGGACGACCCGCTGCTCGCCGAGACGCTTGGCGATGCCATGCGCCTCGAGCAGTTCAGCGTGACCACGCTGGATGACGGCGACCGGGCCCTGGCTCACCTGTCGGCACCCGGCCACGATGCCGACCTGGTGCTGCTCGACTTGAACCTGCCAGGCACCGGCGGCCTTGAGGTGCTCGCCGCGCTGCGCCGGCACGACAGCGACACCCCGGTGCTGATCATCACCGCCCGGGGCGCCATCGAGGACCGGGTCCGCGGACTGGACCTGGGCGCCGACGATTACCTCGCCAAGCCCTTCGCCCTCGACGAGCTGGAGGCCCGGGTGCGCGCCCTGCTGCGACGTCGCGGCCGGACTCAGACCCTGCGTGTCGGAGGGCTAAGCTTCGACCCCGAGGCCCAGCGCTTCACCCTCGACGACAAAACGCTGGCCCTGCCCCCGCGGGAGCAGCGGCTGCTGGCCTGCCTGATGCGAAACGCGGGCGCGCCGGTGGACAAGGCCCGCCTCGCCGAGGACGCCTTCGCCGGCGAAGCCATGGGCGACAATGCCATCGAGGTCTACATCCACCGCCTGCGGCGGCGCCTGAAGGACAGCGACGTGAGCCTGCGCACGGTGCGCGGCCTCGGGTACCTGCTGGAGGCAGCGTGAGGCGACCGGCCAGCCTCTACCGGCGTCTGATGACCTGGCTGCTGCTGCCGCTGCTGGGGCTCGGCGCCCTGATGCTGATCCAGGCCTATCTGGATGCCCGCCACACCGCCGACCGCGCCTTCGATCGCCTGCTGGAGGCCGCGACACTCGCAATCGCCGACCGGGTGCAATGGCAGGACGATCAGCTATGGCTCGACTTGCCGCCGGCGGCACTGGAGATGCTGGCCACCGACGCCGAGGAGCGCGTCTTCTATGCGCTCTACGATGGTGATGGTGACTTCATCACCGGCAATGCCCGGCTGCCCGGCGATACGCGCCCCGACCTGGCCCGCGACAGCAAGGGCGGCGACACCCTGCTCTATCGCGACATCGTCTGGCAATCACTCGCCCTGCGCCAGGGCATCCGTCACAGCCGCCTCGAGGACTGGAGCCTGCGGGAACGCTTCGAGGTCCGCGTCGCTCATACCCGAGAAGGCCGCGAGGCGCTGACACTCAGCCTGCTGCGCGGCAACCTGGCCTACATCGGCGCCATGGCAACGCTGGCCATCGCCGCCCTGCTGCTGGCGATTCGCTCTGCTCTGGCCCCACTGACGCGGTTGCGCCACGCCATCCGCGCCCGGGACCCGCGCACCCTCGCCCCCCTGGAGCTGCCCTTGCCGAGAGAACTCGCCGAGCTGCGCGAGACCGTCAATGACCTGCTCGCCCGGATGCGGCGGGTGCGCGCCAATCAGGAACGCTTCATCGGCGACGCCTCCCATCAGCTGCGCACCCCCCTGGCCGGGCTCTCGACCCGTGCCGAACTGGCGCTGCGCCAGGACGACCCCGCCGTCTGGCGACGCGCCCTCGAGGCCATGCAGGCCACCAGCGCCAGCACCGCGCGCCTCGCCGGCCAGCTGCTGTCGCTGACCCGCCTCGACAACCCGGAGGCCACCCCGGACCTGGCGTCGCTGGACCTCAACGCCCTGGCCCGGCGCGTCACCCGCGACGCCTGGGCAGGCTGCCACCGGGCCGGCATCGATCTCGGCGTCGAGGCCAATGACACGCCACTGATGATCGATGGCGTCGACTGGCAGCTCGAAGAGGCACTGACCAACCTGATCGACAACGCCCGGCGCTACGGTGCGCAGCACATCACGGTGCGGGTGAGCGACACCCCGCCGACCCTAGCCGTCGAAGACGATGGCCCCGGCATCGAGGAAGATCAGCGCCTGCTGGTACTGCGCCCCTTCTATCGGGGCCGCGACGGCGGCGAGGGCTCGGGACTGGGGCTCGCCATCGTCGATGGCATCGCGAGGGGCCACAAGGCCCGTTTGACGCTTGAGCCGACGGCCGCCGATCATGGCCTCAGGGTCGCCCTTCACTTCACGGGAGATCGCGGATGATCCAATCAGACCTGCTCACCCGCTGTCTTGGGCGCCCGGGTATCGAGCGCACGAGCCCCCGACACACGAGCACCAACCACATCGGGGCCGGGCATCCCGGCGCGGACCGGCATCGCCGGGCCTGGCCAGGCATGCTGCCGAAGCCATGTCGGAGTCTATTCCTGGGCCTAGTGTTGACACTGGGGCTACTGCTCGGCACCGTCCCCATCGCGGTCGCAGAGGAAACACTGCGTTTCCCCGGCACCGCCACCCCCACCCAGCCCCTCGAGCGCCTGACGATTCATGGCGCCCTGGATATTCCTCAGATCCGGCCGCTACTCGAGGATTTTCATCGACGCTTCCCCTTCGTCTCGCTGACCTATCTCAACCTCACTACTCTCGAGCTCAACCAGCGTTTCCTGGCGGCCAAGACACCCAGCGCCGATGTCCTGATCTCGTCGGCCATGCCCTGGCAGTACCGGCTCGCCAACGATGGCCACGCCCAACCACTCGCCAGCGCCCGTGCCGCCGACTGGCCGGCCTGGGCGCGCTGGCGCCAGGAGCTGTTCGCGGTGACCTTCGAGCCCATCGTGATGGTCTACCGGCGCGAGCTGGCCGAACGCTTCGGGGCCCCACAAAGCCACGCCGAGCTACTGGAACTACTGGAGCAGCACGGCCAGGCCCTGCGCGGCCGGGTGGTGACCTATGACCCCGCATCGAGCGGCGCCGGCTACAGCTATGCCGTCGAGGAAGCCCGGCTGTCGCCCCGCTATTGGGAGCTGGTGGCGGCGCTGGGCGCCGCCGACACGGTACTGGAGAAGACCACCAGCGCAATGCTCGAAGGCCTCGAGGAGGGGGAATACTGGCTCGGTTACAACCTGCTGGGCAGCTATGCCCGGGACGTGGTGGCCGCGAATCCGGCCCTCACGCTGGTGATCCCGAGCGACTATGCGCTGGTCACCCAGCGGCTGGCGCTGATTCCGCGTCGCGCACGCCATCGGGCCACGGCCCAGCGCTTCGTCGATTACCTGCTTGGCGAGCGCGGCCAGCGGGTCCTCGCCGAGCACACGGCACTGGGCGCCGTTCACCCGGCCCTCACGGGCCCCGGCACCGCCAACGCCTTGAAGGCACGTCTGGGCGACGCCCTGAGGCCGATCCGCCTGAGCCCCGCCCTGCTGGCGACTCTCGATGATCTCAAGCGACAGGCGCTACTGGCCCGCTGGCAGCGAGAGTTTCGCCGCTGGCAGGCCGCGTCATCCTCAACTGCCAGTGAGCAGTAATCGCCCGAACACCAGGCGACACAGGCGCCCGGCCCTAGGCGCGATGCGGTTAACGCAGCACGCTGACCCGCACTTCCACGGTGCCTTCCTGGATCATGCCCAGCTGACGCGCCGCCCGCTTGGAGAGGTCGATGACCCGCCCGCGACGGAAGGGTCCGCGGTCGTTGATGCGCACCGTCACCTCGCGGCCATCATCGAGGCGAGCGACGCGGACCCGGGTGCCGAAGGCCAGGGTACGATGGGCGGCGGTCATGGCCTGCTGATCGAAGCGCTCGCCGCTGGCGGTGGTGCGTCCGTGGTAGCGATCCGAGTAGTAGGACGCCATGCCGACCTCGCTGCTGACCATGCCAGTACCAGGAGCGGAGGCACCGACCTCATCGCGAGTCTCCTGGCCGGCACAGCCGGTCAACAGCATGCCAAGCAGCACCAGCCAAGCCAGCGACCCATGAGGCAACGCTTGCCGGGCACCGGCCTGGCTGTGGGGAGCAAAGGGGGAATACATCATCTGAACGGACCCGATCGTGGCAGAAATCCACCACGATACGGAGCCAACGCCGCGAATCAAGCGTCGGCAGACCGCGACAGTCAGGCGCCGCGGCTCACGCCACTCACGCCAATTCAGGCACTCTGCGAGGCCTCGACCGGCGTGGGATGCTTGCCCTCTTCCCAGCCGCGGCTGCCGGCCTGCTCGCCATCGAACCAGGCAAGCGTCGCATGCAGGCGCACCACGCTGCCGACGACGATCAGGGTCGGGGGTTTGATGGTATCGCTGTAAAAGGCCTCGGGCAGATGGGCGAGGCTACCGACATGCACGCGCTGGCGTGCCGTGGTGCCCTGCTCGATCAGCGCCAACGGCGTCTCGGCGGTAAGGCCATGCGCCATCAGCGCCTCACGGATGATATCGAGGCTGCCAAGCCCCATGTAGAAGACCAGCGTCTGGCCGGGATGGGCCAGGGTCGCCCAATCGAGGTCGCAGCTGCCGTTCTTGAGATGTCCGGTGACGAAGCGCACCGACTGGGCGTGGTCCCGATGGGTCAGCGGAATGCCGCCGTAGGCCGCACAGCCCGAGGCCGCGGTGATGCCCGGGATCACCTCGAAGGCAATGCCCGCCGCCGCCAGGGTCTCGAGTTCCTCGCCGCCACGGCCGAAGATGAAGGGATCGCCGCCCTTGAGCCGCACCACCCTCTTACCTTCCCGCGCCCAGTCAACCAGCGCCTGGTTGATGCCTTCCTGAGGCAGGCTGTGCTGCGAGCGCGCCTTGCCCACGTAGAGCCGTCGCGCCTGAGGGTTGGCCATGGCCAGGATCTCCTCGCTGACCAGGCGGTCGTGCAGGATCACCTCGGCGGCCTGCAGGCGCTTGAGTGCCTTCAGGGTCAGCAGCTCAGGATCGCCGGGGCCGGCGCCCACCAGAGCCACCTGACCGCGGGGAAAATCGCGCAACCGCGAAATCAGCACGGAGGCGTCGCCCTGCTGGGCGTGGAGCGATGTAGGGGGCAGGTCGGGGATCATGGCAAGCGGCTCGAATCGAGGGAACTGATTTATTCCATTTTAATCATTTTACATGATTTCTTATAGCCAAATTTAAGGCTCGAGACCCTGAAAGGCCAGTAACGTCTGCTTCGAAGCTTATAACCCCGGCCACCGACGACGCGCCGGCCGGGGCCGGGCTCAGGCTATCGCCTCGACCAGCGCCTGCTCCCAGCGGGCATCGCGCTCGCCGCAGACGATGAAATAAGGGTTGAGCACGCTCTCCTGCTGATTGCAGCGCAGGGGCGTCAGGCTGTAAGCATTCAGCACCGCACCGCCGGCCGCGACCACGACCGCCTGCGCCGCCGCGGTGTCCCATTCACAGGTCGGTGCCAGGCGCGGGTAGAGATCCGCCGCGCCTTCGGCGACCAGGCACAGCTTCAGCGAACTCCCCATCGAGACGCGCTCGTTGGCCGGCAGATCGGCGCAGAAGGCCTCGAATTCCGCCGCGCCATGCGAGCGACTGCCGACCACCTTCCAGGGCTCGACCGCCGGGTCTGGCAGGGCACGCACCCGGATCGATGCAGTGGCATCGTCGGCTTGCTTCCAGGCGCCCTTGCCCACCTGCCCCCACCAGGTGGTTCCATCCACGCCCAGCACGGGGGCGTGAACGATGCCGAATACCGGCTCTCCGTCCTCGATCAGGGCCAGATTGAGGGTGAACTCGCCGTTTTTCTTGATGAACTCCTTGGTGCCATCCAGCGGGTCGATCAGCCAATAGCGCGACCAGGCCTGACGCGTGGTGAAGGGAATCTCCCCGGACTCCTCGGAGAGAATCGGCACTTCCGGGGTGAGCGCCTCGAGCAGCGCCACCAGGGCATGGTGCGAGGCCATGTCGGCCTCGGTCAGCGGACTGTCGTCCTGCTTGGCCTCGACCCTGAAGTCACGCTCGTAGATGGCCAGCACCTCACGGCCGGCGGCACGCACGCCCTCGAGCAGTCGATTGCACTGTTCACTTGAAAGATATCCCGACACCGTTGCTCCTTGAATGACGATTATTGGCAGTTTCCTTATCAGATCCGCGCATTATGGCATACGAGCGCGCTCCATCAGGCAAGCCGGCGCCACCGCGGCGCCGTTTCGCCGGATCATGGCTCCCCTCTAAACGACGCTGCCCCCGCCATGAGGCGGGGGCAGCGCATGTTGCACGAGCCATGGAGCACCGTGGATGGATCAGGCGGCCAGCTGACGCTTCAGTCGCGGGCTGACCAGTTCACCGACCACGGTGATGGCGATCAGCACACCGAGCCACCAGTACCACTGGCTGCCCATGTCCAGCACCATCAGGCCGAGGCTATCGATGAAGATCAGCACGATGCCCAGCGGGCTCACATAGCGCACCATGAACAGCCACAGCGCATGCTGGGTGCTGGACAGGCCCAGCTCGGACTTGAAGATCTCGTGGCGCAGCACGAAACCGGCCAGCAGCGCCATGCCCAGGCCGCCCAGCGGCATCATGAAGCGCGAGGTCAGATAGTCGAGCCAGTCGAAGGCATGCTTGCCGGCCAGCGTCCAGTCGGCACCGACGTTGAAGGACAGCATGGCCAGGGTGCTGAGCAGCCACAGCACGATGCCCGCGCCCCAGGTCGCCTTGGTGCGCGAGATACCCTTGCTCTCGTTGAGCCAGGCCACGGTGGCCTCGATCATCGAGATGGCGGAGGTCAGCGCGGCCATCGACAGCATGATGAAGAAGATCGCCATGAAGACACTGCCGAACGGCATGGCCTGGAAGGCCAGCGGCAGGCTCATGAACAGCAGGCCCGGGCCGGCGGCCGGGTCCATGCCGTTGGCGAAGATCACCGGGAATATGGCCAGGCCCGCCATCAGCGCCACCAGGGTATCGGCGACCGCTACCGTGAGGGTAGTGCGCGCGATGGAGGCGCGATCGGGCAGGTAGGAGCCATAGGTCAGGATGGCACCCGAGGCCAGCGACAGGGTGAAGAAGGCATGGCCCATGGCCGCCAGCAGGCCCTCGCTCGAGAGCTTGCCGATCTCGAAGGAGAACAGGAAGTCCACACCGGCGCCGAAGCCGCCGGAGAACATCGCGTAGCCGATCATGATCGCCAGCATGATCACCATGCCCGGCATCATCCAGCTGACGCTTTTCTCGATGCCCTGCTGCACGCCCTTGCCGACGATCATCAGGGTGATCACGGTGACCAGGGTGCTCCAGCCACCCAGGGCCAGGGGATCCGCATTGTTGGCCGCGAAGATCGCCGCCATGTCGCCGACCTCCGAGCCGGCGAGGCCGCCGGTCAGGGTCTTCCACAGGTAGGAGAACGACCAGCCGGCAACCACCACGTAGAACGACAGGATCATGAAGCCGCACAGCATAGCCATCCAGCCGAGCAGTGACCAGAGCCGGCCGCGGCCGGACTCCCGGGCCACCCGTCGGATCGCATCGATGGGGCTGCCGCGTCCGCGACGACCAAGCCCGATCTCGATCATCATCACCGGGATGCCGATGGCCAGGATGCAGGCCAGGTAGACCAGCACGAAGGCCCCGCCGCCATACTCACCGGTCATGTAGGGGAATTTCCAGATATTGCCCAAGCCTACCGCCGAGCCGGTGGCCGCCAGGATGAAGCCCCAACGCCCCAGCCACAGATTCTTGGGTTGTTGTCTCGCCGTCATGTCACACCTTCAGGGTTTATTGTTATGGGAGATTTTAGCGTTTTTGTTCGTGCGTTGACCATGCGACCAAAAGGATGCGCTATCGATAAGCTGCCGCTCATGGAAATCCATCGCCAATAGGCGACAACGCCAGCGGCTTGCACCAGGCATGTCGTCTCCGGCATGCCTGGCGCTATGCGGCTGCTCCGTTATGGCTTCCCCGATATGGCAAACCGCTCGCCTCAGGCGTCCTTGAGCACGCCGCGGCGGATCTGGTCTTCCTCGATGGATTCGAACAGGGCCTTGAAGTTGCCCTCGCCGAAGCCATCGTTGCCCTTGCGCTGGATGATCTCGAAGAAGATCGGCCCGATCACCGTCTCGGTGAAGATCTGCAGCAACACGCCCTGCTCCGGCGCACCGTCGACCAGCAGGTGCAGCTCACGCAGCTCGTCGAGGTTCTCCTCGTGGTTGGGCACGCGCTCGTTGATCTTCTCGTAGTAGGTGTCCGGCGTGGTCAGGAAGGTGACGCCATTGGCGCGCAGGGCACGCACCGTGGCGTAGATGTCGTCGGTGGCCATCGCCAGGTGCTGGATGCCCTCGCCGTTGTACTCGCGCAGGAATTCGGCGATCTGGGAGTTGTCGTCGGCGGACTCGTTGATCGGGATGTGCATCTTGCCGCAGGGCGCGGTCATGGCCCGGGAGAAGAGCCCGGTCATCTTGCCTTCGATATCGAAGTATCGGATCTCGCGGAAGTTGGCGACCCGGGTGTAGAAGCCCGCCCAGACATCCATCTGGCCACGATCGACGTTGTGGGTCAGGTGATCCAGTAACTTCAGGCCCACGCTGTGGTCCTGAGGCGTGCGGCCGGGAATCGCCTCGAAGTCGATGTCATAGATCGTGCGGCCTTCGCCGTCGACCCGGTGATCGACGAAGTACAACAGGGACCCGCCGATGCCCTTGACCGCCGGAATCCCCACCTCGCCCGGGCCGACCGGGTTCTCGGCGGGCTCGGCACCTTCGGCCACCGCATGCTCGAAGGCCTGGCGGGCATCGGCGACGCGCCAGGCCATGGCGCAGGCGCTGGGGCCGTGAATGCGGGCGAACTCGGCGGCGAAGCTGTCGGGCTCGGCGTTGAGCACGAAGTTCACGCCCTCCTGCTGGAACAGGAAGACCTGCTTGGAACGATGCTTGCGGGTCTCGGTGAAGCCCATCTGGTTGAAGAGCGCACGCAGCGCCTCGATGCCCTCGGCGGTCGGGGCGGTGTATTCGACGAACTCGAATCCATCGGTACCGATCGGGTTGTGGTCGGAAATCTGGGCGGCGGTCTGGACAGCCTGGGGAGCAGCGGCGTTCATGGAGGTCTCCTTGGTCTTGTTGTCATGAGCTCGCCACCGGATCAGGCGGCGGGCGATCAATGACAACAGCCTAGGGGCCCTCGGAGCGACGAGGAACGTCGGGAATCGCCTTTAGCGGTGCCAGGCCCGGTCAGGCCGATTGCGAATCGTCAAGAAAACATGACACCCCCGGCGGGCGGCCCTGAGTATGCCTCGAGGGTGGCGAGAAAGCCTGACAGGGTGTAACGAAAAGCTGACGGCATCCCACATCTCCCCCGAGGAGGGGGTCAGGCCGGCAGCATGCCGCCGGCCAGCAGCCGCCAGGCGATCACCGCCATGATCAGGCCAATCAGGGTATCGATCATCCGCCAGGCACGGGGGCTCTCAAGCCTCGGCGCCAGCCAGCTCGCCGCCGCCACCAACCCGAAGAACCAGCCGAAAGACGCCAGCGCCGCGCCGATGAAGAAGCCACCCGGGCTCTCCTGAAGGGCGCCCACCACCCCGAGCATCACCAGAGTATCGAGATAGACCTGGGGGTTCAGCAGCGTGACCGCCAGCGTCGCCAGTAGCACCTGTCGGCGCGACGCCGGCGCGCGTACCTCGGCGCGCAGGGCATGCGCCTGCCAGGCGCGTCGCAGCGACTGCCAGGCCAACCACCCCAGGTAGGCCGCCCCACCCCAGCGAGCCAGCAGCATCAGCGTGCTCTGTTCGGCCAGCAGGGCACCCAGCCCCAGCACCCCGAGCCCGACCAGCACCCAGTCACAGAAGGCACAGACCGCCGCCACCAGCCAGACATGCTCACGGCGCAGCCCTTGGCTCAGCACGAAGGCATTCTGGGCACCGATGGCGATGATCAGCCCCGCCCCGACCAGCAGGCCCTGCAGCGCAGATACCAGCATCTTTTCTTACTCCTGTGACAGTGTTTGAGCAGTCAACGACTTGCAAAGCACCGCCAGACTAGGCTTGACTGGAGGATAAGTGAAATTAATTGGCAGAATGGGGAATTAACCACACTGATGCTCGACTACAAGCTTCTGGAGGCACTGGCCGCCGTCGTCGACCAATCGGGCTTCGAACGGGGCGCCCGACATCTGGGTCTCACCCAATCCGCGGTCTCGCAGCGCATCAAGCTGCTCGAGGCACGCCTCGGACAGCCGGTGCTGGTCCGGAGCCCCAAGCTCGCCCCGACCCCGCTGGGGCGGCGACTGTTGAATCATGTCTTACAGGTGGGCCTGCTGGAGCACGACCTGCTGGACCAGGTGCCGGCGCTGGGCGAGAGCGAACAGCGGTTGCGTCTGGCGATCAACGCCGACAGCATCGCTACCTGGTGGCCCCCCGCCGTAGGCGAGTTCTGCAACACCCGCCGGGTGCTGATGGACCTGGTGGTGGAAGATCAGGACGTGGCCCTGAAACGCATGCGCGACGGCGAGGTGGCAGGCTGCATCTGCACTACCTCTCGCCCCGTGCAGGGCGCGCGCGCCCATCCCCTCGGAAGCATGCGCTATCGTGCCCTGGCGAGCCCTGACTATGTGGCCAGGCACTTTCCCGAGGGCATCACGCCCCAGCAACTGGCTAAGGCCCCCGCCATCGTCTTTGGCCCGGACGACCGACTGCAGCATCGCTACCTGGCGATGCTCGACCACCACGCCCCCTTTCCCCACCACCTCTGCCCCTCGTCGGAAGGCTTCGTGCGGCTGGCCCTGGCGGGTATGGGCTATGGCCTGATTCCCGAGCGCCAGGCAACGCGGGAACTGGCCGAGGGCCGGCTTCAGGACATCGACCCTCACTACCACATCGATGTCCCCCTCTACTGGCACCATTGGCGCCATGGGGGCCAGATACTGGCCGCCCTGACCGATCACCTGCTGGCCATCAGCGAGGACTGGCTAATGCCGCTACAGGATGCCCCCGCACTGGACTCTGCCTGATGTCGCTATCGCGGGTCACCGCGTCGCGACGCGCCCATGTCCTCGGTCACATACAGCCCGGAAATCCCGATCTGACCACCAGCGCGGGTCAGGGCCATGGCCGAGTTCAGCACGGTCGCCGGAGCCTCCTTGCCATGATGGCAGCCGCAGGCATGAGCCTCGAAGTCGACGAAGGCATCGACATGTCCAAACGAGACAGAATGCGACGACCCGGCATCACCCTTTCGGCGCAGGCTCCCGCGCCTCGCCGGCCAGCAGCGCCTCGACACTGCCCACCTTGTCCTGCATGTGCTGCTCGCGATCGGTGCGGGTGCCCAGCTTCAAGGTAGTGGTTATGCGGGGCGCCCCCCGCTCATGAACGACTTCATGGCAGCGCTTTATTACCGCCATGACCTCGTCCCAGTCGCCCTCGATATTGGTGCCGTAGGCATGCAGGCTGTGCTCGAGCCCGGCGGCCTCGATCTCGCGCTGGCAGGCGGCAATATAGGGTGAAACGGACACACCGACACCCAGGGGAACCACACAAAGATCCGCGATCACGCGCATGGGGTTGCTCCTTCTCAAGCATGAAGACGTTGATTAACAAGCCGATTCACCGCCGGCATTGAGCCTGAGAATTATGCCTGCCGGCGGCTTTATGGCTATGTTGATTAGTCAAGGGGTAGCCAGGATCCGAGACGCCTGCCCGGCCCGCTGGACCCGCCCGCGCTCCTCTCGTCTGATGGATCAGGAGATTGACATGACCAGCGACCCCCGGATCGGTGCCATCGCCTTACCCGACACCCGTGCCCGACGCATCGTCGAGCGGCTACTGGAGGGCTCGGGCGTGGCCCTGAACGGCGGAGCGCCCTGGGACATGCAGGTCCTGCATCCCGACCTCTTCTCCAGGCTGTTGCATCAAGGCACTCTAGGACTCGGGGAAGCCTACATGGAGGGCTGGTGGCAGTGCGAGCGGATCGACGAGATGATTCATCGCATGTTGCGCCATGGCCTTGGCGAGCGCGCCCACACGCCCTCGGAGAGGATGCTGTACCGCCTGCAGACCGGCCTCTTCAACCTGCAGAGCAAGGCCCGCGCCTACATCGTCGGCGAGGCGCATTACGATCTGGGTAACGATCTCTTCGAGCGCATGCTCGACCCGACTCTCTGCTATTCCTGCGGTTACTGGAAGGAGGCCAACAGCCTGCACGAGGCGCAGCTGGCCAAGCTGGACCTGGCCGCTCGCAAGCTGGGGCTTGCCCCGGGCATGCACGTACTGGACATCGGCTGCGGCTGGGGCAGTTTCGCCGAACATGCGGTGCGCCACTACGGTGTCGAGGTCACCGGCATCACCATTTCCCGGGAACAGGCCGAGCTGGCCCGCAGACGCTGCCAGGATTTGCCCGTCACCATCCTGCTTCAGGACTACCGGGAGCTCGAAGGCCACTATGACCGTATCGTCTCGATCGGCATGTTCGAACACGTTGGCCATCGCAACTACCGCACCTACTTCGACACCGTGTCGCACCTGCTGGTCCCCGACGGGCTCTTCCTCTTGCACACCATCGGCTCCAACAATTCGGGCATCAGCGCCGACCCCTGGATCCACAAGTACATCTTCCCCAACGGGGTGCTGCCCTCGGCCATGCACCTCGCCCGCGCCAGCGAACCCTATCTGCTGATGGAGGACTGGCAGAACTTCGGCGCCGACTACGATCACACCCTGATGGCCTGGCTTCAGAACTTCGATGCCCGATGGCCGGAAATCGCCGAACGCTACAACGAGACCACGCGTCGCATGTTCCGCTACTACCTCTCCGCCTGCGCCGGCGCCTTCCGGGCGCGCGACCTGCAGCTCTGGCAGGTGGTCTTTTCCCGGGGGCGCGAGGGACGCTACGACGCCGCCCGCTAGCGGCGCTGTCGAGTCGGCAAACAGCGCCCCCTACCGGCAAGACGGATTGGCCGCTCCCGCCCATGCCTGATCCACTCGAGTGTCAGGACATCAATGCTTACCCACCGCCGTGATCTCCTACACAATCTGTCACAACTGGACTAAAGTCAGTTGCTAAATTTCTAATGCACCATACCGTCGGCGGGCTCCCTCGCGCCCGCCGGACCATGACTCGTCGCCAGCCTTCGGTGACCACCAGACACGACACGCAGGGAACGAGATAGCGTCATGCCTTACGACCCCTCATTGGATGAGACGCGGCACGACCTGGAACGGTTGAAGGCCATGACCGAACGCCTGCCCGGCCTCGTCTTCCAGTTCTACCGTAGCCACCGCGGACAGATCCGCTTTCCCTACCTGGCCGGCGCCAGCCGCCTGTTCGGCGATGCCGAGCAACGCCAACGGCTGTTCGAGGATGCCAGCCACGCCTTCGACCATGTGCATCCCGACGACTTCCCCCGCGTGATGGCCGCCGTCGAGCGCTCGGCGAAGTCGTTGACGCCGCTGACCACCCAGTTTCGGCAGCACTATCCCGATGGCGAGGAGTGCTGGATCGCCGTGCGCGCCACCCCCGAGCGCCTGCACACCGGCATCCTGTGGCATGGCCTGATGGTCAACATCACCGAACAGGTCGAGTACCAGGCGCACCTTCGCGAGCTATCGGATACCGACTCCCTGACCGGCCTGCCCAACCGGCGCAAGCTGATGTCGAGCCTGGAACGCGAGATTTCGCTGAGCAACCGCCACGGCACGCCATTGTCGCTGATGATAATCGACATCGATCACTTCAAGCAGGTCAACGACACCTGGGGCCACCTGCAGGGGGACAAGGTGCTGCGGCGCCTCGCTGGCCTGTGCGATACCCTGCTGCGGGAAGAAGACTGTCTGGCCCGGCTGGGGGGCGAAGAGTTCGCCGTGCTGTTGCCACTGACGCCACTGTCTCACTGCGAGGCCCTGGCCGAACGCCTGCGTCACGAGATAGCCAGCCATGATTTCGGCTTGCCCCAAGGCGGTGTCACCATCAGTACCGGCATTGCCGAACACCGCATCGGTGAGCTGCGCGACCAGTTCCTCGAGCGCACCGACCGGCGACTCTACGAGGCCAAGCAGCAGGGCCGCAATCGCGTGGTAGGGCCCTGAACGGACGCCGCTGCTGGCTCAGCAGCTCCACCCCGCCTGGAGCTCTCGACCATAGCCTTGGCCTTTAGCCTGGGAAGTGAGACATCACCATCATCATGACGCATTCGCCAGATGAACCCGAAACCAGCGACTGGCGTGGGCCTGCACCGCGAATGGCATCGGCGTCATGTCCATGGGGGCTCTCCCGCCACAGGGTCACCTGTCAGCCTAGCCCATCAGACGCCCCACCAGGGGCGACAAGAGCACCGAGACCGGTGACAAGGCGGCAGAGGCGAAGCCGGACCTGTATCCTGTGTACCGGTCGCAGACCCGGATTGCCAGCACCGGCCAGCCGCCACCCCATCAGGACCGGCCTTCCCGATCATCCCCAGGAGCCCCCATGACCCCGACACCCCAGCAGATCCTGCGCGACGTCTTCGGCTACGACGACTTTCGTCCCGGCCAACGCGAGGTGATCGAGGCCGTGGTCGCCGGGCGCAGTGCAGCGGCGATCTTCCCCACCGGCTCCGGCAAGTCGCTGTGCTACCAGCTGCCGGCGCTCACGCTGCCTCACCTGACGCTGGTGGTCTCGCCGCTGCTGGCGCTGATGCAGGACCAGCTCGCCTTCCTTGCGCGCCACGGCATCGCCGCGGCCAGCATCGACTCCAGCCAGAGTCGCGAGGAAGCGGCCCGCGTCATGGAGGGCGTCCAGCGCGGCGAGATCCGCATCCTGATGATCTCGGTAGAGCGACTCAAGAACGAGCGCTTCCGCGCCTTCATCGCTCGAGTGCCGATCTCGCTGCTGGTGGTCGACGAGGCGCACTGCCTGTCCGAATGGGGCCACAACTTCCGTCCCGACTACCTGAAGCTGCCCGACTACCAGCACCAGTTCGGCATTCCCCAGGTGCTGCTGCTGACCGCCACGGCCACCCCTCGGGTGATACAGGACATGCGCGAGCGCTTCGCCATCGCCCACGAGGACGTCATCACCACCGGCTTCTATCGCCCCAACCTGGATCTCACGGTGATGCCGGTGGCATCGGAGCAGCGCGCCCGCACCCTGGTCGACTGGCTGCGGCCCCGGCTCGCCCAGGGCGGCTCGCGCCCCACCATCGTCTACGTGACCCTGCAGCAGAGCGCCGAGCGTCTGACCGCCTATCTCGCCAAGGCCGGCATCGAGGCCTGTGCCTATCATGCCGGCCTGCCCGCGGAGACCCGGGATCGGGTGCAGCGGGACTTCATGAACGGCCAGGTCGACTGCATCGTCGCCACCATCGCCTTCGGCATGGGTATCGACAAGGCCGACATCCGCCAGGTGGTGCACTTCGACCTGCCCAAGTCGATCGAGAACTACAGCCAGGAGATCGGCCGTGCCGGTCGTGACGGCAAGCCCTCCGAGTGTCTGGTGATGGGCGGGCGCGACACCCTCAACGTGCTCGAGAACTTCGTCTACGGCGATACCCCGGAATCCGAGGGCATCCGCCGGGTGATCGAGGATGCCCTGGCGGCGCCCGGCGGCCAGTGGGAGCTGATGCTCAATGCCCTGTCTCAGGACAGCAATATCCGCCCGCTGCCCCTCAAGACCCTGCTGGTGCAGCTCGAGCTGCGTGGCATCATCGCCCCGCGCTATGCCTACTTCGCCGATTACCGACTCAAGTTTCCCGACGGCCCGGCGGCGCTGGTCGCGCGTTTCTCCGGCGAGCGCCAGGCCTTCCTGCAGGCCATCGTCGATTCAAGCACCGCCGCCCGCACCTGGCACACCCTGGACTTCGCGACCCTCGAGCGGCTCGGGGCAGAGCGCGGCCTGGACACCCGCCGGGCACGGGTGATCACCGCCCTGGACTACTGCCGCGACCAGGGCTGGCTGGAGCTCGAGAGCAAGCAGATGACCGAGGTCTACGAGGTACTCGCGCCCGGCGCCGATGCCGAGGAACTGACCCGGGAGCTCAGCGGCTACTTCCAGGACAAGGAGCACAGCGAGATCCGCCGCATCCATGCCATGCTCGACCTCTTCGAGAGCGACACCTGTCTCAGCCATCGCCTGGCCGGCTACTTCGGCGACGATCGAGCCCCCGAGCGCTGCGGGCATTGTTCGGTGTGTCGACAGGGCGGCGCTCGGCTGCCACACGGTGCCACCCTCGCCCCCCTGGAACCCGGCCGTGTCTCGGCCTGGTGTGCGCCCCTCGATGAGTGCTATCAGTCGCTGGTCGGCGCCCCGCCCTCCCCGGCCCTACTGGCCCGTTTCCTGTGCGGCCTCACCCTGCCGGTGTTCACCCGCCTCAAGGCGCGCCGCCTGGAAGGGTTCGCCGCCCTGGAGGCCTATCCCTTCGCCGAGGTGAAGGCCTTTCTGGACGGTCAGCCCACGCCCTAGGCATGCGCTGCCAGGGCCGTCAATCGGCCCTGCCTAAGACCTTTGGCGAATCGGTGGCGCAAACGTTTGCGCTTACAATGCGCGCTGAATTCTCAGCCTTAGCGTGAACCCCGTGAAACGTCATGGCCTGCTCAATGCCCCGCTCAACGCCCTGATCGCCGAGCTCGGGCATACCGACACTCTGGTGATCGCCGATGCCGGGCTGCCGATTCCGCCCGAGGTGCCCCGCATCGACCTGGCGGTGACCCCCGGCCTGCCGGGCTTCCTGCCAGTGCTCGATGCCCTGCTCGAGGAGCTGTGCGTCGAGGGCGTGACCCTCGCCGATGAGATCGCCACCCACAGCCCGGCTCTCAAAGACGACATCCTGAACCGTCTGGCGGCGCTGGAGGCCAGGGACGACCGGACCGTGGAGACCCGTCATGTCTCCCACGAGGCCTTCAAGCAGTCGCTCTCCAACGCCAAGGCCGTGATCCGCACCGGCGAATGCACGCCCTACGCCAACATCGCCCTGCACAGCGGGGTGCCGTTTTGAGCGCCGCGTCGTCGACCGCACCGAAGGATGCGTCCTGCCAGCCTCTGATGGCCCTCAAGGGCATCGAGAAGGGCTTCTCCGGCGTCACCGTGCTAGAGGGCGTCGATCTCTCCCTCTTCCCGGGCCGCGTCCAGGCGCTGGCCGGCGAGAACGGCGCCGGCAAATCGACCCTGATGAAGGTGCTCAGCGGCGTCCACCAGGCCGACGCCGGCGAGATCTGGCTGCGCGGCGACAAGGCCCACTTCACCACGCCGCGCCAGGCCATGGATGCCGGCATCGCCATCATTCACCAGGAGCTCAACCTGGTCGGCGGCCTCTCGGCCGGCGAGAACATCTTCCTCGGCCGTGAGCCGCGCACGCGCCTGGGCACCGTCGACTGGACTCGCCTGTATCGCCAGGCCGGCGAGCTGATGGCCCGCCTCCAGCAGCACATCGACCCGCGCACCCCGGTCGATGGCCTGAGCATCGGCCAACAACAGATGGTAGAGATCGCGCGCGCGCTGTCCCTGGACGCCGAGATCATCATCATGGACGAGCCCACCGATGCCCTGACCGATATCGAGACCGAGATCCTCGAGCAGGTGGTCGCCGCCCTGCGCGAGGAGGGCAAGTCGCTGGTGATGATCACCCACCGCTTGCCCGAGATCTTTCGCATGTGTGACAGCGTCGCCGTGCTGCGCGACGGCCGGCTGGTGCACGACGGGCCGACCGCCGAGCTCAGCGAGGACGACCTGATCCGCAAGATGGTGGGACGCGAGCTCGCCGACCGCTACCCCTACGAGCCGCCGACACCGGGCGAGGTGATGATCGAGGTCGATCGGCTGTCGGCGCCCGGCGTCGACGAGGTCTCCTTCTCGGCCCGAGCCGGCGAGGTGCTGGGCTTCGGCGGCCTGATGGGGGCCGGGCGCACGGAAATGGCGCAGGCGATCTGCGGCGACACTCCCGTCCGATCGGGCGAGGTGCGGATCCGGGAGCGCCCGGTGCGCTTCGGCTCACCGCGGGACGCCCTGCGCGCGGGCCTCGTCTATGTGCCCGAGGATCGCAAGCAGGCCGGGCTGCTGCTCGCACACTCAGTGGCCAGTAACATGTCGCTGGCCGCCCTGCCGGCCTTCTGCGGCCCCTTCGGCCTGATCCAGGCCGGCCGCGAACGCGCCGCCGTCGAGCATTACATCAAGGCCTTCCGCATCAAGCTCAACGACCGGCATCAGCCCATCGACACGCTCTCCGGGGGCAACCAGCAGAAGGCGTCGCTGGCCAAGGCGCTGATGACCGAGCCGGAGATCGTGATCCTCGACGAGCCGACCCGCGGCGTCGACGTCGGTGCCAAGCGCGAGATCTATCTGCTGATCAACGAGCTCAAGCGCCAGGGCAAATGCGTGCTGCTGATCTCCTCCGAGATGCCCGAGCTGCTCGGGCTCTCCGATCGCATCATGGTGCTCGCCAACGGCCGTATCACCGGCGAATTCACCCGCGACGACGCCACGCAGGAAACCATCATGACCGCCGCTGCCCACATCGAGGCAGCCACGGAGACCGTCACCCCATGAGCACCCTCACCATGAACAAGGCCGCCACCCGGCTATTGATCGACAACAAGGCCTTCCTCGCCCTGGCGCTGCTGGTCATCGTCAGCGCCGCCCTGAGCGACAACTTCCTGACCGTCGACAACATCCTCAACGTGCTGCGCCAGTCAAGCATCAACGCCATCATCGCCATGGGGGTGACCTTCGTCATCCTGACCGCCGGCATCGACCTGTCGGTGGGAGCGGTGCTGGCCCTGACCGGGGCCTTCGCCGGGGCCATGACCGCCTCAGGCCTGACGCCCTGGATCGGCGTGCCCGGCACCGTCGCCGCCGGGGCCGGGCTGGGTGCCATTGCCGGGGCCTTCGTGGCATACGGCCGCATCCAGGCCTTCATCGTCACCCTGGTGGCCATGACCATCCTGCGCGGGGCGGCGCTGGTCTTCACCGACGGGCGCCCCATCTCGATCGGCACCACGCCGGCCGCCGATCTGTTCTGGCAGCTCGGCGGCGGCTACTGGCTGGGCGTGCCGATTCCCATCTATCTGATGTTCTTCGTCTTCGTGCTCTGCTGGGGCGTGCTGCATCACACCCGCTTCGGCCGCCATGTCTATGCGGTGGGCGGTGGCGAGAAGGTCGCGCGCCTCTCCGGCATCAACGTCACTCGCATCAAGATCAGCGTCTATGCGATCTCCGGGGCCTGCGCGGCGCTGGCAAGCGTGGTGCTGACCGCCCGCCTGGGCTCGGCTCAGCCCACCGCCGGTACCGGCTACGAACTCGATGCCATCGCCGCGGTGGTGATCGGCGGCACCAGCCTGATGGGTGGTCGCGGCCGCATCTTCGGCACCCTGGTCGGCGCCCTGGTGATCGGCGTGCTCAACAACGCCCTCAACATCATGGGCGTGTCGTCCTACTTCCAGATGATCGCCAAGGGCGCGGTCATTCTCCTGGCCGTGCTGCTCGACAGCCGGTCGACCTCGTCGTGACACGCCAGCACGACTCACACGCTTCACAACAAGATCCAAGGAGCCAGACCATGAAGAAACTGCTACTCGCCTCCGCCGTCGCCGCGGGCATCGGTCTCAGCGGGCAGGCCATGGCGGATCGCATCGCCCTGGTGGTGTCCACACTGAACAACCCCTTCTTCGTGACCCTGCAGGAAGGCGCCGAGCGCCAGGCCGAGGCCCTCGGCCACGAGCTGATCGTGCTGGATTCCGGCAACGACGCGGCCCGGGAGCTTTCCAACGTCGAGGACGCCCTGTCCCGTGACATCGATCTGCTGCTGATGAACCCCACCGACTCCGATGCCGCCGTGTCCAGCGTGCGCTCGGCCAACGCCCGCAACGTGCCGGTGATCACCCTGGACCGCAGTGCCAACGGCGGCCGCGTGGCCTCCCACATCGCCTCCGACAACGTCGCCGGCGGCACGCTTGCCGGCGGCTACATCGCCGAGCGGCTCGGTGGCGAGGGCCAGGTCGTGCAACTGGAAGGGGTTCCGGGCGCCTCGGCCACCCGCGATCGCGGCGAAGGCTTCATGACGGCGGTCGAGGCCGCTCCCGGCATCGAGCTGGTGGCCTCTCAGCCGGCCAACTTCAACCGCACCGAAGGCCTCAACGTGATGGAGAATCTTCTCCAGGCCCATCCGGGCATCCAGGCCGTGTTCGCCCAGAACGACGAGATGGCCCTCGGCGCCCAGCGCGCCCTCCAGGCGGGCGGCAACGACGAGGTGATCCTGGTCGGCTTCGATGGCACCGACGCCGGCATCCAGGCGGTCGAGGATGGCATCATGGCCGCCACTATCGCCCAGCGGCCCGCTCTCATCGGTGCTCTCGGCATCAAAACCGCCGATGCCCTGCTCAAGGGCGAGGACGTCGAGGCCAATATCCCGGTCCCGCTCAAGCTGATTACCCAGGAATAAGTCGCCGACCATGGTTCGCCTCAAGGACGTGGCGCGCCTGGCGGGGGTGTCGATCACCACCGTCTCCCACGTGGTCAACCAGAGCCGCGCCGTTGCACCCGAGACCCGCGCCCGGGTGCAACGGGCCATCGCGGCCCTGGACTACCGACCGGATACCGTCGCGCGCACCCTGAAATCCCGGCGCAGCCGGACCATCGGCATGATCGTCACCAGTGCCGACAACCCCTTCTTCTCGGCGCTGATCCGTGGCGTCGAGGATCACTGCTTTGCCTGCGGCTACAGCCTGATGCTGTGCAACGCCGACGACGTCGACGACAAGCAGGTGGCCTACCTCGAGACGCTCCTGGAACGCCGCATCGACGGGCTGATCGTGATGACCTCTCGCAACGGCCCGGGCTTTCTCGCGGCCCTGAATCGCCAGGCCCTGCCGACCGTGATGCTGGACGCCGCCGCGACCCCGCGGCCGGATATCGCCGTGGTCAACGACGACTCGCGTCTGGGCGCCCGGCTGGCCATCGAGCATCTGCTGGCTCGGGGCCTTGACGATATCGCCCTGCTCACCGGCCCCGCCGATCACCCCCGCTCGGAGGAGCGCCTGGCCGGCGCGCGTGCCGCCTGCGAGGCCGTGGGCCTCGCGTTGCCGGCAAGCCGCATCATCGTCACCAATCTGCAGGCCGACGGCGGGCATGCCGCCATGCGCACCCTGCTTAACAAGGGCCCCCGCCCCCAGGCCGTGTTCGCCTTCAATGACCTGACAGCCATCGGCGCCCTGCGTGCCGCCGTGGACGCGGGCCTGCGCCTGCCCGACGAGCTCTCCATCATCGGCTACGACGACATCGATATCGGCCGCTATGCCTCCCCCGCCCTGACCACCATCCATCAGCCCATCTACGAACTCGGCGCCACCGCCATCGCTCAGCTGATCGAGCGCCTAGAGCATGGGCGCCCATTCGACCCAGTGACGGCTCTGCCGCCGTCGCTGGTGATACGGGAATCGGTCAGGCAACGCCTGCCCTGATAGAAAGGCCGACACCAGTTCTGCCATCAGCGCTGAACCACGCCCACATGGCGCCATGCCATCCGGGTCAAGCGCCCCGGTGGTGACTGCGCCAGCGCATGATGGCGAGCATCAGCAGGTGTATCGGCAGATAGAGAACCAGCGGCCAGGCGAGCATCAGAGCCACGAGATACCAGCAGGGTTCAAGGCTCGTCTGTGACTGCCCGAAGGGCCCCTGTACCCAGTTGATGTTGTGCTCGGGAGCGGTGAGCCAATAGCTCAGCGGTATCACCAGCCAGGTCAGGCCTGTCTGCCAGTAGATGGCCCGATGGTCATAGCCCAGGCGCCAGACCGCGTAGCCAGCCACGACGGGCAGCCACAGGTGAAAGAGGGAGAGCCCCCGTACCAGAGCCGGGGAGGCGGAGTCGAACATGTACTCGGTGCCGCCGATCGGGTGCATCCCGATCAGCGCGGCGACCGCCACATCCAGCGTCCACAGCGCCCCCACCAGCGTCACCGCCAGCAGCTGCATCGACACCAGTCGGCGGCTCTCAATGAGCAGCCCCAGCCACAGCAGCAGGCTGGCCAGATCGCACAGCCACAGGAAGTTGTCCGGCCCCAGCAGCACCCAATAGCTCGGCGCCCATATCAGCACCCAGGCGGTAAAGCCGAGCTTCAGGCCAAGGGGCAGCTGGCTCGCCATTTACTCGGCCTCGTCGCCGAGGCCGTAGCGCTTCAGCTTGTTGGCGATGGTGGTATGGGACACCCCCAGCCGGCGCGCCAGCTGACGGCTCGAGGGGTGCTGCGGATACAGCGCGGCGAGCACGCGCTTCTCGACGTCGCCCATGATCTCACCGAGCGAGCCCTCCAGATCGACGCCGGCGAGTCCCGGGGCCTGGCCCACGTCGGGCAGGCGCAGGTGGGCCGGCGTGATGGTACCGCCCTCACACAGCGAGACCGCCTGGAAGAGCACGTTCTCGAGCTGGCGCACGTTGCCGGGCCAGTGATAGCTCGCAAGCCTTGCCTGCGCCGCCGGCGAGAGCACCGGCAGCGGGCAGCCAATCTGGCGCGCGGCGCGGTCGAGAAAGTGCGCCGCCAGCTCCTCGATGCCATCGAGGCAGTCTCGCAGCGGCGGCACCTTGACCGAGAGCACGTTGAGGCGATGGTACAGGTCCTGGCGGAACAGGCCGGCGGCACACAGGGCGGGCAGATCCTGCTGGGTGGCGCAGATCACCCGCACATCGAGATAGGTCTCCTCGTCGCTGCCGACCCGGCGAAAACCGCCGTCTTGCAGGAAGCGCAGCAGCTTGACCTGCAACCGCGGGCTCATCTCGCCGACCTCATCCAGGAAGATGGTCCCACCGGCCGTCAGCTCCAAGAGCCCCAGCTTGCCCTCCGGGCGAGCGCCCTCGAAGGCGCCCGAGGCATAGCCGAAGAGCTCGGTCTCGGCCATCGACTCGGGCAGCCCCGCACAGTTCAGCGCCATGAACGGGGCCTGGCCGCGGGCGCTGGCCAGGTGGCAGGCCCGGGCCAGCAGCTCCTTGCCGGTGCCGGTCTCGCCCTCGATCAGCAGGGGCGCATCCAGCGGTGCCATGCGTCGTGCCTCGCGGATCAGGGTCGCGAGCCGCGGACTCGACTGGAAGATCGCCTCGAAACCGCGCAACTCCTGGCGCTGGACCTGATAGATGCGTTCCCCGATGCGATCGGCCCGGTGCAGGGTCACCACCGCCCCGGCCAGCGACGCCACGTCGTCGTGCTGTTCCCGGTGCAGCGGGGCGATATCGGCCAGGTAGGTGGCGCCCTTGAGCTTGAGCCGCAGGCCATTGACCCGGGCATTGTTGCGCCGAATCAGATCCGGCAAGTCGAGATCCGGCAGATAGCGATCCAGCGACAGCCCCGGCACCTCGTCGACCCGAACGCCCAGCATCTGGCCGGCGGCCCGGTTGGCGGCCACCACGCGGCCCTCCATGTCGATCGACATCACCGGCTCGGATAACGAGGACAGCAGCGCATCCAGCTCCAGGTGACGCCGTTCGCTGGGCATCAGGCTGACACGCTTGACGCCGAAGACTCCGGGGATGGTCTCGAGCGTCGGCCTGAGCGAAGCCAGCTGGGCATTGAGCAGCTGCGGCAGGTGCAGGTAGATGGTGTTGCCGTGATCGCCCCCCACCTCACCATGGGCCACATTGACGCCGTAATCGGCGAAGTGAGAGACGATGTCCCGCAGGATGCCGATCCGGTTCTGACAGTGAAATTTCAGGCGCATGGCGATCTCTCGATGAAGAGTTCTGGTAGAGAGTCCTGGTAGAGAATCCCGGTAGTGAGTCCAAGCAAAGAGACTCGGTAAAAGCCTCGCAAAAGAGCCTCGGCAACGGGTCCCGCTACCAAGCTTCTGTCAGACGTCTCGGTGAAGCCTGAGGCACGACACGGCACCATCCGACATCACAGGCGTCAAGACGGCGTGACTCGACTGTCAAGTTAACGTGACGCAAGGGTCGTCTCAAGGCCAGAAACCAATGGAAAACATGATGTCGCGCCGCCTGAGGCGAGCAATCGTCAACTTTTCGTGACGCTTTCTGCCCTGCTCCGGCGTCCATACGTGGCCTAGGTGACTTCTCCCCGGCCATGGCTCTCATAGACTGAGATCACACTTCGAGTGCAAGACACCGCGGTGCCCCTCGCGACGCTCGATGCGACAACCAATAACAAGAGACCGCCAACCGGAGACTGCCGCATGGCCACGCAGACCCAACCGATCGCCGCAAAGCCGAGCAAGTATCAGGCGCGACAGCCCGATGCCAACGGCCACATCGCTTACAGTGATCAGGAACACGCCACCTGGCAGACCCTGATGCAGCGCCAGCTGCCGATCCTCGAGGGGCGTGTGTGCCAGGAGTACCTCGACGGCATGGAGCGCCTCGCCCTGCCCGAGACCCGCATTCCCCAGCTCGCCGAGGTCGATCGGGTGCTAGAGGCCACCACTGGCTGGCAGACCGCCCAGGTACCGGCGCTGATTCCCTTCGACACCTTCTTCGAGCTGCTCGCTCATCGCCGCTTCCCGGTTGCCACCTTCATTCGCACCCCGGAGGAACTCGACTACCTCCAGGAACCGGATATCTTCCACGAGATCTTCGGCCACTGCCCGATGCTGACCAATCCCGCCTTCGCCGACTTCACGGCGACCTACGGCAAGCTTGGCCTGGCCGCCAGCCCCAAGGAGCGGGTCTACCTGGCGAGACTCTACTGGATGACCGTGGAGTTCGGTCTGGTGGATACCCCACAGGGCCGGCGCATCTACGGCGGCGGCATCATCTCCTCGCCCAAGGAGACGGTTCACGCCCTGTCCGACGCACCCGAACATCACGCCTTCGATGCCCTGGAGGCGCTACGCACGCCCTATCGCATCGATATCCTGCAACCGCTCTATTACGTGCTTGACGATCTCGAGGCCCTGCATGACCTGTCCCGGCAGGACATCATGGCGCTGGTGCATCGCGCCATGACACTGGGCCTGCATGCACCCAAGTTTCCGCCCAAGCCGCAGGCCGTTGGCGCCTGAAGGCTTGCCACACAGACACCCCGTCACAGTCCATCATGATCACCCAACCATCGAGGATATTCCCATGAGCGATCTTTCCGAACAGCAGTGCGAAGCCTGCAGCTGGGACGCCCCCCACGTCACCGAGAGCGAGATCGAGGCACTTGGCCAGCAGATTCCCGAGTGGCAGATCATCGAGCGCGATGGCATCATGCAACTGGAACGTGTCTTCAAGTTCCGCAATTTCAAGCAGGCCCTCGCCTTCACCAACCGGGTCGGTGAGATTGCCGAGGAAGCCGGTCATCATCCCGCGCTTCTCACCGAATGGGGCAAGGTCACCGTGACCTGGTGGTCACATGAAATGAAGGGCCTGCACAAGAACGATTTCATCCTAGCCGCCAGAACCGACGAGGTTGCAGCCTAAAATGTTCGAGCAGATTCAGCGGGTGCCCGGGGACGCGATCCTCGGGTTGATCGAAGCCTTCAACAATGACACTAACCCCCAGAAGGTCGACCTGGGGGTCGGGGTCTACCGGGATGCCGCCGGCACGACCCCGGTGATGCGGGCCGTCAAGGAGGCCGAGGCCCTGCTGCTGAAGAACGAGACCACCAAGAGCTACATCGGCTCTCACGGTGATCCGCGCTACGGCAAGGTGATCCTGCCCATGCTGCTGGGCGAGGAATCGCCGGTACTGGCGGCCAACCGCGCTAGCGCGACCCAGTCGCCCGGCGGCACCGGGGCCCTGCGCCTGGCCGCGGACTTCATCCACACCCAGCTGCCCGGCCGTGGCATCTGGGTCAGCGACCCCACCTGGCCGAACCACCTGGGCATCTTCCAGGCCGCCGGGCTGAAGCTTGGCAAGTACCCCTACGTCGATGCCGATAACCGCCTGGACTTCCCGGGTATGCTGGCGGCGCTGAAGGAGATTCCGGTTGGCGACGTGGTGGTACTGCACGCCTGCTGTCACAACCCGTCCGGCTTCGACCTGTCCCGCGCGCAGTGGCAACAAGTGCTGGAGGTGGTCCAGGAGCGCGAGCTGCTGCCGCTGATCGACTTCGCCTATCAAGGTTTCGGCGAAGGCCTCGAGGAAGACGCCTATGGCGCACGCCTGCTGGCCGAAAGCCTGGATGAGGTGCTGATCACCAGC